>DASRLH010000001.1:0-3126 GCA_035648595.1 Tepidisphaeraceae bacterium
GTGCCGCAAGGTGATCGCGGCCAAGCTCTCGGGAGATCACAACATCGAGATCTGGGGCGACGGCAGGCAAACCCGCTCGTTCATGTACATCACCGATTGCCTCAAGGGCATCTACATGATCACCGACAGCGACACCTGGCATGATCCGATCAACCTGGGCTCCGCCGAGGGCGTGAGCATCAATCAGTTGGTGGACATCGTGGAGGACATCGCCGGGATCAAACTCAAGCGATCGTATAATCTGGACGCCCCCAAGGGCGTGAATGGCCGCAACAGCGACAACACGCTGATCAGGAAGGTCTTCGGCTGGGAACCGGACACCAGACTCCGCGACGGCATGGAAAAAACCTACCGCTGGATTTACGATCAAATGACCGGCCGCCCCAAAAACGCCCGAAGGCCGCTGGCGTCGGCGATGAGTTGAATGGATGCCGCAAACAAGACAACCACTGAGACACTGAAGCACGGAGGCGCATTCGAGGCGATTTGCCATTTTGCAATATGGAGTTTGCTTCGTAAGATTTCAGCCGAATGCAACACCGTGTGATACGACCAGCCCATCCGACGGCCGAATTTGGCATTCATCCGCTGCAGCGGCTGAAGTGTCGCGAATTTTGAAGTAATGTTTTACTTCTTGATCGGTGGAGGGTGTGGATCGACCGGGCGCGCCTCCGTGTTTCCGTGCCTCCGTGGTGATTCTTCTTCTGGTGCGACCGACGCGATAATCGTCGAAATTCTCTTCTTCCTTCCTCTGAATTGGAGCCGCTAGCATGCGTGTATTGGTTACTGGCAGCAGCGGCTTGATCGGTTCGGAGGCGGTCGCGTTCTTTGACCGCTTGGATTTCCCGGTGGTCGGCGTGGACAACAACATGCGCGCCGACTTCTTCGGCCCCAAGGGCGACACCACCTGGAACCTCCGCCGCCTGCAGGCTTCGTGCAAACGGTTCACGCATCATCCCCTGGACATCCGCGACCGCGATGCCGTCGAGGCATTGTTCAAGTCACAGGCGTTTGATCTGGTGATTCATGCCGCCGCCCAACCCAGCCATGATCTGGGCGCCAAGCGCCCGTTTGACGATTTCGACGTGAACGCGGTCGGCACTCTAAATATGCTGGAGTGCACCCGACGCCATCGCCCCGACGCGGTGTTCATCCACATCAGCACCAACAAAGTGTATGGCGACGGCCCCAATCGCATTGCGCTGACCGAACTGGAAACCCGCTACGACTATGCCGACGCCGCCTACGCCAACGGCATCGCAGAGTCGTTCCCGATCGACCAATGCTTGCACAGCGTTTTCGGCGCATCCAAATTGTCCGGCGATGTGATGGCGCAGGAATATGGCCGCTACTTTGGCCTCAAGACCGGCGTGTTTCGCGGCGGATGCCTCACCGGCCCGCAACATTCCGGCGTCGAGCTTCACGGCTTCCTCAACTATCTGGTTGACGTCGCCCTTCACGAAGGCCCCTACACCATCTTCGGCTACAAGGGAAAACAGGTCCGCGATCAGATTCACTGCCATGATGTGATCAACGCCTTCTGGCATTTCGCCCAGGCCCCCCGCCCCGGCGAGGTTTACAACCTGGGCGGCGGCAAGGACAACGCCGCAAGCTTGCTCGAATGCGTCGAAATGATCGCCCGCGTGTCCGGCAAACGCCCCCGCCTCACCTATCAGGACGCCAACCGCATCGGCGACCATATCTGCTATTACACCGACCTCGCCAAGCTCCGCTCACATTACCCCGGCTGGAAGAAAGCCTACAGCCTGGAACGAATCGTCGAGGAAATGGTCGGAACGGTGGCGCAACTGCATCGAAATGGGTGAACACCGACTGGGGTGCCTGCTTTGGGAAGAACGCGCAGAGCCGCGGAGTCGCAAAGTCGCGAAGATAGCCGCGATGATACCTGCATTCGCGTCTCGGCCGCTCGCGATCCGTCCACCGTCCTCAGGAGTTGAATTCGCTCATCGTATCACGGGCGTCTCGCCCGTGCCTGTTGCGATTGGAGTCGAAGAATCCCGATCCCTCCACTGCCGCGCCATTCGCACGGGCGAGACGCCCGTGATACGTTCGCCGATTCATTTCCGTCATACGCTTTTTCCTCACGCGCTCGCGTAACATTGGAATCGGATGTCCGGCTTCCAATGGTCATCACCCATTCCACCATCGCCAACGTCCTCACGCGCTCCAGCGGATTCTTGGTGACGGTCTGCTCGCACTCGCTCCAGCCGTACCGCGGATGCGCGCTGGGCAATAGCTTGTGCGGCGTGGGCTGCTACGTTCGGCACAACGGGCATCTGACGCGCGGGCAGGAGTGGGGATCGTTTGTCGAAGTGCGGACGAATGCCGCCGACGCATATCGCGATAACTACCCGGCGGAACGGGAATGGGGCCGGCGGGCGCGGGGACGGTTCGGCGTCTTTCTTTCCAGCTCCACCGAGCCGTTCCAACCCATCGAGCGCAGTGCGCGAATCACTCATGGCGTGCTGGAGGCAATGGTGGAACTGCCGCCCGATTTCCTGATCGTACAGTCGCATTCACACCACGTCGCCGACTACATGGAGTTGTATGGCCGGCTCGCGCGGGTCTGCGAGATGCGGTTTCATGTGAGCGTCGAGACCGATCAGGATATCCCTGGCCTGCCGCCGTCGGCCAGCCCGGTGCATAAGCGCATCGAGGCGGCGCGAACGCTCAAATCCGCCGGCTTGCGAACGGTGGCCACGGTCGCTCCCCTACTTCCAATCCGCGATCCGCATGCATTCTTTCGTCGCCTCAGTGAAGCGGCGGATGCGGTGGTGATCGATCACTTCATCCAGGGCGACGGCAGCCCCACCGGCCAGCGAACATTGCGGACACGCCTGCCGATGGCGATGGCCCAGCTCGACCCCCGGTCGGTGACACTCGCCTACCGCGATGATATCGTCGCCATCGCCCGACAATTCTTCCCCGGCCGCGTTGGCGTCAACATTGACGGGTTTGCCGGGCGGATGCTGGCATAGAATGGGCGTTACTCGACATCGCGCCCATACCTGAACGCACTCCTCTGGCAGCAGGTAAAGGCCTGCGCGTACGGTTTCACGAGCGCGATTCCATTCCCCGCTCCCGGTACGCCGGGGGGGTAGGGTG
>DASRLH010000002.1:0-13328 GCA_035648595.1 Tepidisphaeraceae bacterium
GCCACCAAAACCGCAAGTCCGACGGCCCACCCGGCTGGCTCACCCTCTGGCGCGGATGGAATGACCTTCACCTGATGGTCATGGGCGCGCGGGCGGCTGGACTGAAAAAATGTGACGAAAGATGAGGCGTCTCGCCCGTGCGCGGTGCTTTGAGATTGGGAATATCGTGATTCCTCGACCACCGCGCCATCGGCAGGGGCGAGACGCCCGTGATACGTTAACGGCCAATGTGTATGACCCTTCCGGTCGGCAAACTGAAAACTTCACTGGAGTTATCACATGCGATTTCGATTTACTGTTTTGCCCCTGGCGTTGCTGTGCGCGACTGCATGTTTTGGCGCGAATGAACCCGGCCTCCCCGCTGGGGTGAAGGCCCAGCGAAACATACAGTATGTCCCCGGCGGCGACGCCGCTCAATCCTTGGACCTTTATCTCCCCGAGAAAACCAGCGACAAGCCGTTGCCGCTGGTGGTTTGGATTCACGGCGGCGGTTGGATGGGCGGCAGCAAGGCGGGATGCCCGGCTCTGTACCTGGTGCCCAAGGGCTACGCCGCGGCCAGCGTGGAATATCGCTTCAGCCAGAAGGCCCTCTTCCCGGCGCAAATCCAGGACTGCCAGGCGGCCATCCGCTGGCTGCGCGCCAACAGCAAAAAATATAATATTGATCCCGATCACATCGGCGTCTGGGGCGAATCGGCCGGCGGGCATTTGGTCGCGCTCCTGGAAACGGCCGGCGGGAAAAAAGCGTTCGCCCCCATCGGCGGAAATGAAGCACAGTCCGACCGCGTGCAGGCGGTCTGCGACTGGTATGGGCCCACCGATTTTAATACCGTGATGCAACAGGCCGCCGACGACAAAAACGCCAAAAGTGTGATCAAATTTAATACGCCCGATGATCCGTATTCCGATCTGATCGGCGTCAAGCTCGGAGACGACAAGGAGAAAGGCGACGCCGTCAGCCCCGTGCATTATGTCGGCAAGGGTGACCCGCCAATCCTCATCATGCACGGAACCAAAGACACGCTCGTCCCGCTGGCACAAAGCCAGGAATTCGTGAAGGCGTTGAAAAAAGCCGGAGTGGACGTACTGCTCCAAAAATTCCCCGGGGCTGGCCACGGCGGCCCCGCCTTCCATCAGCCAGCCGCGCGAAAACTCATCAAGGCCTTCTTCGATAAGCACCTCAAGGGAATGGATGTGAAAGTGGAGTTGCTCGCGGATTCGCCGGGCAGCGCCAGTCCCGCGTCCGCCCGCTGAGCGCACGCGCGGCTCCCGACCCAACAGGGAAGGCCGCCACGAATCCGCACGAATGGACACGAATGAAGACAAACCATTCCGTCAGTCTCGGAAATACGACCCGCGCCGAGTCTGTCCACGACGGAAAGATCAACCGCAGAGACGCGGAGACGCGGAGAAGTGCTCGGAGATCGGCAGCGATTCCGGCAATACAACAATTCAGATTTGGAATTTTGGTTGTTACATGAAGTCCGTGGAACCCCGTCTGCGCCTCTGCGTCTCTGCGTCTCCGCGGTGAATTCTTCTGGTCGCGGCCACTCACCCGTGGATTTTCGGGGGAGAAGACTTTCACGGCTGCTGCGCCCTGCTCGTCTTGACGGGTGAATGAATGGGTAGGACATGCGAGCCGGCGGGGTTGAAGATGC
This sequence comes from Tepidisphaeraceae bacterium, assembly GCA_035648595.1. Lineage (GTDB taxonomy): Bacteria > Planctomycetota > Phycisphaerae > Tepidisphaerales > Tepidisphaeraceae > RYN-428. Next base: position 1,659 of record DASRLH010000002.1, read on the forward strand.
CGGGGCGCATGAGCAGGACCAGGGCCGTGATGATGGCGCTGGTCAGCATGCCCGAGGCGATGGGCCAGCCGGCATCGAAGGTGGAGCGGAACGTCGCCGCGGCGCGGGCGGTCCAATGGGCGGCGGCGGTGCGAGCGAGGGCGCGCATGCCGCTGACCATCGCCATCTTTCCCAGTTCGTGTATGAGCGATGCCGACGCCGATTCAAGGCCGTGGCGGGCGAACAGGCCGGCCAGCAGGCTGGGGGCGATGTCGATGCCGCGCCGGCGCATTTCGCGGCGCAAAAGATCGACGGCCAATTTCATTCGCCGGGAGAGCGTGGCGGCGGAGGTGTTGGCCGCGGTGGCCAGGTCCTGCTGGGCCGCGCCGCGAAGGAAATGGCGCACGAGAAGGTCGCGCGAGTCTTCCGGCAACGCCGTCAGGGCCTCGTCGATATGGGGAGAAACGTCTGCCCAGCGCGGGCCGCTGTCATCGGGGACGGATCCGTCGGCCTCGACGCGGTCCACCGCCGCCTGCGCCTCGCGGCGGCGCCGGGCCGTGTCGCTGCGGCGTTCGTCCACGGCCAACCGTGTCGCGGCACGGTGCAGCCACCCCCCCAAAGACTGGCTGACCGACGCCGGCCGGGTCATCAACTTGTAAAACGTCTCCTGCGAAATTTCCTCGGCCCGGGCCCGGTCGCCGACGATCCGTCGGCAGATGGAAAAGACCATCCCCGCATACCGCCGCACGATCTCTGAAAACGCCGCCTGGTCGCCCTCCTCGAAGCGGCGCAGCAAAGCCAGATCTGTCTCGGCAACCGGCATGGAAGGCTCCTCAGGAACAAGGACGGAGCGGATTATACCACTTTCGCGGAAAATCCGGGATGAATGCAGAATCGGCTCCGATGTACAAACCCGATGGGAGCGCTCGCCACAGTCCCGGCGCCGATGCCGGTAATCGAGGAATTGCGATATTTGGAATCTCAAAGCACCATGTAAGAGTAAGATCGAGACGCGCGTGATACAAGACGTGCCGGCGATCTGTTGGCGTGACACGGGCGTCCCGCCCGTGCCAGGCGCGCAGAAAGTGCGAGAACTGATGTCTCGTGAAGCTCCATGACAACATGCACGGGCGGGACGCCCGTGTCACCTTGGGGGTTCCTGCTCGAGCCTCACGTTGACGCTTTTGACACCGAAGGGAACACGAATGCGAGCCTGTCGGATTATTGTCTTTCTTGTTGGCGCCTTGGGCGCGGCATGTTCCGCGTATGCCGGCGACTGGCCGATGTGGGGGCATGATCCTTCGCGGAACATGGTTTCGGACGAAAAGAACCTGCCCATCAGCGCGGATGCCGGCAAGGCCAAAGACGACGGCGGCCCGACCGATCCGGCCACCACTAAAAACGTGAAGTGGGTGGCGAAGCTGGGCTCGGCTTCCTATGGCAACTGCACCGTGGCCGCCGGGCGCGTTTTCGTCGGAACCAACAACGATCCGCCGCGCGATGCAAAGTATGCCGGCGATTATGGCATCCTCCTTTGTCTCGACGAGCAAACCGGCAGGATGCTTTGGCAGTTGGCAATTCCCAAGCTGGCCAGCGGGGAGATTAACGATTTCCCCAAGGTCGGGCTTTGCTCATCGCCCACGGTCGATGGGGATCATGTTTACATCGTCACCAATCGTTGCGAAGTGCTCTGCCTGGACGTACATGGGCAGGTAAATGGCAAAAACCGCGGCCCGTTTACGCAGGAGGCGCAATACACCGCCGGCCCCGGCAAGTCTCCAATAGCGCAGGGGCCGTCGGATGGCGACATCATCTGGCGCTATGACATGCGCGACGAGCTGGGCGCGTTCCCGCGCAATCAGACCAGCAGTTCGGTGCTGGTCGTCGGCGAAAAACTTTTCGTCAACACGTCCAATGGAGTGGATTGGACCAACAAGCACCTGCCGGCCCCCGACTGCCCCGCCCTGATCTGCCTCGACAAAAACACCGGCAAACTATTGGGCGTTGAACGATCGGGAATCAGCCGGCGCACGCATATGTGCAACTGGTCCAGCCCCGCATATGGCGTTATCGGAGGAAAGCCGACCGTGGTATTCGGCGGCGGGGATGGATGGTGCTACGGACTTGATGCCGGGTTTGTAAAATCGCGGGAACAGCCAAGCCGACCGAGACTAGCCGTGCCCGGCGCGCCGCCGCCCGATGTGCCGACGCTGACGGAGCTTTGGCGTTTTGATTGCAACCCGCCCGAGCGGCATATGAAGGCGGGAAAGCCGCTGAAATATGGATCGCCGGATGGGCCCAATGATGTCATCTCGACGCCGGTGATCAGCAATAACCGGGTGTACGTCGCAACCGGCCAGGATCCCGAGCAAGGTGATGCCCCGGGCGCGATGAACTGCATCGATCCCACCCGCGGCGCCGGCGACATTTCGCAAGCCGGCCGTGTGTGGACCAACGGCGGCATCGGCCGCTCGATCTCGACGGCAGCCGTCGCCAACGGCCTGGTTTACATCGCCGAAACCACCGGCATCGTGCATTGCCTGGACGCCGGCACGGGCAAGGAATACTGGAACCACGACACCGAAGGTCACATCTGGGGATCCACTTTGCTGGCGGACGGCAAACTGTATTTCGGCAACGAGAATGGCGTGCTGAGCGTGCTGGCGGCGGGAAAGCAAAAACAGGTGATCGGGACGATCGACCTGAAGGAGGCGATTTTCTCAACGCCAGTCGCGGCGAACGGCGTGTTGTTCGCGGGAACGGGATCGAACTTGTATGCGATAAGGAAATAAGCCGCGAAAAGCGATTCGGCGGCAGTCCCACGCGGGTGCCGGCACGGAGCCCGTCACCGTATCACGGGCGTCCCGCCCGTGCATGGTGCGTCGAGTCGGGAACACCGTAGTTCCTCTACTACCGCGCCATCCGCACGGGCGAGACGCCCGTGATACGGCGGCGGGCTTTTCCCCATGTCAACACTGCTTGAATCCTTCGTGCCTTCGTGTCTTCGTGGTCAATTATACATTTTCCGGGTTAATCGTTTTCCCCGGCATTGCGAAACTTGTAGCCAAATCCGCGTACGGTCTCGATGTGGGCGGCTCCCGGGCCCAACTTCCTGCGAATGGCGGTGATGTGCACGTCCACCGTCCGGTCAAACACCGCCTGATCGTTATTCAGGGCGGCATCAATGATCTCGTCGCGGCTGAATACCCGGCCTGGCCGCCCGGCAAGAAATTGCAGAATCTTGAATTCCGTGGCGGTGAGCGGCACGCGCTCGCCGCGGAACAGCACTTCGTGGCCGTGCAGGTCGATGGCCAGATCCCCGTTGCGGATCACCTGCGGCGCCTCGGCCTGCGAGGCGGCCCGCCGTAGCACCGCCTTTACCCGCGCCACGACTTCGCGCGGGCTGAAGGGCTTGGTGATGTAATCGTCGGCGCCCAGCTCAAGCCCCACGATCCGGTCGGCTTCGGTGGCCTTGGCAGTGAGCATGATGATGGGCATTCGGCTGGCCTTGGGATCGGACCGCAGCCGCTGGCAAACCTGCAAGCCGTCGATGCCCGGCATCATCAGATCGAGCACCACCAGATCGGGCCGATGCTTCGTCGCCACCTCCAGCCCGCTCTGCCCATCGTGGGCCGCGATGACGTCGTAACCCTCCCGCTCCAGGTTGTACTGAAGCATCTCGATCAAATCCTTCTCGTCGTCGATAACCAGGATGGTGCCTTTGCGCATGGTGGTTGCCTTGGTGCGAGTGCCTTGAAGTTCTAATAGAGTCTGCATGGTGTGAGTTGATGGCCGTTTTAGGTCGGCCATTCCTTATGTTGCCGCGCCATTTCCGTTGACAATGAGGTTTGTGGAAGAGGCTGCCGCGGGTTGCGTCGGCGCGCCGTCGCCCCCGCCCGCCGCGTCCGCCGGCACGGCGCCGCCGTGGCTGCGATGCGGCTTGGAATGGCGGATGTCACGCCCGTGGATCCAGTAAATCACTTCCTCGGCGATGTTGGTGGCGTGGTCGCCGATGCGCTCGAGGTTTCGGGCCATCAGGATCAACGACAGGCACTGCTGGATCGTGCGCGGATCGGCCATCATGTGCGTGAGCAGGATGCGGAAGATCTGGTCGCGGAACGCGTCCACCTGGTCCTCCTGCTGGAGGACTTCGTCGGCCAGTTGGCAATCGCGCCCGGCCATCGCCGCCAGACTGCTATGCACGATCTTCCGCACCACGCCCGCCATGATTGGCAGATCGACCAGCGGCTGTAGGGGCAGCCCCTCCAACGCGTAATGCGCGTTTTGCACAATATTGATCGCCTGATCGGCAATCCGCTCCAGCTCTCCGCCGATGCGCGACGCCATGAACAAAAACCGGGCATCGCCGGCGACCGGCTGCTGTAGCGTCGTCAGCTTCACCGCCCTGTCATCCACCTCCACCTGGAACGCATTCACCTCCCCCTCGCGGGCATACACCTCCATCGCCAGTGATTCGTTTCGCTCCGTGTAGGCGCGAATGGCGGTGTGAATCATCGACTCGGCGATCGAGCCCATCATGATGATCCGCTTGAACAGTTCGTCGAGTTGTTCGTCGAAATGACGCATTGGTTGGTCCGTTGTCAGTTGTGGGTTGTCAGTTGTAGGTAGCTGATCTTTTGTAATGCCTCACGCGATTGCAACGCAGCGCGCTTATCGCGGAATAGGCCCGCCAACGTATCACGGGCGTCTCGCCCGTGCCGATGGCGTGGCAGTCGAGGAATTACGATATTGCCAATCGCATAGCACCCTGCACGGGCGGGACGCCCGTGATACAACGAGGTCACTCGACGACGAAATTCATGGAACGCCGCGGCATATGTGGAAGTGTCACGGTTTCTTTGGCCGCACTATCCGAATCGGCCCGTGACGTAGGCCTCCGTTTCCTTTAGATGCGGGTTGAGGAACAGGGTGTTGGTGGGGCCGTATTCGACGAGGCGGCCCAGGTACATGAAGGCGGTGTAGTCGCTGCATCGGGCGGCCTGCTGCATGTTATGAGTAACGATCACCACGGTATATCTGCCACGCAGCTCGTAAATGAGTTCCTCGATCTTGGCGGTGGCGATGGGGTCGAGCGCCGAGCAAGGCTCGTCCATCAACAGCACTTCGGGATCGGCGGCGATGGCGCGGGCGATGCACAGCCGTTGTTGCTGGCCGCCGCTCATGCCCAATGCGCTGGAGTGCAGGCGGTCCTTCACCTCGTCCCACAGGGCGGCGGCGCGGAGGGATTTTTCGCAGATTTCCTCGAGTACCCGCCGATTCCGCTCGCCGGAAATGCGCAGCGCGTAGACTACGTTCTCGAAGATCGACATCGGGAACGGATTGGATTTCTGAAAGACCATGCCCATGCGCTTGCGCAGCCGGATGACGTCCACCCGCCGGTCGTGAATGTCCTGGTCGTGAAAGCGGATGGAGCCTTCCGTTCGCACGCTTTCGATCAGGTCATTGAGGCGGTTGAAGCTGCGCAGGAGGGTGGACTTGCCGCAGCCCGATGGGCCGATGAGTGCCGTCACTTTGTGGGCCGGGATGTTCATAGTGATGCCGTGCAGCGCGCGGGACTTGCCGTAGGAGAGCCGAAAATTTTCGACGCTCAGTACGTGCTGCTCGGCGGCCAGTTCGGAATGGATTTCAGCGGCTTGATCCGCGCGCGGCGTCGCCGTCTGCCCGCCGGCGCGAGGATTTCCATTGCCCATCAAACGGCCCGAAGCAGGCACGACCGCCGAGCCAGGTTCGATCGACCGGATAACCGGGGTCGTCACCGGAATCGTCGTGGGGCCGGGCTGAATGGGCCGGACCGACGGGTCCGCCGACATCCGCCGCGCTGTTCTTTCTGTCGTTTCCACCATGAGCATGCCTCGATACATTTCGTGATAAATGTAACATTGTGACACGGGCGTCCCGCCCGTGCTTTGGGCGCGGAATTCCGAAAATCTGAGCATCCGCGATACCAGCCAACCCGCACGGGCGAGACGCCCGTGTCACGAAAAAACTGTCGATCTCCTTCACTGCCGGTCGGCTGGCCGTTTGGCTATCGTCGCGGGTGCCTCCCTCGCAACAGTGGGCTTGCGGCAAGTCGGACCATCAGGTTCAGCACGAAAATCAGCAGGAGCAGGACCAAAATCCCCGCCCAGGCCTGGCGATTCTCCTCCTTGTACGGCTCCATCGCCTTGCGATAAATCTGCACGGTCAACGATGGAAACGGATGGTTCGGATTTGTTTCGATGAATCGGCTGCCCAGTGCCGTGAAGAGCAACGGCGCGGTTTCGCCAGCGACGCGGGCGATCGCGAGCATCACGCCGGTGATCACGCTGCCCGTGGCGGCGGGCAGCACGACTTTCAGGATCGTGCGCGCCTTGGTCGCGCCCAGCGCCACCGATGCCTCCCGATAGCTGCGCGGAACCAGCAGCAGCATTTCCTCGGTCGTGCGCGCCACCAGCGGAATCATGATGAACGCGAGTGCGACGGCTCCCGCCCAGCCATTGTAATGATGGCTCAGGGGCACCACGAGCAGTTCATATCCGAGAATCCCGACCACGATGCTCGGCACCCCGGTCAATACGTCGGCGATAAATCGAACCGGGCTGGCCATCCAGGAGTTGCTGCTGTACTCGGCCAGATAAACGCCGGCCAGCAATCCGATGGGAATGCCGACGGCGCTGGCGAGGCCGATGAGGATCGCGGTGCCGACGATTCCATTGAGCATACCGCCCGGATATCCCACGCCGCCCGGCGGCACCGGGGCCTGGGTAAAGAACGCGACATCCACCGATTTGTACCCGATGGAAATCAGATAGCCGACCACCAGCCCCAACGCCGCGAGAATCGCGCCGGTGGACAAAACGCACAGGCCGAACATAATCGTACTTTTCCCTCGCGAATAGGCGTCGTAAGCGGTGAGCTCCATGCCTATGCCCCTCCCGCGCGCGAGTGACGGCCCACGACCAAATATCGGGCGACGACATTAAACGCCAGCGACATCATCAGCAGGATCAGCGCGACTTCGATGAGTGCCGAGCGGTGCATGTCGGTGCTGGCCTCGGCAAATTCGTTGGCGATCAGGCTCGACATCGTTTGTGCCGATCGGAAAATCGAGGAATGAATCTGGATCGCGTTGCCAATGACCATCGCCACCGCCATTGTCTCCCCCGCCGCGCGGGCCAGGCCCAGCATGACGGCTCCGAATAATCCGCTGCGGCCATAGCGGAGCATCGCCCACGAGCTTTGCCACCACGTCGCCCCCAGCGCCTGCGTTCCCTCGATCTGAACGCGCGGCACCGAACGGAGTACATCGCGGCTGATGGCGGTGATGATCGGCAGGATCATGATCGCCAGGATCAATCCCGCATTGAACATATCCCGCCCGATCGGCTGGCCGTCCGTATGCAAAAACCGGAGGAACGGCACATGGCCGAAAAAGTTATTCAGCGGCGGCTCGAGATGATTCTGCAGGAACGGAGCGACGACGAACAATCCCCAGATGCCATACGCGATGCTGGGAATCGCCGCCAAAAACTCGATCAGAAACGAAATAATCGAGATGGACGCTGTGAGCCATGGGCCAATCCGCACCAGGAACAGCGCCGCCCCCAGGCTCACCGGCACCGCGAACAGCAACGCCAGCGCGGAGCTGACGACCGTGCCATAGATGACCGGCAGCGCGCCGAACACGCCGGGCACGGTCTTTTTGATGACTTCCCCATCCTCATCGTGAACCAGGAAGCCGGTGCGCGGGTCGCGCTTTTGCGCTTCATGCTCCGGGCTCCAGCGCGTGGTGCGCAGGAATCCGGCCCCGAAGCCGCGGATACTGGGCACGGCGGCAATGGCCAGCACGGGAACCAGCGTCGCCAACATCAGCAGCACGATTCCCGCGCTGCCGCGAGCGAGCAGGGCCAGATAAAAATCACCGCCCAGCGTGTTGCCGGTTGCCCTGAAGATACCCCCCTGCCGGGCCGGCGTGCCGCCGATCCCGCCAACCAGGCCGGTCAGCGGATCGGGGATTCGAGAATCGAAGGATGAGATGGACATGAGGCGCCCTATCTTGCCGTCGCGACCGGCTTTCCATCGAGAGTCAGCGAATCCAGCGCTTGCCGCACTTTTTTCTGCACGCCTGGGCTGAGCGGCGCGTAGTCGAGTTGCTCGGCCATTTTCTCGCCATCAGTCGTCGCCCACCGCAGAAATTGCACGAGCGCCTGGGCCTTGCGCTGGTCCTTGAGAATGCCAAGGTCCTTGTGCACGATGATGTAGGTGAAGGATGAAATCGGGTATGCCTTGGCGCCCGGCTGGTTCCAGATGTCGGCGGCCAGGATGTTGCTCTTCATGTTGCCCACCGCGCCCTCGCCGGCCATCGATACGCTTTCGCCGGTGGGCCTCACGAAATTTCCGTCCTTATTTTTCAGAACGGCATACGGAATCCTGTTTTGCAGGGCGTAGGCGAGTTCGACGTATCCGATCGCTCCGCGCGTCTGCTGAACGATCTGTGTCACGCCGGCGTTTTGCGGGCCGCCGCTGCCGAGCGGCCATTCGACGGTCTTGCCCGATCCGATCGTCCCGTTGAATTCCGCGCTTTGCCCGCACAGGTAATTGGTCCAGATGTAATTGGTGCCGCTGCCGTCGGTGCGGTAGACAGGCGTGATGGGAAGATTTGGGAGATTCGTGCCCGGATTGAGCGCGGTGATCTTTGGATCGTGCCAGGTCTTGATGGCGCCCAGATACATGCCGGCCAGAGTGGGGCCATCGAGCTTGAGTTCCCCCTTATAGCCCGGCAGATTGTAAGCCACCACGACCGCGCCCGCGACGGTGGGAATCTCAACGAGGCTTGGCGCGCCGCCGGCCTTGGCCAGTTCCTTCTTGGACAAGGGCGCGTCGGAGCCGGCGAAATCGAACGTCTTGTCGGTGATGCCCTTAATCCCGCCGCCCGAGCCGATCTCCTGGTAATCGATCTTCACCTCCGGGTGAAGCCGCTGGTATTCCGTGACCCAGCGCTGGTAGATTGGCGCGGGAAATGTGGCTCCGCCGCCTTGCAGACGAACATCCTGGGCGAACGCGCCCGCACCAAGACCCAGAAGTACCGTCACAGATGCCGCTATTGTTTTTGCTCGAATCATTCGTTCTCCTTGTTTGTGATGGATAGGGAATATCCCATGCGCATTTGCGGCCAATCCGCGTCGTGTTAAGGAAGGATTAAGGTCGCGGGGCCGAATTGCAGCAGGAAGGAAACCGGCTCGTGCCTCGTAGGGCTCGCTGTAGGGTTCGCTTCAGCGAACGCGGTTTCGGCGAATTATCGAAACGGCCTGTTTCAGCCGTGCCTTCGTGCCGCGTTCGCTGAAGCGAACCCTACAATGCTGGCTTGGCTATCATTGAAGGCGCCATTTTAACCACGCCGCCGGGCCACGTTCGACGAAGCGAACAATACGATAGGAATGCCGCATGTTTCCACGTTCTTACATCCTTGCTCTCCTGGTTGTTTTCCTGGTGCGCACGCCATGCGTCCGCGCTGACGAAGGCATGTGGCTATTCAACAATCCGCCGCGCGAGTTGCTGAAGAAGACGCACGGCTTCGACGCGACGGACGCGTGGCTCGATCATCTGATGCACTCGGCGGTGCGCTTGAACAGCGGCGGGTCGGGATCATTCGTCTCGGCTGATGGACTGGTAATGACCAACCATCACGTCGGCGCCAGCGCACTGCAAAAACTTTCGACGCCCGCGCATGACCTGCTGGCGGATGGCTTTTTCGCCAAAACCCGCACGCAAGAACTAAAGTGCCCCGATATGGAGTTGAACGTGCTGGTTAACATCCAGGACGTAACACAGCGGGTGAATGCGGCGGTGAAGCAAGGGACAAGCACCGCCGCCGCGCAAATCGCCCGCCGGGCCATCATGAACACCATCGAGCAGGAATCGCTCAAAGCCACCGGCTTGCGCAGTGACGTGGTGACGCTCTATGAGGGCGGCCAGTACCAGCTTTACCGCTATAAAAAATACACTGACGTGCGGCTGGTCTTCGCCCCCGAAAAGGAGATCGCCTTCTTCGGGGGCGATCCCGACAATTTCGAATACCCCCGCTACGATCTGGACATCTGCTTTTTTCGCGCATACGAAAACGACCGCCCCGCGAAGATCAAGCATTGGCTCAAATGGAGCGCGGCGGGCCCGAAAGAGGGGGAATTGGTCTTCGTCGCCGGGCATCCCGGACATACGGATCGCCTGAACACCGTGGCCGATCTGGAGTTTCTGCGCGATTGGGCCGTGCCCGAATCGTTGGATCGGCTTCGGCGGCGCGAGGTGCTTTTGCGGACGTACAGCGAACGCCGCGCCGAAAACGCGCGCCGCGCCCAGCGCGAATTGTTTGGCGTGCAGAATGGCCGCAAGGCTTTGCTTGGCCGCCTTGCGGCGCTACAGGATCCCGCCGTCATGCACGCCAGGGAGCGGGAAGAGAAGGCGCTACGCGGCCACGCCGGAAACGCTGGCGCGCAATCGTGGGACCAGGTCGCGGGCGCACTGAAAATCGAGCGCCAAATTTCCGTGGACCTGCACATGTGGGAAGGGGCCGGCGCGTTTCAGGCAAAGCTCTTTGGCATCGCGCGGCAAATCGTGCGATTGGCCGACGAATCCGAAAAATCCAACGCCACGCGGCTCCGTGAATACCGCGAGTCCAATCTCGATTCCCTTAAGCAGCAGTTATTTTCCAGCGCCCCGATCTACACCGACCTTGAGGCGCTCAAACTTGCCGATTCCCTGTCGCTGATGGTCGAGAAAAAAGGCGAGGACGATCCGCTGGTGCTGACGGTGCTCGACGGCAAATCCCCGCGCGATCGCGCCGCCGATCTGATCCTCCATTGCAAATTGGCGGACGTCGCGCTTCGCCACAAGCTGGTTGACGGAGGCCGCGCGGCGGTCAGCGCATCGGATGATCCGATGATCCGCCTGGCCCGGCAGGTGGATGAGCCGGCCCGCGCGCTGCACGAGGTCTTCGAGCAGCAGGTGGATGAGCCGATGCGGCAGGCGTACGCGCGCATCGCCGACGCCCGCTTCCAAATCACCGGCACCGCGACCTACCCCGACGCCACCTTCACCCTGCGCCTGGCGTTCGGAACGGTGAACGGCTACGGGTCGGGCGAACAGCACATCGCGCCATTCACCACGATCGCCGGCGCGTACCCGCACGCCGCCGAAAATGGAAACATCGCCCCGTTCGCGCTCCCTCAAAGCTGGATGGCGGCCAAAGACAAGTTGAGGCTTGACACGCCGCTCAATTTCATCTGCACCGCCGACATCATCGGCGGCAACTCCGGCAGCCCCGTCGTCAACCGCGCCGGTGAACTGGTCGGGATCATCTTCGACGGCAACATCGACTCCCTCGCCCTCGACTACGTTTATACCGACAAAACCGCCCGTGCCGTTTCAGTCGATTCCGCGGCGATTATCGAGGCGTTGCGGAAAGTCTATGGGGCCGGTGCGCTGGCCGATGAGCTGCAAAAACGGGGTTGACAGATAGTGAAACGCCGCGGGTGTCGGTTGATGCAGCCCGTCAACGTATCACGGGCGTCTCGCCTCATCTTTCGTCACATTTTTTCAGTCCAGCCGCCCGCGCGCCCATGACCATCAGGTGAAGGTCATTCCATCCGCGCCAGAGGGTGAGCCAGCCGGGTGGGCCGTCGGACTTGCGGTTTT
>DASRLH010000003.1:0-4774 GCA_035648595.1 Tepidisphaeraceae bacterium
TCGAACGCCTTCGTACCTTGTTCGCTCTGGCTTCCATGCCAATACTCCTTTGAATCAATCGAACGATAATGCCACCAATATGTTATACTCGCTGGCGGACACAAAAAAATGTGACGAAAGATGAGGCGTCTCGCCCGTGCCGATCGCGCGGTAGTCGAGGAATCACGCCAATCGTAGGGTCCGCTTCAGCGGACGCGGAAAGTCCCGCGGCCTTCCGCACCAGCGTCCGCTGAAGCGGACCCTACAGGATGCCTTCGGAACGCCTCCAAGTTATCGCGCCGTCAATATTAGCGGCGTTTTGACGCTGGCAACCTGTGGACTCGGGCAGTGTAGTGAACGTCATGCAGACCCCCCGCTTGCAATTGTGGCGATATACTCCGCTCTTGATAACGGCAATTCTCCTTGCCTCCTCGCCTCTCCGCGCCGCCGACTATTTCCCGCCTCCGGACAGCGCGGGCGGCTGGCGCACCTTGAAGGACGCAAAGCAAATCCGCGAACTGGCCGGCATGGACGCGCAGCGCCTCGACGAGGCTTTCGACTTTACGCAGCGATGCACGAAGAACGGCGGCCTGCTCGTCGTGCGGCATGGGTACCTGGTCTTCGAGAAATACTTCGGCCGCGCCCATCGCAACGCCAACCCCGACATGGCCTCCACCGGAAAAGCCTACACCAGCATCGCCTGCGGGATCATGCTCCAGGAGTTTCACGACAAAATCCCCGATGGCCTGGACACCAAAGTCTTCACCGAAAAATACCTGCCCGAAGCCTTCCCGCTGGATGATCCGCGCCGGGCCGACATCACGCTGGGCGAATTGCTGTGCATGACCGCCGGCTACAACGGCGAAGGGGGCGCGCCGGTCGGGATGGTGCATGGGAAGATGGTGACGATGAAACGGGCGCCGGGCCAGGACATCCGCAACCTGGATATGTCGTCGCTCCGCTCGCCGCTCTGGACGGCGCCGGGCGCGGGGTATTCGTATGCGTCTCCTTCGCCGCACGTCGCGTCCATTGTGTTGCGGCACGTCGCCGGCATGGAATTGCAGGACTACATCCGCGAAAAGTTGGCCAAGCCGATGGGCTGGGGCGCGTGGGGCTACTGCCTGCATCGCGGCGATTACACCATGCCTCACGCCAACGGCGCCGGAAGTATCGCCGTGCATGCCACCGACGCCCTGCGCTTCGGCTATTGCCTGCTACGCAAAGGCCAATGGGCCGGCAAGCAACTCGTGCCGGCCGACTACGTTGCCCTGTGCAACAAGCCTTCGCCGTACAACCCGCATTGCCCCTTCAGCCTGCAATTCGAGAACAATTCCGACAATCACGTTGCCGGCGCGCCGCCGGATGCGTTCTATAAATCCGGCGCCGGCGGCTTTGGCATCTTCATCGTCCCCTCCCTCAACCTGGTGATCTACAAGCTCGGCGGCAGCGACGGCCAATACGACCCCGCCCTCACCGGCATCCCCCAGCCCTTCAACTACGACGGCTCCCGCGAAAATTGGAAACCCATCCCCCGAACGCCGTTTAATGAAGGCTCGATGGGCGGAGACGATGGCCTACGCCGCGTGTTGGAAATGGTGTCGGAGGCGGTGTGCCAGTGAATGGGCCGCGGCGTGGCCGGTTCCACGCGACAATAGCCCGAACTGAATACGTCTTTTCCTGAAGCCGCCATGCAAACCACCCGTACCCTGTTCCGCCGAGGCTTTCCGGTCGGCCCCAGTTCGGGCCTCAACTACCGCGCCGCCGTCGCGGCTCATGCGGTGCAGGGCAGCGCGGATGCAAAAGTCCTCACGGTCTTCGCGGACCGGATGGAGCGGTATTTCTCCACGGAATTGTTTTGTCAGCCGGGGGCGGCGAGGGAAGAGTTTGGCCGGGAATGAACACGAATGGGCGCGAATAGGAGGCGCGTTCGGCTAGCCACAGATATAAGCACACGCGGACTCTCGGGCGTATATGTTTCAAATATGCCCGAGAATGCTGTATATTTCGCGATGGACTATATCACTTCCCGCGAGTCTTGTTATGGAAAAAGGTCTTTATTTTGCCTATGGATCGAACATGGACCCTCGTAAGTTGGGCGACCGCGTCGGTGCCGTCCGTAAGGTGGGGAACGCCACCCTCTATCACCGGCGTTTTCTAATCAATGCTCGCGGGGTAGCGACGGTGAAGATTGATCACTCCTCCCGCGTATGGGGCGTCCTATGGAAACTGGACGCCAGCCAGTTCACGTTGCTCGATCGTTACGAGGGTGTCCGAAACGGTTTGTATCGGCGCGAAACGGCTTCCGTCGAGCATGGCCAAAGTCTTGCCAGGGCCATGTTGTATGTGGCGGCCCAAGATGAATCAGGGGAGCCAAGGGAGGGGTATATGGAGTTGATCGTTGAAGCCGCAAGACGAGCCGCATTCCCAGCTGATTACGTGGAGCAGTTATGCACTTGGATCACGAAATAAATCGATTCGTCGTTCGGTGGTGGCAAAAATATGAGTCGGAGAACCCAACTGAGGTGTTTGACAAGTTCTTCGCGATTTGGTTGATCCTTGTTGCCCTCGCGAGGGCCGACGAAAATGAGAACACCGGTAAGCGAGTCGATTCTGATACGGCGCTCGTCGAGTCATTCTTCCGACGGAACAGTCAGAAAATCGCCGAGGCCCTGCACACAGATCAGGCACGACTGAAGAGCCTCGCGGGCCGGCGCGGTGACGGACATGGAAATACGACCATTGACGCTCCGACAAAATATCGCGACAGAATCCGCGCGCTCTCCCAGTCCGTGATCGCAGGAAGTACCCTGAATAGCCGCGATATCTCCACGCTTGGGTGCGTTTTCTCGCTGATCCGGAATAATCTCTTCCACGGGCGCAAAATCTACGACAGCGCCCGGGACAAGGAACTCCTTGCAATTGTTACGCCCCTGATTGCACATGTAGTCTCCATCTTTTGGCAGCCAAGCCGCTGATGGTTACGCGAACGCTATTTAACTTCTCGATTGTAGAGGCGTTACGCGCCAAGGATATAGCTGGTGCGGGAACTGCTGCGACGACTGCGAATACCGATTTTCCGTCCCTCATGGAATTCGCGGCGGGAACTCCCTCATGGGGAGTCGCGGAAGCCTTCACTTGGGGCGCTCTCGCCAGCTTGTCGCTCCAGCTGCGACATGAGGAGCCTGAACCCTTCAAGGTCAGAGACCTTGGTGGCCTGTTCCTTCGCTGGATTGAGGACCATCCGCTGGACCACCTGGGATTGCACTACAATCCAGTTGATGAGTCTTTCCGTGAATGCTTTCTTTGTCATACCCATATCGGCGCACGCCATATCGAGATCATGGCGAGCCTTCTGTGTCAGTTCGATTGACATGATGGTGGAACCCGTATCCCGTGACTTCTTTTGGGGCATTTGGATCTCCAATGGTAATGCGGCGAACAACGGGAACGCTCGCTCATGCGATGCTATTATTCATTATATGTTAAGATAATCTAATTTGTCAATGACAAATACTAGCTGCGTTGCAATCCCGTGATGTCGAGCACGAAAATTACGTGCAAGCACTCCTCGGCCGTTAAGCCGCCCGGCTCGCGGGGCGCGTCCAGGCAACGCTTCGCGGAGGCGCCGATATCGTTTCCGCGCCCGCCGTTGCCGCGTTTACAATGGCATTGCGCTTCGTAAACTCGCGACAACGCGATGCAGACGCCGGAGCCACTGACTTACGAGCCCGCCGGCAAAGCCACAAGACGCCCGGCTTTGCCCATCGTCGCGCTTTGCAGCGCCTCGTGCGCCCTGGCCTTATATATGGCGGTTGAATTTGTCTGCCATTTTTTTCCGCCGAAGACCAGCGCGGAGATGTATGGTCCAAAAGGGATGATTTTCATGATCGGCGGGATCGGGTCGCAGATTTTTGGCTACGTCGCCATCACGACTTCGATCATCGCATTTTTGCGCCACGGCTCGGCGATTTCCAAACTTTCGGTGATCCTCGCCATCGCGTTTTGGACGCTCATCGTCACCTTCGGTTTTCCAGATTTACATTAGCGCCGGCGAACTCGGATCGCCACCTATCTCCGCGCCGCCCGGGAAGTTCCGGCGTTTGCCTGGCGACCGGCGCGCTTCAGGTGCTTGACGAATGCCGCATGCTCCGGCGACTGGATGCCTTTATTGAGCGTGCGGATCGCTCGAGGCAAGTCTCCGGACAAGACGGCGGCAGTGTGAATCCACAAGCCGGGGAAAGCCCTCGAGCGATAGATGCCACCGGCGTGGGCGCGTGGCTGCACTTCGATCGAGAAATCGAAAATGTTTAGCTGCTGTTCCTCGACGAGCAGCACGAGATATTCCAGCACCCCGGCCCGCTGATAGTCGCGTCGCTTGCCATGCAGGTCGACCGACCTGGAGGAATGGGCGATCTCGATCACCAGTTCCGGAGGCCCGTGCAAAACGCCGCGCTGCTCCCGAGAATGACCGCCGCACTCGGGCGCCAACCGAAGGTGAAGATCAGGCTGTGGTTCACTCTGTGCGCCCAGAACGATCGTCGCATTGTCGGAACCCCGGACGCCAAACGTGGCCGCCTGATAGTTCAGGAGCAACCCGCTCAGCGCAAAATGCATATCGCCATGCCGAAGTCCAACCGGTGATGCCATGTAGACAGCCAGGGCAATCGCATTTGAGAAGTTCGGCATATGTTAGGTATCGCCCGCGCGGTGGGGAGTGTATGTTGGTTTCGTCGTCGCGAAGCTTCGCAGCAAAAATTGAGCTTTCACCCACGAAAGGAGCTTGCGCATGGACGCC
>DASRLH010000004.1:0-2384 GCA_035648595.1 Tepidisphaeraceae bacterium
AGCCGCCAATTCCGCTCGCTTCCCCCGGAGTACCGGGCGAGGGAAAAAGACGCGCCGCCGAAACTGTCAAGAACCCTCTGGGCAAAGTAGTATGGGCCGCCCAACCGGGTGATGCACTTTAGACGGGAGAGCCACATGAAAAACAAGAGGGGTCAATATAAGGACCTGAGCCGCGATGAAGTTGAGGAGACGCTGGCGCGGTTGGAAGGCATCGCCGGACAATTCCGTCGCAATGGTCCGGAAGAGAAAGCGATTCGAGTGGCAGCTGAGGCACTCCTGTATGTTCAGTCTCGAAGAATTGGGGAAAAATTCCTCGACTTCATGTTGTCCAGCAACAGAGTTCTGACACCGGCACAATTAGCGCACCTTCGTGCAATGGGAATCGATCCAGATTCCCCGGAACCTTCTGAAACCAACGCGAGCAGGCCACGCGGCCGTTTGAAAACCTCAAATGCCCGCGCGAAAAAGAGCACAAAAGATAAAAGCTGATTCACGACCCTTTCCGCAAAATTGCTTCCCATGATCCCGGATGCACCTGCGCATAATGCCGCCCCCCCAGCCGCGTGATTTCCATCGGGCAGTGATAGACCGGCGAAAGCACCGCCTGCGTCAGCACCTCCTGGGTCGTTCCCTGCGCGGCGGCTTGCCCCTCGCTGAGCAGCAGGATCTGCGACGTGATCGGCGGGAGCTCCTCCAGATGATGCGTGATCATCAGCACCGTCGGGCGATGGGCATCGTCCGCGCTGGATAAGCTCTGCACGGCAGCCAGCACCTGCTCGCGGGCCAGAAAATCCAGGCCCATCGTCGGCTCATCGAGCATCAGCAGCCTCGGGCGAACGACCAGGGCGCGGGCGATCAGGCAGCGCATTTTTTCGCCGCTGGAAAGCGTGGCGTAGCGGTGATCCGCCACGCTCGCCAGCCCGACGCGGTCGAGCATTTCCGCGGCGGCGTCGTGCATGTGCGGGGTGGTTGGGTCGTACAACCCCAGCGTGCCAAAGAAGCCGGTGACGGCCACTTCCTCGGCGGTGAGATCGGAATCCAATTCGACCGGGCTGGTGGAAGTCACAAGCCTCAGATCGCGTCGCAGCGCGTGGAGATCGACCTCGCCGAAGCGCTCGCCGAGCACGCGAACGTCCCCGGCGGTGGGCCAAAGATGGCCGGCGATCACGCGCGTCAGCGTGCTTTTCCCAGAGCCGTTGGGGCCAAGGATGGCGGCGCATGCCCCGGCGGGAACGGTCCAGTTGATCCCGCGCAAAATCCAGCGGTCGGATCGGATGACGCCGACGTTGGAAAGAGCGATTGCGGGGCCGGAGGCGATCATCTTCACTTTATCGGGTTTCGCCCGATGACAGGATATTGCTCGATTTCCAGCACGCTGCCGGAGACCGGCCGGCTTTCGTCGCTGAGCCAGTAGATGGCTGCCGTCGCGATGGTTTCGGGCGACATGATCCGCCCCGAGGGGGCGAAGGCGGAGGGCGGATGCTGGGGCCAGTCGGCGGAGAGACCCTCCTTCATCTTCAGCCTGTATTCATTCTCCGAAAGCACCCATCCCAGGTTCAGTTGGTTGAACCGTACCTTGTCTCGCCCGTGGGCATCGGCGAGATTGCGGGTGAGGGTCATCAGGCCGCCCTTGGAAATGCTGTAGGCGAGTTGGTTGGCTTCGCCACAATAGCCATTGATGGAACCGATGTTCAACACGCAGCCTTCCGCGGATTTGAGGGACGGCAATGCCGCCTGGGCGAGCAGCAGCGGAGCGCGGAGGTTGACGGCCATGGCGCGATCGAAGAGGGAGCTGTCCGTCGATTCCAGATTGCTGCGCACGATAAAGGCGGCGTTGTTTACGATGGCGTCGATCCGCCCGAATGCCGTAAGGGCTGCCGCGACCAGCCGCCCGGGGGCCTGGGGGTCGGCCAGATCATTGATGTGAAGGGCGGCGGCGGGCGCCAGTTCCGCCAGCATCTTTTCGCCCCAATCGCGTTCCAGCCCGTGGATCATCACCCGCGCGCCTTCGGCGACGCAGCGGCGCGCGATGGCCTGGCCGATGCCGGTGGTGCTGCCGGTGATGAGGATGATTTTATTGTGAAGGCGCATTGATTGATATTGGGGAAAGCGGCAGCGGTCTGCAAGAAGCGGGAGGTCCGTGGGCGCAGCCCATCAACGTATCACGGGCGTCTCGCCTCATCTTTCGTCACATTTTTTTGTTTCTGCCAGCGAGTATAACATATTGGTGGCATTAACGTTCCATTGATTCAAAGGAGTATTGGCATGGAAGCCAGAGCGAACAAGGTACGAAGGCGTTCGATCCGCAAGGCCCGCAAGCAGACGAGGGATCGCATCCGCCGGAACGTGCGGCGGAAAGTGGCGGAGATGGCCTTTGGACGCAC
>DASRLH010000005.1:0-6526 GCA_035648595.1 Tepidisphaeraceae bacterium
TATGATGGCAGGGCGCGCCGGATAACGGATTGCTGCCGGGGATGGGCCGGGATGCGGGGCGCGCGAGAATATTTTTGTTGGTTTTTGGACACGGCAAAGGAGTGCCATGCCGGGCGAAACGGATTTGCATAAGACGTTGAAGAAGGAAGCGTGCCGATGGCTGTTTCGATCCGGCTATCGGTGCATCGCGGCGGAGGTTCGGCTTAAGCCGCTGGGGATTGTAGACGCGGTGGGGACGGGGATTTTTCGGGCGTATCACAATTATTTGTATATCGGCCGCGAATTGCCGCAGGCGTGCTTTATCGAGTGCAAGGCGTCGCGGAGCGATTTCCTGCGGGATTGCAGCGAGGATGGGCAGATGTCGCTTTGTTTGGGTGAGCGGGAGCGGAATCTGCGATCGAAAAGTCGCCGCCGCGGCGGGAACGCCAGGCAGTTGCGGCAGACGGTGGGATTGGGAAAGTTCGCGGCGTGCCTGCTTCAGCCGATGGCGAATCTGCATTATGTGCTGGCGCCGACGGGCATCATCGCCAGGAAAGATCTGCCGCCGCGATGGGGGTTGCTGACGTACGGGGAGGCGGGGATTTCCGTTGTCGTCCGCGCGGATTGGCAGGAATGCGGGCGGGCCGGATATGTGGAATCCGCCATCGCCCGCACGCTCACCGGCGACATCTACCGGGCCGATGATCGAGCCATCAATTCGGTGAACCGCGAAATCTTCTCGCAACAATCGGCGTTGGCGGGGCGCATTCGCTCGATCCGGCCGCAGGTGGTGCTGGCGCCTACTTCGTCAGCTTCCGGTACTTGATTCGATGTGGCTGGTCCGCGGCAATTCCCAATCGCGCGTGCCGGTCGGCTTCGTAGCCGGTGTAGTTGCCGTCAAACCAGACCACCTGGCTTTCCCCTTCAAACGCCAGAATATGCGTGGCGATCCGATCGAGAAACCAGCGGTCGTGGCTGATGATCACCGCGCAGCCGGCGAAGTTTTCCATCGCCTCTTCCAGCGCCCGCATCGTGTTCACGTCCAAATCGTTGGTCGGCTCATCGAGGAGGATGACGTTGGCGCCTTGCTTGAGCATGCGGGCCAGGTGCACGCGGCTGCGTTCGCCGCCGGAGAGGGCGCCGACTTTTTTCTGTTGATCGGCGCCGGTAAAGCCGAAGCGCGTGACGAAAGATCGGCTGTTGACCTGCGTGAGCCCCAGCTTGATGTTTTCAAGGCCGTCGGAAATGGCGTGCCAGACATTATCCTCCGCGTTCAGGCTATCGCGGCTCTGCTCGACATATGCGAGCTTCACGCTGTCGCCAACCTTGAACGAGCCGGCATCGGGCATGTCCTGGCCGGTGATGAGACGAAACAATGTGGTCTTGCCCGCGCCGTTTGGCCCGATGATCCCGACGATTCCGCCGGGCGGCAGGGAGAAGGAAAGATTTGAGAACAGAAGGTTGTCGCCGAAGGCCTTGGAGACGTTGATCGCTTCGATCACCAGCCGGCCGAGGCGCGGGCCCGGCGGGATGAAAATCTCCACCTGCTTTTCCTTTTCCTTCTGATCTTCGGCGAGCATGGCTTCGTAGCGTTGCACGCGTGCCTTGCTCTTGGCCTGCCGGGCCTTTGGGGATTGGCGCACCCATTCCAGTTCGTGCTGTAGCGCTTTTTGGCGGGCGGATTCGGTCTTTTCCTCGACGGCCAGTCGCGCCTTCTTTTGTTCGAGCCAGGCGGAATAATTGCCTTTCCAGGGGATGCCGACGCCGCGATCGAGTTCGAGAATCCAGCCGGCCACGTTGTCAAGGAAATAGCGGTCGTGGGTGACGGCGATGACGGTGCCGGCGTAGCGTTTAAGGTGCTGCTCCAGCCAGCCGACCGACTCGGCATCAAGGTGGTTTGTCGGTTCATCGAGAATCAACACATCCGGCTTTTGCAGCAATAATCGGCACAGCGCGACGCGCCGACGCTCTCCGCCGGACAGCACCTTGCACAGCGCATCGCCCGGCGGGCAGCGCAGGGCGTCCATCGCCATCTCAAGCTGCTGATCCAGATCCCACGCCCCCAGATGATCGAGCTGCTCCTGCACCGCGCCCTGCTTTTCCAGCAGCTTGGTCATGGCGTCATCATCCATCGGCTTTGCGAATTTCTCATTGATCCGCTCGAATTCCGCGAGCAGCGCCACGATCTTTTGCGCCCCTTCCTCGACCACCTGCCGAACGGTTTTCGCATTATCCAGTTGCGGCTCCTGCTCGAGATAGCCGACGGTGTATCCGGGCTGCAGGGAGATTTGGCCCTCGAAGTTTTTGTCGATGCCGGCCAGGATTTTGAGCAGCGAGCTCTTGCCCGAGCCATTGAGGCCCAGCACGCCGATCTTCGCGCCGTAAAAGTAAGAGAGATAAATGTCTTTGAGCACGACCTTCTGGTCGTAGCGCTTGGAGACGCCGGTCATGGAATAGATGACTTTGTTGGATTCGGTGGGAGCGGCCATGGGTGGGGAGTATAGCAGGTTGACGGCATTATCGTTCCGTCGAGTCACGGGAGGTGTGGCTTATTTCTTCGCCGGCGCCGGCGTCGCATTGTTCTGCTGGAACATGATGCCCAGCGCCGCCGGGATGAAGATCAGCATCGGCAGTAGAAATGATTTTTGCGTCAGGCAGTTGCAAACCTTTGGCGTCACGTCATTGTACTTGAAGATCAGCCCCAGTATGCCGCAGATCAGCATCACCGCACCTTGCAGGCTCATATAGGTCATCACGCAGCCGCGGAAGATGATGAAGGAGAGCAGGCCAAAGAAGATCATCCCCATCCCGCCGCCCGCCCAGGCAAAGGCGGGATCAAGGCCGAAGGTGCGCCACAGGCACGCCCCCAGCACCATCCCAAACACGCCGCCCATGATGGCGACGGCCCATCGCATCAGCGGCCAGGTCAGCACGGCGGCGATGAACGCGCCCGTGATCGCCAACGGAATGACGGCCGCCCCCGTCTTATCGCCGATCACCATCCCCACCGCCGCCCCCACGCAGGCGGCATTCAGCACCACCAGCGCCTTAAAGATGTTGTATCCAAATAGCAGATAGATCACGCCAAGCAGGATGAGCAACGCCGCCAGCCCCGGCCCCATCTGCTGGCACCATCCCAGCAAATCGACCTGAGCCGGCCAATGGTCCGGTAACTGCAAAAAGTCGGGCAGTACGTTATTGGACGCCTGCGCCGCCACATGCTGTGCGGCATCTGCGGACTGTACAACCTGTGCGGCTTGTATACTCACGTCTTTTGCTTCGGCAGCAATTGGGCCCAACTTGACTAATTGCCATCTCTATAACTGAGTCTCGGGCACTCGCCGCCCGCGCTATGCGGAATCGAAGACTGCCACGAATGGGCTTGGGGCCACCTATGACTCCGACCCCAAACGGATCTGCGCAGACTCCGCAAAGGCGCAAAGACACAAAGGCGAAAAATCGCTAAGGCAGTTTAAAGTCCCAACTCCGAGCCTTTGCGCCTCCAAGACTCTGCGCGAATCTTCCTGCGGGCGGATAAAGTGCCCCTCTTATTCGTGCCCATTCGTGGCGAATTCCGAATTTCCCTTCCCGCATCGCCCGTTGACCATTTCCTTTTCCCCCGGATATGCAGAGACTGGCTTTATTATGAATCATCCGGAGGTTCGTGCCGTGGCCGAGAAACATGAATGGTGGCAGAAGGGGATTATTTATCAGATTTATCCGCGCTCCTTCATGGACGCCGACGGCGACGGCGTCGGCGATCTGCGCGGCATCATCAGCCGCCTCGATTACCTCCAATGGCTCGGCGTCGATGCCATCTGGCTCTCTCCCATCTACCCTTCGCCGATGGCGGACTTCGGATATGATGTATCCGATTATTGCGACATTCATCCGCTGTTCGGCAATCTCGCCGACTTCATCATTCTGCTCAACGAAGCCCACGCGCGGGGGATGAAGGTGGTCCTGGATTTCGTGCCGAACCACACCTCCGACCAACATCCCTGGTTCATCGAGTCCAAATCCTCGCGCGACAATCCCAGGCGCGACTGGTACATTTGGCGCGATCCCGCGCCCGGCGGAGGGCCGCCCAACAACTGGCGCAGCAACTTCGGCGGCAGCGCGTGGCAATTCGATCCGCTCTCCGGGCAGTATTATTTTCATGCCTTTCTCAAGGAGCAGCCGGATCTCAATTGGCGCAATCCGCAGGTGCGCAAGGCCATGCACGATGTCCTCAAATTCTGGCTCGATCGCGGCGTCGATGGATTCCGCGTCGATGTCATTTACCACATCGTGAAAGACGACCAGTTCCGCGACAACCCGCGCAACCCGGCTTACCAATCCGGGCAAAATCCCACGCACGAATTTCTCGCCACCTACATCGCCGACCGGCCCGAGGTGCACGACATCATCGCCGAGATGCGCCGCGTGCTCGACGGCTACAGCGGGCGCATGATGGTCGGCGAAGTGTATCTGCCGATCGAGCGGCTGGTCGCCTACTACGGGGAGGGGGGGGCCGGCGTGCATATGCCGTTCAATTTCCAGCTCATCACGCTTCCCTGGAGCGCGCGCAACATCGCCACCGCCGTCCGGCAATACGAAGCCGCGCTTCCCAGCTACGGCTGGCCCAACTGGGTGCTGGGCAATCATGATAATCCGCGCATCGCCACCCGCGCCGGCGCGGCGCAGGCGCGCGTGGCGGCGATGTTGCTTCTCACGCTTCGCGGCACGCCCACGCTGTATTACGGAGACGAAGTGGGGATGCACGATGTGCCGATCCCGCCCGAGGCGGTGCGGGATCCGTTCGAGAAAAACGTGCCCGGCATGGGCCTGGGCCGCGACCCGCAGCGCACGCCGATGCATTGGGACGCGGGCCCGGGGGCCGGTTTCACCACCGGCAAACCCTGGCTACCCATGCCGCAGGATTTTCGCGCCAACAACGTCGCCGTCCAGCGCGAGGATCCCGCGTCGCTGCTCACGCTCTACCGCAAGCTCATCCACCTTCGCCGCGACGAGCCGGCCCTTTCAATCGGCGCCTTCACCCTCCTCGAAGCCGATGAAAACCTCATCGCCTATACCAGAACCCACGGCGCCCGCCGTCTCCTGATCGTCCTCAACTTCACTTCCGCCCCCCGCACCTTCGCCAGCCCCGCCGCCAACGGCGGACGATTGGCGCTATCCACCCTCCTGGACCGGCAGCCCACGCAACCACTCGCTGGTGGCGAGATCGTCTTGCGCGCCGATGAAGGCGTGATCGTTGAAACGGCGGAATTGTAATGGACACGCCTCGCCGCGACGCCGGATCGCTCGCCTTCGGGCGAAATATGGCGGTTGTCTGGGAACAGGAGGATTCGTAGACCAAGCTTACAAGACACGCGGAATATCCCGCGCTCCGTGAAGTACGCGAATGAACTCAATGGGATATCGGTCGGGACGGTAGACGATGAGATAGGAGTAAACGCTCTTCGCGTTCGAGTTCAGCGAAAAACTCCTCGCCATCGCTCACCTTACCGGCGTTGGCTTCGGCCAACCCCTGCGCGATCTTCTCGCGAAATCCGGGATGCAGAGATTCAACGTCTGCGTCCCCCAACTGACTCAGCGGATCTTGCTGGCCCAACGTCGTGAGGGCGACGCGCACAACCTCATCGGGGGTCGAATACCCGCCGTCCTTCATTTGCTTTTCGATAAGCTGCTGTGTTTTTGAATTGAGTGAAATCGCCATGGTGCCGTCTCCGTCTCGACGCATCATACCATACTACAAGAAGCTCGACGCCGCCCGGCGGTTGGCCGTTGAGTTTTTCGCTTTGGGCGCCGCCTTCAATTTCGCCGGGAAGAAGCATCCTCCCGCGTTTGCCCGTCCTGCCCCGCGCGGTTACGCTCGCCGACATGGGCCAATGTCCCGATACGATCAAACGTCTCATCGACCGCTTCACCCAGCAAGCCGACCAAATCCGCTCGCCGGACTACAACGAAACGCTCGTCCGCATCGACTACATCAATCCGCTCATGAGCGAGTTGGGCTGGGACATTGACAACCACCAGGGGTTTGCCGAGCGGTATTGGGAGGTTGTGCACGAAGACCGCGTGCGGGTCGTCGGCCAGACCTGGGGCGCGTCACCGGCAATGCCATAACGGTTCTTGCCGACTCCATGCTCTCCCTCCACGTTCATTGGAGGACGATCGGTTCATCCACGAACGGCTTGACCGCTCGCGCGGGCGCGCCCCGGAGGTGTGGCCTGAATTTGTGGTACGGGCGAGCCGCGCGGGCCGCGCGGGCCTGGTGCTTTAAGATTGGAAATGATGCAATTGTTCTACTGGCACACATTCCGCACGGGCGAGACGCCTCATCTTTCGTCACATTTTTTTGTTTCTGCCAGCGAGTATAACACATTGGTGGCATTATCGTTCGATTGATTCAAAGGAGTATTGGCATGGAAGCCAGGGCGAACAAGGTACGAAGGCGTTCGATCCGCAAGGCCCGCAAGCAGACGAGGGATCGCATCCGCCGGAACGTGCGGCGGAAAGTGGCGGAGATGGCCTTTGGACGCAC
>DASRLH010000006.1:0-23620 GCA_035648595.1 Tepidisphaeraceae bacterium
TCACCACCGGGCCATTGGAAGGCACAAATAACAAGATCAAAACCATGCAACGACAAGCATACGGCTTCCGAGACCCCGACTTCTTCAAACTTAAAATCTTCGCTTTACACGAAACTACCTACGCATTAGTCGGATGAACCTGGAAGATTACCGTTCGGCGGTTGGGCTCACTCCTGGCGATCAGTACGCGCGATGCCAATTGATGGCGGCACTTCTGGGCGCCGGAGACGACGCCGAATATCGCCGTGTACGTCGCCAGGTGCTCGACATGCCGATACCGGCTTCTGATCCAATACTGTGTGCCACAATTGCCAGAGCATGTCTGATCGAGCCATCGGATGATTCAGAACTGGCGCAAGCCGTACGGTTGGCCGACGTCGCGGTCCAATCGCGGCCCGATTACCCATGGTGCTGTGTTACCGAAGGAATCGCCCAATACCGCCTGGGCAAATATGGACCCGCTCTGGTTTGGCTGAGCCGCGGCCTGAGTCCCAGCGATCCGGATGATCGGCGGGATGCGATGGCGGAGCTGTTCATCGGGATGACTTTTGAGCGTCTGGAGCGAAGTGTTGCTGCACATTCAGCGATGCGGCGTGGCCTGCAAATCATGGAAACGACCGTTCAACGTCCGGGCATCGGAGACCTCGGCTATAGAGGCACGTATTACAGCAACGATTTCCAGGACACGGTGTTTGCCCACGTCAGCCAGCGCGAAGCTGAGGCAATATTCGCGCAGGACGTTTCCGGCGCCAATTCAGTTGCGTCGTCCGAGCGTACGCTCTCGCGGCGAGCGGTCGCGGAGCTGCGCTCGACATCACCGGCGCAGCGGAAGATTGAAGTTCTCAATGAATGGCTATCGATTCGACCAGACGATGCGCCTGCACTGAGCGCGCGGGGGCTGGCGTTCGCCGAGGAAGGGAATTTCCCGCGGGCCGCTGCCGATCTCGCCAAAGCAATCCATCTAAATCCCCAGGACTCGCGATCCATCCGGTATGGATTGCCTTTATTCTTAATCTGTGGCGATGAGCGAAGATTTTCAGAACTTCGGGCCCAGTCCGTGCCGCGCGTGTCGAAAAATGACGCGATGATCGTGGCCGGCAGTGTGCTTCGTCCGACGTCCGCGGGTGATCTTGATGCAGCAGTCGCGATTGTCGACAAGCTGGTTGCGGCGAACCGCAACGACTGTTGGAATTGCTTTGCAAAGGGGTTGGCCGAATACCGGCGCGGCCACTACTCAGACGCCGCAACTTGGTTGACGGCTGCTGATTCCGACGAAAACGTTACCGACCCCTATCGCGTGGCCAGCAGCAAGTTCTATCTTGCGATCGCCCACTATCGAGAAGGAAATAAAGAAGCAGCAAAAGTCGATCTGGAAGTCGGCCGGGAGTTGCTCAAGCGAAAGATGGTGAAGCCCCAGGAGCGAAATCTGAACGACAGCGCCTTATTGGATTGGATGATCTGTCAGATTGCTCGAAGTGAGGCGGCGTCGCAAATGCCATGACTTGAATGAACCAAAACAAGAATCTGGCACATCGCACGCCGATGGCTATACTGGCGCCGGCATGGCTCGAAAGACACAAACACCGCCCAAGAATTTCGAGGAGGCGCTGCGCGAACTGGAGCAGATTCTTTCGGAAATTGAAAACGGGCAGGTGGGGTTGGAAGAGAGCCTGGTGAAATACGAGCGGGGGAATTTCCTCATTACGCATTGCCGGGGGGTGCTGAATGCCGCCGAGCGTCAGGTGGAGATTTTGAGTCGATCGGCGGACGGAGGATTGACGGCAACTCCGGTCAATCCCGCGGCAGGGGAAACTGCGCCCCCATTCGACGTTACTGATGATCGAGCCGGGGAATAACACGACGTATCACGGGCGTCTCGCCCGTGCGTGGTGCGCCAAAGTCTGGGAATCTCGGCTCTTCGACATCCCGCGCCATTCGCACGGGCGAGACGCCCGTGATACGACAACGGTTTCCCAAATCTTCTGCCGAGATACTCACCGTTACACGCGCTTGAGCTTCGTCACCCGTCCGTACGGCAGCCATTCGACGATGTAGGCGTTGCCCAGGTGGTCCCAGGTGGCGCCGTGGGGGGTGCAGAAGATGCCGGGCTTGAGGTCCTGGGGCTTGACGCCGTTATTGGCCCACTGGCTCTTGTTGGGGTTGTCGCCCAGTTGGGCGATGAGGTTGTTGTCCTTGTCGATGATGGTGACGCGGCCCTTAAGGTCGGGGATGAGCAGATCGGTGCCGCGTTGGCTGAAATGACAGGGATGTCGGAGGTCTTTGTCGACGATCTTGATCAGCTTGCCGTCGAGCGTGAACCATTGGAGCCGGACATTGGCGCGGTCGGCGACGACAATGGTCGGCTCGGCGGGGTTGCGGGTGTCGCACCAGATGCCATGCGGGCAGCGCATCTTGCCCGGCTCGGAGCCTGGGCCGCCCCAGGACTGGATGTAGCCGCCTTTGTTATCGTAGCGATGGACATAATTTGAGCCGTACCCATCGGTGACGTAGAAATCGCCGTTGGGGGGAAGGGCGATGAAGGTGGGGACGTAATGATCGGGGCCGTTGTAGTCGGGGACGATCTTGCCGTCCTTCACGTCGCGGGCCATCTTGGGGTAATCGAGTTCCATGACGACCTGGCCGTCGAGGGTGGTCTTGAAGACCTTGTGCATGCCGGTGGGGGCCAGGTAGAGGAATTCCTCGTTTCCTTCCTTGCGGATGTCCATGCCGTGCGCGCCGCCGGCGAATTGCTTGCCCCAGGATTTAATGAACTTGCCATCGGGATCGAAGATGCAGGTGGCGTCGCCGGTGGGAGAGGCGTTGTGGATGAAGATGCGGCCATCCTCCGTCTCGATGACGGCGTGCGTGTTGCCGTAGCGCTTGCCGTCGGGAAGCTGGCCCCAGCCGGGCACCAGCTCGTAGGTATGCTGGCCGCTTCCCAGCACCGGCGTCTTGGCGCCGGCCTTGTCCTGGGCGCGGAGGATGTTGGGAACGGCGTAAGCCGCCGTCACCCCGGCGGCGGCCTTCACGAAGGATCGGCGGGAAATCGCGAACTGGGTTGTGGGCGTTGATGCGAGTGGCTGGTTCATGGGGGTCTCCTGTGAAATTCTACGGTTCGAGTGCGCCAGCGTTGTGTGCGTAATAGCGCGACCGATGTTCCGCCGGGCGGAACTGCCGCCCGCGCGGGACTTTCGTCCAACGAAATATGTGTTTGCAAACATAACGCGCACATGGGTATGAACGCAAAGGCCGCGAATATTTTTGTGGCATGGGCGGCCCGCCCATGTGAACGGCGAATCGGGCGCGGCGGGGATTTCCCACTGCCACGCCCCCTCGTGGGCAAAAGCTGGTTTGAACGCTGCGCTCTTGGCGTGTCGGACGAATACGTCCGACGCTTGCCGGATACGGCAAGCCCACGGGCGGGCCGCCCGTGCCACCATTGGGGGTGTCAACGCAAAGGGCCGTCCCGAGTGGGACGGCCATTGCAAATTGTTGCAACTTAAGCCGGTCGTCCGCGGGAACGCGCCCGCCCGGCTTAAATACTGCCCTGCCAGCAGCGGCTCAAAGCTGATGAAAGGCGCTTGTTGCGCCCAGTTCTCCTACTCGTCGTGCTTGAGGTCTCCCAGGCCCGAAGAACGTTCGCCGCCTTCCAGGCCGCCGCGCAGGCCGCGCTTTTCGGCGCGCTCGGCACGTTTCTCTTCGCGGACTTGCTCGTCCTGCGCCCACTGGGCGCGCTTGAGGGATAGGCCGATCTTTCGCTCGTCGCTGTCCACGCGGAGAATCTTGACATCCACTTCCTGCCCGACCTTGACCAGGTCTTCGGGCTTCTCGACTTTCTGGTCGGAAATTTCGGAGATGTGCAGCAGTCCTTCGAGGCCCGGCTCAAGTTCCACGAAGACGCCGAAGTTGGCGATCTTGGTGACGTGCCCCTTGACGACCATGCCCGGCCGATAGTTGGCGGGGATGACTGTCTGCCAGGGGTCTTCCTGCATCTGCTTGAGGCCCAGGGCGATGCGCTGCTTTTCCTGATCGACGCTCAGAACCACCGCCCGCACGGTCTCGCTCTTTTTGATGACTTCGGAGGGATGGCCGATCTTCTTGGTCCAGGACAAGTCGCTGACGTGGAGCAGGCCGTCGATCCCTTCCTCGATCTCGACGAACGCGCCGTAGTTGGCGATGTTGCGGACCTTGCCCTCGACCACCGAGCCCGGCGGATACTTCTCGGCCACGCGCTCCCAGGGATTCTCCTCGACCTGCTTGAGGCCCAGCGAGATTTCCTGCTTTTCCTTGTTGATCTCCAGAACCTTGACCTGCACCTTTTGATCCGGGGCGACCACCTCTGAAGGATGGTTGATGCGCTTGGTCCAGGACATCTCTGAAATGTGCACCAGGCCCTCGACGCCTTCCTCGAGTTTGCAGAACGCGCCGTACGACATGATGTTGACGACGTGGGCCTCGTGCACCGAGCCGACCGGATACTTGCTCTCGATATTTTCCCAGGGTGAGGCGTCCTTCTGCTTGAGGCCCAGGGCGATTTTTTCCTTTTCCTTGTCGATGGAGAGAACCTTGACCTCGACCTCCTGGTCGATCTTGAGCAGGTCGCTGGGGTGGTTGACGCGGCCCCAGGACATGTCGGTGATGTGGAGCAGCCCGTCGATGCCGCCCAGGTCGATGAACGCCCCGAAGTCGGCGATGTTTTTCACGCTGCCCTTTATAACCTGGCCGATGGTCAGGCCGTCCAGGGTCTTGCGCTTCATTTCCTCGCGCTGCTGCTCGATCATTTTTCGCCGGGAGATGACGATGTTGCGGCGTTCCTCGTCGATCTTGAGGATTAGGGCGTCGATGTCGCGGCCAATCCAATCGGAGATTTCGCCGGGCCGGCGGATGTCCACCTGGCTGGCGGGGAGGAAGACCGGCACGCCGATGTCCACCAGCAATCCGCCCTTGATCTTTTTGGTGACCTTGCCGTGAACGGGGTCGCCTTCCTTCTTGGACTTCATGATGACTTCCCAGTTGATGATGCGATCAGCCTTGCGCTTGCTGATCTTCACCAGACCGGTGTCGCCCTCGACATCTTCCAGAAGCACGCGAACCTCGTCGCCGACCTTGACGGCAGACGGGTCGTCGAACTCCGAGCGATCGAGCACGCCTTCGCTCTTGAGGCCCAGCTCGACGACGAAATCGTCGCCGACCGTGCTGGAGACTTTGCCTTTGATGATGGCGCCGGGCGTGAAGTCCTGGACTTCATCCTTGCCGACCAGCGTATCCAGATCGTCGGCGGCGCTGCCCAGGGCGGTGGCGACCGCGCTATTGGCTTCTTCATCCAGATCGCTTAGGGAATTGATGAGATTGAAATCTACCATGGAAAGTGTTGAGGGCCCGTCGAGGCGCCCGAACCTTGGGTTGTGCGTGGTGTTGTGTGGGTGGAGGGAATTGCCGCCGGCGTCCGCGCTGCGCCGGCGTTCCAATCTTCGCCGGGGCAGAACGCCCGCCCGCTCGCGAATCGGGCAGTATAAGTAATGGGTAATGCCCCGGCAAGCCAGCGCCGACACATATTGTTGTACCGGACTGAATTGACACCCCCGCCGCCCACCGCTAGTTTCCCTCGACTAAAGCGAGGGGAAGCGAGAAAAAGGAACCCAACATGGCGACTTTCAAAGACGTGACCGTGCCGGCCCAGGGGCAGGCGATTTCAAATCACGATGGCAAGCTCAAGGTCCCGGACCACCCCATCCTTCCATTCATCGAAGGCGACGGCACCGGCCCGGACATCTGGCGGGCCAGCGTGCGCGTCTTCGATGCCGCCGTCGAAAAAGCCTACAAGGGAAAACGCAAGATCGCGTGGATGGAAGTCTATGCCGGCGAGAAGGCCTTCAAAAAATTCAACAATTGGCTGCCCGACGATACGGTGGATGCGTTCCGGCATTTCCTGGTCGGCATCAAAGGCCCGCTGACCACGCCGGTCGGCGGCGGCATTCGCTCGCTCAACGTCGCGCTTCGCCAGATGCTCGACCTCTATGTCTGCCTGCG
Organism: Tepidisphaeraceae bacterium; assembly: GCA_035648595.1. Classification (GTDB taxonomy): domain Bacteria; phylum Planctomycetota; class Phycisphaerae; order Tepidisphaerales; family Tepidisphaeraceae; genus RYN-428. Next base: position 6,031 of record DASRLH010000006.1, read on the forward strand.
CCCGGTGCAGTATTTCACCGGCGTCCCTTCCCCCGTTAAGCGCCCGGAAAAAGTGGACATGGTGATCTTCCGGGAAAATACCGAAGACATCTACGCCGGCATCGAATACGCCGCCGGCACGCCTGAATCGCAAAAGACTTTGGATTTCCTGGCGCAAAACTTCCCAAAGGAATTCAAGAAGATTCGATTCGGCACGAAGGAAGCCGCCCAGACCTGGCAAAAGCAGATCGAAGCCATCGGCGGGCCCAAGCGGGAAGTGGGCGTCGAGGTCGGCATCGGCTTCAAGCCGATCAGCTACCTGGGCTCCGAGCGACTCATTCACAGCGCCATCGGCTATGCCATCAAGCACAAGCGCAAGAGCGTCACATTGGTGCACAAGGGCAACATCATGAAGTTCACGGAAGGCGCCTTCCGCGACTGGGGCTACCGCGTGGCCTGCGAGCAATTCGGCGCCGCGGAAATCGACGGCGGCCCGTGGTGCAAAATCCCCGCAGGCAAGCCGGGCGCGGGGCTGGTCATTAAGGATTCCATCGCCGACATCACGCTTCAGCAAGTGCTCACGCGCCCCGAGGATTTTGACGTGATCGCCACCCCGAATCTCAACGGCGATTATCTCAGCGACGCCCTGGCCGCCCAGGTGGGCGGCATCGGCATCGCGCCCGGCGGCAACATCAACTACCTCACCGGCCACGCCGTCTTCGAGGCCACCCACGGCACCGCCCCCAAATACGCCAACCAGGACAAAGTAAACCCCGGCAGCGTCATCCTCTCGGGCGTCATGATGCTCGAATACCTGGGCTGGCAGGAGGCGGCGGACCTGATCGTCCAGAGCCTGAAAAAAGCGATTGCCGCCAAAACCGTCACCTACGATTTCGCGCGATTGATGGAGGGGGCCAAAGAGGTGAAGTGCGGCGAGTTCGCGGGGGAGACGATTGGGCATATGGGGTGACCTACCCCTCGAGGACCGGAGCGACGGATGGATGAAGCAAACTTTGCCAACGCGCCGGACGGCGGCGCTCTCCGAACGCTGCCCGGCGGCCTGGTGATCGTGCGCAGAAAAAAGCACGAATGGATCGAATCAGTGCACAAAATGCGACATGAGAAGCTGCGCGTGTTTACCGATAAAGTATTCGGCAGCAAGTTTGTTCGCGCATGGGATTTGGCCCGAGTGACGAATTGGATTGAGGAGCAGGCTTTGGCCGTCAACTGGACGCGCGAACTTCAGGAACCGAAATCGATCGTTGTGCGTCTGCCGGAGATCGTCGGGGTTGCCGATGGCGAGCGGGTGCATACGATTAGGATGGTATGCGATGTGCGGTATCTGCATGCGTATCCCGTGGAGGACTAGAGATGTCAGATGTGATTGACCTGCCGCTCGAGGACGACGACCGGCTCTACGCGACGCCGCTCGTCGATCTTCTTTATTACGACGAAGAGCGATGCGCCTATTTCGTGACGTTTGTCCCAAGCGATGAAGTGTCCCACGAATCCACGGAAATCTCAGTCGTGCAAGATAGCTCCCCTGAGTTTGTGCAACTGGATGCGCTATTTGGCCGGCTTGAGGAACTGGTTGGGAGCAATCAACATATCGTCCGAGTGGTTCATCAAGGCGGTGGGAATTTCGCGGTTCACCTCTTGGGCGGCGCGGTCAAGGAGTTCATGGACACCGAATCCAACTCGGTGGGGCACGAAGTATCAGATCGCCTCAAGCAGATCGCCAACGTGGCCGAGATCGCGTTTCGACTTGCCCGGTGTCCATAAATTCCGAAGTGTGCTGGCCGAAAAATCACGGTGAGCTTATCTTTGGAAGACTGTCAAAGGCACCAAGCTGGCTCTCCCGGGAAAAGATTTGATCACGATCCTGCTGGCAGTAAGCCCCCGGGAACTGAAATAGTCGCCGCATCCTTCACCAGCATCGGCGCCAGGATTTCGCGGGCGAAAGCGCGGCCGCTCCCGCCCAGGTGGCCGCCGGCGTTTCCGAGTTCCTCCCATTTTGCATCGTATGGCACCTGCACCAATTTGCGATACTCGGCGGGGTTTGCGCCCTTCACCTGCTTGAATCCATGCAGGCCCGCGCCTTGGGTATGAACGCCGTCGGCGGTGCCGAAGAGGGTGGTGGCGAAGTTCAGGACCAGCCAGTCGTTTTCGCTGTTGATGGAATACAGGTGATGGCGCACATGGCTCAGGGCGCGGGTGAGATCGTGGTTGGGATCGACCGCGGGGGCAATCAACATTGCCGACTGCACCTGCACGCCCGGCGGCAAGTCCTCCAACGCCCACACCGCGATGCCGCACCCGGCGCTGCCGGCGGTTAAAATGATGGGACAATCTGGATATTGGCGAACGTGGGCGGCGATGGCGTCGGCGACTTTTTTCGCCTGTGCCTTGTTGCGCTTTTGATCCCAAAGCACCGTCAGCAGAAAATTGGGCTGCGTCCAGTCGTAGATCTCAAGATGGTCGGCGACGCCGCCGTCGCCCAGGCCCAGGACGAATTTATCGTCCAGGTACGTTTCTCCCGACATGCCCGGCAGATCGACCAGATAGGTATCGCGGGCGCCCGTCGATTTCATCGACGAAACGGCCCGACGAGGCCCGGCAAGTTGGCAACCCGCCGTTGACAGGCACACTCCCGCCAGAAGCAGCAAAGATCGAATTGTGAGATATCGCGGCATCATGGGGCATTGCAGTAAAAGTGCATCGTACAAATGCACAGGTCGGATCATATCATCATTTCCATGTTCGCGTTGTCGTGCGAGACTATTTAGAAGAGCGCAAACGAAACACCCCGGCGGAGGGCCGCCGGGGTGTCGCGTGATATCAGCAGGCAGGGGGGAAGGCCAATTATTTGTTGAACGCCGGCTTGCGGGAGTCGGTGGTATCGACGAAATCCTTGTTCTCGTCCTTGTTTAGGCCGGGCTGGGCGGCCGCGCGGCTGGTGCGCGCGGGGGCGGCGGGGCTTGAGGCGACCGCACTGTGCGATGTGGAGGGAAGGATCAGCACTTCAACTCGGCGGTTGCGCGCCTTGCCCTCTTCGGTGGAATTGCTGGCGATCGGCCGCTGGTCGGCGAAGCCCGCCACTTCGAGCCGGCCCGAACTCACGCCTTTCCTCTGCATTTCCTCGCTGACCGAGATGGCGCGGTGGGCGGAGAGATACCAGTTGTCCTTATGCCCGGCCCGCACGGTGGCCTCATGGGCGACGCGGGTGTTGTCGGTGTGGCCGACCACCATCAGGTCGTAGCCGTTGGCCGCCGCCGAGTTGACGATGCCGGCGAATTTATCGATGACGTTCTGGGCATTGGACGTAAGGTTGGCGCTGCCGGGCGCGAAGGTGACGTCGCTCCTGAACTTCACGATGCCGCGTGCCTGGTCGTATTCGATGATGTCGGGGAACTGCTGGGCGAACTGATTGAGCGCGTCATTGAGTTGCTGCGGCAGCACGACGGTCGTGCCTTCCCGACCGGCAGCCCTGGCATAACGGGCCTTCAGGTCGGCGTTTTCCTGCTGCAGGGCATTAAGCTGGCTATTGAGGTTCTGAACCAGGGCATCCTTGGAATTGGTACCCAGGGCGACATTATCCAACTGCGACTTATATGCGTCGCGGGCGGCATCCGCCTCGCTCTTGGCGCGCTCGGCGGCGGCCAGGCGCTGGGCGTACTGATCCGCGTCCATGCGGGCGGCCTTGTATTGCTCGGTGGAAACGCAGCCGACAGCCGCGAACGAAACGAGGGAAACCACGATCCATGTGTGCATCCGTGCCATAACGCTCTCCTTTGCTCAACAATCCTTTGCTGTCCCCGATTTACACATGCCGACGGCCGCCATTCAACGTAGCCCAAACCGACGACCGGCATATATTGCCGGGGGATTCCTGGGATTGCAAGGGGTCAAACGGAAAAATAATAAAAAAACAGGCAAATTCTGCGCGGTGGTCTCAGGCGGCATGAACTGGCGATTCGTGCAATCGGAGGAATGTTCACCACGGAGACACGGAGAACACCGAGGCGCTTTCGGTTCAACCCGCGCACTCGTGTACCGATAAAAAAGAACACGCATTCAAGTTCTACCGTGTTCTTCAGGTCGCTGGAGCGGCTTTGCATGGTCACTGAAGTGACCACGCCGGCGACCAGTTATGGTCGAACGCTATAGCAACATGAAACTTGCTCTAATTGATGGCAAAAGTGGCTTATCGCCTCGAATGCGCCTCCGTGCCTCGGTGTCTCCGTGGTTGTTTTCTCTTCGTGTTGCAGGCTAAGAGCGTCATTTGCTCGCATGTTTTCGTGAGCTTCGTTTTCGAGGATTTTTCGGATTTCGGTTTTCGGATTTCGGAATTCCGCGCGGCGGATTTCCGCGCGGCGGCGTTTCATGCAGATGCAGCCGCCGGTCGAGCATATTGCGGGGGAGGCGGTCGCGCCATTCCTGGATCAACTCTTTATATGCGTGGCCAACCGCACGCGGCTTGCGATTTTTATCGAACAGGCCGTTGTCGTTCGTGCGGAAATTGATCTCGCGCAGGGCGGTGTCCCAGTCGGTCTGGTCGATGAGGCTGAACCAGGTGAAGCCCATGATCGGCACACCGTCCTGCTTGAGGCGAACCACATTCGCCCATTCCTTGGCGAGCCAATCCGGCGCCTTTTTCGCATCGCGCACGTTGGTTTCGGTGTGCATGATCGGCAATTGATAGCGATCGAAATACTGGTGGGTGAGGACGTAGTAGCCGAAAATCTCGCCAGACGGGCCCGAGGGCGAATCATCATCCTTCACCAGGTGCTCGTTGTCGCCGTAATAGTCGTTGCCCATGATGCAATGTGACTGCATGGGCCGGCCATGATCGAGAAACCAATGGTATTCCTCGCGGCTCATGCCATTGTCCAGCAGATACTCGTACATCACCGCCGACACGTCATTGCCGTAGCTTAAATCCAGCGCCAGAAAGCGCCGCTGATTCTCAAAATAGGACCGCTCCATGGCCCTGGGAGAGGCCTGGTGAAAATAACTGGTGGATTCGCTTTGGATGAAGGTCGCCAACGGCTGCACGCGAAGAATCGCTTCCTGGGCGAGCAAGTTGGCCTTGCATAGATTCTGCAGCGCAGCGACGAATCCCTTGTCTGACTTTTGCCGTTCGTTCCACCAACCGCGTTTGCCGGAGAACTGCGCGGCGACGAAGATTTCGTTCACCGGCGTGTAGAGCCGCACCCAGGGAAACCGATGCGCGAAGGCATGCGCATAGTGGGCGAAATGCGCGGGCCACTCGTCATTGTTGAACCCGCCGATCCAATCCGGGACGCCAAAATGGCATAAATCGACGATGGGGTGGATTTTGAGTTTTCGCAAAAGCTCCAGCGACCGATCCGCCCATTGCCAGTCATACCTGCCCGGCCCCTGGTGCGTGCGGTAAAGGGGCGGCCCAAAACGCAGAAATTCGATCCCCATCTCCCTGACCAGGTGGAAATCCTCCTCCCATCGCTGGTAATGCGCGGACAGTTCCATGGCATCCCGCCGGACGGTTTTGCCTTCCCACTCGATCGTGGGGTAGCTGTTTTCGATGCCGGTGGCGAACATAAATTTCTGATCGGGCGCATCGAAATACATCGGCAAGGCGCGGTCGTTCTGCATGGTGTCATCCTCTCAACACTTAGGAATTGCCGGACAACGCCCGGTGCGCCCAAACGTGACAGCAAATTTCGCACCGCCCGCTCCGTCGTCGGTTTTGGTAGGGTTCGCTTCAGCGAACGCGGTTTGGCGATGCCACGCCGAAAGCCGCGTTCGCTGAAGCGAACCCTACGCTTTGCGGAAAGCAACTGACAACGGACAACGGACAACTGACAAAATTTTGATGGTTCCCCATACATCCGGCCCCTCGCTAGCATGGCCGAAATTGGAACCAGAGCCGCGTGGGAAACCGCGGCCTAACCGAGGAAAGCCGTGCGAATCGAATTCCCCTACAAGGGCTACGAGAAAATCTCACCGGTCGAGGTGCCCGACGCCAATCTGATCGGCGTCTTTAAGCCGCGAAAGTTGGAGGGGATCGACGAGAAGAAGATCATCGCCGACGGCTTTGCCAATCCCCTGGGCGCGCCGCGGCTTCGCGAGGCGGTTAAGAAGGGCCAGCGCGTTCTCATCATCATTGATGATGCCTCGCGCGGCACACAGACGTGGAAGTTCCTGCCGCACGTATTCGAGGAACTTCACGCCGGCGGCGTGCGCGACGCCGACATCGAGTTCATCCAGGGCGTCGGCACCCATCGGCCCATGACCGACGCCGAAGAGAAGGAAAAGCTCGGCGATTATTTCGGCAAGTACAAAATCCACGAGCACCATTGGCTCGACCGCGCCCAGCTTCATTCCTTCGGAACCACGCGCGACGGAACGCCGGTGACGGCTAACAAACTCGCCACGCAATTTGATTTCATCATGGGCATCGGCTCGGTCGTCCCGCACCGCGTGAAGGGGATGAGCGGGGGCGCCAAAATCATGTTCCCCGGAATCTCCGGTCCCGAGATGATGGAGCGCAACCAATGGGAAGCGTCCATGCAGATGTCCGAGACGGTGATGGGCGTGCCGGAAAATCCGATGCGCCTGCGCATGGAGGAGGCGGCCCGAATCGCGGGGCTGAAGTACGTCATCTGCAACGTCGGCGATGTGAGCAAGCAGACGGTCGGCTGCTACGCCGGGGATTTCGTCGCCTCCCACCGTGCCGCCTGCCTGCGCTCGCGGGAGGCGTGGTCGGTGCATATCCCGACGCGCTGTGACATCCTGCTCATCGACGCACACGCCGCCGACCGTGACTTCTGGCAAAGCGCCAAGGGCGCGTACTGCGGCACGATGTGCGTCAAGGACAGCGGCACCCTCATCCTCGTGGCCCCCAATCCCGAAGGCATGGCAAAAAACCACAAAAACCTGATGGAGATCGGCTACAAGCCGTCCGCCCAAATCGTCCATATGGTGCAGCAGGGGGGAGTGAAGGATCTGGTCGGCGTCGCGATTCTGCATGATACCTGCCAGATCGTGGACAAAACCGACTGCATCATGGTCTCGCCGGGTGTCTCCGATGCCGATGCGCGCAAGATCGGCTTCCGATACGCCAAAGACGGCCAGGAAGCGCTGCGCATGGCGCTCGAAAAGCAACGCAAGAACGCCCGAATCACCGTATTGCATCACGGCGGTGAAGCGCTGCCGATCATCGAGGACGAAAAGGCGGAGCTGGTGGCGTCAATGACCTGAACGGCGCGTCAAGTTGAAATCCGAAATCCGAAACTCGAAATCCGAAACAAATTCAAAGACGGAAAATCCAAAATGTCGCGTTTGAAGGAATTGAGTGGCACGGGCGGCGCGCCCTTGTTCCTGATCGAAAGACACACGGGCGAGCCGCGCGTGCCACGAAAAACAACGATTGCCAAACCCACAACAGAGCGTATCGGGAGGCAAACCACATTCCGACCACAGGACCAAACAAAACCTCGACCTCAGCTCTGATAAATGCACTCGATCGTCGAAAGCGCCTCCGTGCCTCCGTGTCTCCGTGGTGAAATTCTTCGCCGTTTTTGTTGAATGGAGTTGATTCCAATGAGCGTTATGCAGTTGAACGTCCTCCGCAAAAAGACCGAACCCAACCGCCTCGACCGCCTGCGCGCCGATGACTCGCGCACCGCGATTCCCCAGCCCGATGCCGTCGCGCTGGCGGCGGAATTGTCGCGGGCTATTCGCGGCGAAGTGCGCTTCGACAACGGGGCGCGGGCCCTCTACTCGACCGATGGCAGCAACTTTCGGCAGGCGCCCATCGGCGTGGTCATCCCCAAAAGCAAGGAAGACGTAGTCGCCACCGTGGCCCTCGCCCGCAAGTACGGCGCGCCCATCCTCTGTCGCGGCGGAGGCACCAGCCTCGCCGGGCAATGCTGCAACGTTGCGGTAGTCATGGACTTTTCCAAATACATGCACCACGTCCTGGACATCGACGCCCCGGCCAGGCTCGCCCGCGTCGAGCCTGGCTGCGTGCTCGATACCCTTCGCGACACCGCCAGCAAGAAGCACCAACTCACCTTCGGCCCCGACCCCGAAACGCACGACCATTGCACGCTGGGCGGAATGCTCGGCAACAATTCCTGCGGCGTCCACTCCCTCATGTGCCGCAACCACGGCATGGGTCTGCGCATGAGCGACAACACCCACGAAATGGAAATCCTCACCTACGAGGGACACCGCTTCCGCGTCGGCGAAACCTCGCCCGAAGAACTGGAGCGCATCATCCACGCGGGCGGCCCGCAGGGGCAAATATATGCCAAGCTCAAGGCCCTGCGCGACAAATACGCCGACACCATCCGAAGCAAGATGCCCAAGCTCCCGCGGCGCGTGAGCGGGTACAACCTCGATGAATTGCTGCCGGAGAATAATTTCAACGTCGCCCGCGCCCTCGTCGGCACCGAGAGCAACTGCGTCACCATCCTCGAAGCGACCGTGAAACTGGTCCCTAACCCCAAGGCGCGCAGCCTGCTGATCTTCGGCTATCCCGACATTTATTCCGCCGCCGATCATGTGATGAAGGTGCTGGAGTTTTATCCCACCGGCCTGGAGGGGATGGATCATCTATTGTTCAAATACGTGAAGCAAAAGGGGGATGAGAACGCGAACCTGGCGATCCTGCCGCCGGGCGGCGGATTTTTGCTCGTCGAGTTTGGAGGAGACTCGAAAGAAGAATCCGATGAAAAAGCCCGCCAGTGCATGGCCGCCATCGGCAAGGAGAACAATCCGCCTTCCATGAAGCTCTACGATGATCCCGAGCAGGAGATGATGGTCTGGAAGGTGCGCGAAGGCTCACTGGGATCGACGGCGTGGGTGCCGGGCATGCCCGATACGTGGGAAGGATGGGAGGATTCCGCCGTCCCGGTCGCGGATACCGCCAATTACCTGCGCGATCTGCGCAAGCTATTCAACAAATACGATTATCATCCCTCCCTCTACGGCCACCTGGGCCAGGGGTGCATCCATTGCCGGATTCCCTTCGATTTGTACACCACCGAGGGCATCGCCAAATGGCGTTCATTCATTGATGAAGCCACCACGCTGGTCAGCAGCTACAACGGCAGCTACTCCGGCGAGCATGGCGACGGCCAGTCGCGCGGCGAATGGCTCCCCAAAATGTTCGGCGACGAAATGATGCAGGCCTTCCGCGAGTTCAAACGAATCTGGGACCCGCAATGGAAGATGAACCCCGGCAAAAAGATCGACGCCTACTCCATGACCGAAAACCTGCGATTGGGCGCCGACTACAATCCGCCGCAGCCGCAAACGTATTTTCATTTCAAGGACGACAAATATTCCTTTGGCCGGGCGGCGTTGCGCTGCGTGGGCGTCGGCGAATGTCGCCGCGAGGGCGAGCAGACCATGTGCCCCAGTTACATGGTCACCCGCGAGGAAAAGCATTCCACCCGGGGCCGCGCCCGCATGCTCTTCGAGATGATGAACGGCGAGTTGATCCAGGACGGCTGGAAGAGCGAGGAAGTCAAGGACTCACTCGATTTGTGCATGTCCTGCAAAGGCTGCAAGGGGGACTGCCCGGTGAACGTGGACATGGCCACGTACAAATCCGAATTTCTGGCGCACTACTACGAAGGCAAGATACGCCCCCGGCACATGTTCGCCTTCGGGTTCATCCACGTCTGGTCGCGGCTCTTTGGGCTGGCCCCCAGCTTCTTCAACTTCTTCACCCAAACGCCTGGCCTTTCGACGATCGCCAAGCTGATGGCCGGCATGGAGCAGCGGCGCAACATTCCGCCGTTCGCGCCGTTCAACTTCAAGCAATGGTTCAAGAATCACAAACCTAAGCATCTTAATGGCCCGCCGGTGGTGCTGTTCGCGGATACGTTCAACAATTACTACAAGCCGCATACATTGATCGCGGCGGTGGACGTGCTGGAGGACGCCGGCTTCCGCGTGGAAGTGCCGATGGCGAATATGTGCTGCGGCCGGCCCCTCTACGACTACGGCTTCCTGGGCGTCGCCCGCAAATGGGCCCAGGACCTGCTGCTCAAACTGCGCCCCTGGGTGCAGGCGAGCGTGCCGATCGTCATCCTCGAACCCAGTTGCTGGGCGATGTTCAAGGATGAGCTGATGAGCATCCTGCCCCCGCAAAATGAAGACGCCATCCGCCTCAAGTCGCTGGCTTATGTGCTCAGCGACTTCCTAAAAGCCAAAGCGCCCAAATATCGTATCCCGCGCCTGGCGCGCAAGGCTTTGCTGCACGGGCACTGCCATCAAAAGGCGCTGGATCGTCTCGATGACAAGACCTTCGGTGAACTTAAGGAGGAGAAGGATATCCTCAAGGAAATGGGCGTTGAGTTTGACATGCCGATGACGGGCTGCTGCGGAATGGCCGGCGCGTTCGGGTATGAGCCGGGCGATCATTACGAAGTCTCCGTGAAGAACGGCGAGCGCGTCCTCCTGCCCAAGGTGCGGCAGCGACCCGACTCCGATCTGATCATCGCCGACGGCTTTAGCTGCCGCGAGCAAATCGAGCAGGACACCGACCGCCACGGCCTGCACCTAGCCGAGGTGATCCAACTGGCGATTCAACACGGCCCCACCGGCCCCAACACCCGCCGGCCCGAAGACATCATGCTTCAACAGCGCAGGTCCGCCCAAATCCGCGGCGGCCTGCGCACGGCAGCGTTCGTCGCCGCCGGCGCCCTCCTCGGCACGGCGGTGGCGTGGAAATTGAGCCGACCCAAGCCGACGCTCGGCCACAAGGTCCGCCGAACCACTAACCGCATCGCCGGCAACGTACACCGGCTGCGCGAACGCGTGAGTTAATCCAAGCGCTGCTGTGATCGCGGCGCCAGCGTTGGGCGCGGTTGCGCCCACGCGCGGTTTGGACGCGGCCCTTCGGGCAGCGGCTAAAAGCGCGCTTCACCGTCATCGTATCACGGGCGTCCCGCCCGTGCCGGCGGCGCGGTCGTCGAAGTATTGCGATATTGCCCATCTCAAAGCATCTTCCACGACCCCAATCCTTTCTGCCTTGGCCCCTTGGCGTCTTGGCGCTCTTGGCGCATTGTCTTTTCCTTCGCCCGCCGGGCATTCGCCTAGCTGCCACGAACCAACACACACCGCCGCGCTAATACGCCGGCAAAATTCCTATACCGCCTGCTTTCGATGCGCCCTATTCCGCGCCAAGTCTCTACAATGGATGCGTCCGATCCAATCAAGCCCTGGGCATTCGGACATTCGGAGGCACCCGCCATGAACAACACAATCGAATCCGCGTCATCGAATCCGCGGCCCGCTGCCGCGCCGGCAGGCGAATCGCCGGCACTCGGCGATCCCCGCCGCCATCGCGAAATTCGCGCGGAACATTCCGGCGGCGCCATCCATAGATTCCTCGCGTTCCTCGGCTGGATATTCGGCGGCTTCGGGCTTGTCGCGTTCTTCCACCGACGCCACGGGCCGCACTACAAAGTCCAGGAAGTGGTGGTCTATTCGGTTCACCGCGCCTTCTTTCTGTGGGCTCTCATCCTCACGGGATTCATCGGCGCGGGGATCGTGCATCATTGGCCGGGCGCGGCACAGGCGATGGGCTGGGCCTGGATGGCGGTGCTGATCTACACGTTTCTCACCCTTACTTTCGACGTCAATCTGCCCAAATTTCTGCTGCTGGCGGCAGGCTTCGCCTTCGTCTGGCTGATGGGCAAGTACGTGCAGGACCTCAAGAACGTGCCGATCCTGCACGCGGCGGCGGCGTTCCTGGTGCGCCATCACCCCTCCCTCGATCCGGGCATGGCCCTGCTGACCAGCCTGTTTCTCGTGGTGCCCTGGATCGGCGCGCTGGGCGCATCGTTTTTCAACGGCCGAAAAAAAATCACGCCCAACGAGATCGGCGAATGGTTCCTGGGCAACGGCAGCGAGCTCACCGACCGCTCGGGCCTCAAGTTCAAAACCGTCTACCGCGACCTCCTGGAAACCTGCCTGGGCTTTGGCTGCGGCGACCTCGTCGCCCTGGACAACAACCATAACGTCGTCAAACGCTGGGAAAACATCCTGTTCCTGTTCTTCATCTGGGGCCGGCTCGATGAGATCCTCCATCAGCGATCCGCCGTCGTGGATAATGCGCCCGATGATCCGGTTGAGGTTGAGGAAGCGAGGTGAAGAACCGATCCCTGCACGCGGACTGTGCCCACTCACCAATTGACAGGTGAAAATCCGAAATCCGAAGCACGAAATCCGAAACAAATCCAAATAAGGAAAATACAAAGACGCTTTCCTGGATTCCGCCGCCGACGCCGATCCGAACGAAAAGGCGATACGACAATCAGCGCGCGCAGGTGCTTTCGTAAACCCCGGCCATTGGGTATCTTGCTGCACAGACTCAGTTTCGATTTATCGAAAATGGCGATGCAAACGCCGATTGAATCAAAAGGAGAAGGCATGTTTTCACTGCGCAAATCGTCGATGTTTCGTTCCGTCGGTTTGGTTTCCCGCGCGATGGCCGGCATATCCGCCGTCCTGGCGGCCGGCTTGCTGCTGGGCGTGCCGATGGGCTGTTCGGGCGGCGGTTCGGGCGGGCCGGTCACGGTGCCGCTCTCCTACACGCCCGAGCATGCCCGGGACGCGATTCGTTCGTATCCCGGCAGCGTGCCGGCGGCGCGGATTTACATCGGCAACATCGAGGATAAGCGCGACCGCAAGGACGCCATCGGCGAAAACACCGAGAGCGGCAGCCCCATCGCCATCCATTCCCCCTCCAGCCCCGCCGACTTCGTCCGCCAAACCCTGGCCACGCAACTGCAGCGGGCCGGCCTGCACGTCGTCTCCGATCCCGCCGGGGCCGACCGCACCCTCACCGGCGACCTCACGCATTTTTGGGTGATCGAGTCCAACAACTACGAAGCCCAGATCGACGTCAAACTCCGCCTCACGGATGGATCGGGCGCGGTGAAATGGGAGAGCGCCGAATCTGGCCGCGGCCAAACCTTCGGGCGCAGTCTCAACGCCGAGAACTATCGCCAGGCGATCAGCGACGCGATGGTCCGCCTCACCTACGAAAACCTGCTGACCAATTCCGAGTTCCAAGCCGCCCTCAAGAACGCGGATGCCGGGCCGGCGACGGTGCCGATCAGCCGGTGAGAGCGCGATCGTCCGCTGGAAAGTGGGATTTCACGCATCCGCCAGTAGCCGATACCCCACCGCCGGCTCGGTCAGGATGTATTTAGGGCGGGTGGGGTCCGGCTCGAGCTTTTGGCGGAGTTGGTTGACGTAGACGCGAAGATAATGCGTTTCGTTGCCGGAGCCGGGGCCCCAGACTTCCTTGAGCAACTGGCGGTGGGTCATGACCATGCCGGCGTGTTTGACCATCGCCGCCAGGAGCTTGAATTCGTTGGGCGTGAGGCGGACCTCGGCATCCGCGACCGACACCCGCCGATGCAGGAGATCAACCTTGAGTTGGCCGACGACAAACACCGATTCGCCGGTGCCGGAGTGGGCGATAGCGGCGTGGCGGAGGGCGACGCGCACGCGGGCCATCAACTCGCCGACGGCAAACGGCTTGGTGAGGTAATCATCGGCGCCGGCGTCGAGCGCGACGATTTTGTCCTGCTCCTTGCCGCGCGCGGAGACCACGATCACCGGAGCCGTGGACCATTCCCGCAAGCGCTTCACGACCTCCACGCCATCCATGTCGGGGAGCCCCAGGTCGAGGATGAGCAGGTCGGGTGAGCGGCTAGCGGCCTGCAGGAGGCCGTCTTTGCCGGTGGTCGATGCAACGATGCGGCAGCCCTGCGCTTCGAGGGTGAGGCGGAGGAATTTCTGGATCGACGGGTCGTCCTCGATCACCAAAATAAGTGGGCCGTTGTCCGGCATGGTTAAAAAGGTGGTACTTGGGCCGATTGCACAGCGGCGTGTTTCATCGCACGAATGGGTTCAACGTATCACCGTTCAGCGAGCTTGAGATCCGGCGGCGCGCCCTCCAGCGGCAGCGTAAAGCGCAGAACCGCGCCGCCATCGGAGGCATTGTCGGCGACGATGCAGCCGCCGTGCGCGTCCACGATACCTCGTGCGATGGCCAGACCCAAGCCGATCCCGCGATGCGCGCCATCCACCCCGGCCGGATGGGCGCGAAAAAACTTTTGAAAAACCTGCTCCTGTGTGCCCGGCGGCAGGCCCGGGCCATGATCGCGAACCTCAACGATCACCGACTTGTCCATGTGCGAAACATTGATATCAATAGCGCTGCCGGCGGGGGTATACTGGAGGGCATTTTCCAGGAGATTGCTTAGCACCTGCCCGATCGCCACGGCATCGATATTCACGAGCGGAAGATCGGGCGGCAGATTCACCTTCACCGCGCGCCCGGCAAGACGCGCGTCGAGGTGATGCAGCGCCGAGCCAATGACTTCCTGGAGCGGCTGCCACTCCTTGTTCGGCCGCACGCCGCCCGATTCCAGGCGCGTCATGTCCAGCAGATTATTGATCAGCCGTTCCATGCGCTCGGATTCTTCGTAGATGGTTGCGGCCAGTTCGCGGCGGGCGCTCTCGCCCAGGGCCGGGCCGGTTTGCATGAGGGAACTTGCGGCGCCCGTGATGGCGGCCAACGGGGTGCGAAGATCGTGGCTGACGCTGGAAAGCAGCGTGTTGCGCAGGAACTCGGCCTCGACGCGCTCCCACGCCGCGCTCGCTTCCTGGGCAAGCCGGGCTCTTTCGATGGCCAGGGCGGATTGATTGGCGAACGATTCAAGAAGCCGCAGTTGCTCTGGATCGTCGAACGCGCCCTTTGAGGCGGGACATACGCCTAGCACGCCCACGGTTCCCCGCGAGCCAATCAACGGCAGGTAGAGTGCGCGAGCCGCGGGCAACGTGGCCGTGCCCAGGCCTGCGGGCTGGTCGTGGTCGAAAACCCACCGCGCCACGCCAAGCTCCTTGTCATCCACATCGTACGTTTTTGTCCCCCGCGCCTGCACCGTGAGGCGCCCGTCGTCCCGGGGCATCAGGACGAGGGTTTGGGAGTCGAACAAATCCCCGACCTGCCGAACGACGGCATCAAGGAGATTGTCCATCTCGCGCGTCGCGGCCAGTTCGCGGCTCAGGGAAAACAGCGCCGCCGTTCGCTTCTCCCGGCTTCGGGCCGCTTGCGCCTGCTGGCGAACGCGATGCGTGAGTGTGCTGATCACGATCGCCACCAGCAGCATGACCGCGAACGTCACAAAATACTGCGTATCAGAAACGGCGAACGTCCACTGGGGCGGAACAAAGAAGAAATCGAAGGCGCCAACGCTAAGAAACGACGCAAGAATCGCCGGCCCCCGACCCATGCGCGTGGCCACCGCCACCACGCCCAGCAGATAAACCATGATGAGGTTGGACAGCTCGAAATGTCCGTGCATCAGCCAGCAGACCGCCGTTGCCGCCGCCACCGTTCCGGTCGCGAGCAGGTAATCCCACCACGGCACGGGCCGCGCCGGAAGGTCGGCGGGGGCCGGCGATGATTTATCCGCCTCGCCGCGAATGACGTACACATCGATCTGCCCGCTGGAGCGGATCAGGTCTTCGACCACCGAGCCGCGCAAGACGTCCAGCCAGCGCGGGCGCTGCGGTTTGCCGATGACGATTTTGGTGACGTTATGCGCGCGGGCATAGTTGACCAGTTCCTCGGCGATGTTTTGTCCGCTGAGCGTTACGCACTGTGCCCCCAGTTGTTGGGCCAGGCGCAGGGTCTGCGAGACGCGCTCGCGGTCGCGCGGGGAGAGGGTGGCGGTTCTGGGCGTTTCAACATACGCGGCGATCCAGTTGGCCTTGAAGCCCGCGGCCAGCCGGCGCGCCGAGCGCACCAGCCGCGCCGACAGCGGGCTGGGGCTCACACACACCAAAATCCGTTCGCTCGCCGCCCAGGTGGTCTTCACCGCGTGATCGCGGCGAAAGTCCTGCATCTGCGCATCCACGCGCTCCGCCGTCTTTCGCAACGCCAGCTCGCGAAGTGCGATCAAATTCCCCTTGTTAAAGAAATGATGGATCGCGCGCTGTGCAATGTCGCGGCGATAGATTTTACCCTCCGAAAGCCGCTCCAAAAGCTCTTCGGGCGAAGTGTCAACCAGTTCCACCTCGTCGGCGTTCTCGAGCACGGAATCCGGCAGCGTCTCACGAACGGCCACGCCGGTGATGCGCTCCACGACATCGTTGACACTCTCCAGGTGCTGGACGTTAAGCGTGGTGTATACGTCGATGCCGGCGTCGAGCAATTCGCCGACATCCTGCCATCGCTTCTGATGCCGCAAGCCGGGGGCATTGGTGTGGGCCAGCTCGTCGATGACGATCAGTTGCGGCTTTTTAGCCAGGGCCGCATCGAGATCAAACTCTTTAAGAACGGCTCCCCGGTACTCCACGATCTTGTAACGAAGAATGTCCATGCCCAGCAGCAACGCCTCGGTATCCGGGCGGATGTGAGCCTCGGCATAGCCGATCAGGACATTAACGCCCTCGGCGGCGCGTTTGCGCGCCTCTTCAAGCATGGCGTAGGTTTTGCCAACGCCCGGCGCCGCGCCGAAGAAGACTTTAAGCCGGCCGTGCTGCCGGTCATTTTCGTGCTGCTTCATCTGGGTGAGAAGGGCATCGGGGTTGGAGCGATAATCGTCGGGTTGGGGTGGGAGCATTGAAGTCACCGGAATCGAGGCTTAAATACTCGGGCGAATAGCGGAAGACAGAGGATTATGGAAAGGGAAACCGCTGACGTATCACGGGCATCTCGCCCGTGCATGGTGCTTTCAGCTTGGCAGTATCGCGGTTTTCCGAACGCCGCGCCAACTGCACGGGCGGGACGCCCGTGATACATTGACGGCTACATCAAACGACCGATGCGTTCGGGTAAGCTGCCAAACTTTTACGACGTGTCGGAACTGGCGTGGAGGAAAAGCCTCTAAGGAGACAGCCCCTCAAGTGCCCGATTGAGTTCCAGCACGTTGACGCGAGGTTCGCCGAGCACGCCCAGTTGCCGGCCTTTGGTATGCCGCGCAATGAGCGCTCGTATTTTGCCGACGTCCATATTCCTGGCGGCGGCCACGCGGGCGGCCTGGTATGCGGCGGCGGCGGGGCTGATGTTCGCATCCAGCCCGCTGCCCGATGCCGTCACCAAATCCACCGGCACCCGCCGCACGTTGGCCGGATCAGCCGCGCGCAGCGCATCAATGCGGGCCTTGGCGGCGTCGGTAAGCGCGGAATTCGTGGGGCCCAGGTTCGATCCCGACGAGTTGGCCGCATTGTACGGCAACGGCTTGGAATCGACGTCGGTCGTGGCGGAGAGTCTGCCCCAGAAAAACCTGGGATCATCGAACTGCTGTCCGATCAGCGCCGATCCGCCGCCATCGGGCAGCAAGCTCCCGGCGGCCTGACGGGGAAAGGTTGATTTGGCAACTCCTGTGACGATCAATGGGTAAACCACCCCTGTGAGAAGTGTCAGGAGTATGAAACAGACCACGGTAGGGCGAAGTTGTTTGAGCATCATAAAGTCTTCTTTCAGATTGCCATGTTGAGACATTGGGTAGGGTGCAACAAGGTCCTTGACAGTTGCGTTGGCCTCTTCTTTTCCCTCTCCCGGTACTCCGGGGGAGGGTTGGGGTGG
>DASRLH010000007.1:0-6229 GCA_035648595.1 Tepidisphaeraceae bacterium
ACGCCGCCGCATGCGCGCATGGAACCGCCGTCGCTGCGATCCCCTGCCTATTGTCCACGCTCTCCCTTGGCTCATTGGAACCCATTCGCGTAAACTTGCCATATCCCGGACGCCTGTGGCGGGACGCCCGTGTCACGACAATGCTGCTTTACGCTCATCGCAGCGACATTATTGCAGACTGCGGTACGACTATAGTCGCCACACGACCCCCTACGCCGCGCGCAGGGCCGGCTGGGCATCGGCGAATTGCACACCAAGCCGCGCCAGGAATCGGGCGGCGTTGTCGTGGTAGAGCTTTTGCAAAACTTCATCCGGCAGCGCAAGCCCGCGCAGCTCGGGTTGCCGGTCGGCGGGCAGATCGGGGTCGAAGATGGGGTTGGGGCCGATGTATGCCGTTTCCCACAATTTGCGATGCACCCAGAATCGGCTGGCCAGGAAATCGAAGCCGCGATCGTCGGTGCTGACCTGATCTGAGCCGAAGACGATGCGGTCCTGGTTGCGGATGAACAGCTCGCGCACGGCGTCCCGTCGGGCGCTCACCTCGCGGGCCATCCAGCGCGTCGCGCTGCAATCGAGGCTGAGATTGGGGTAGCGATCGAGCAGGCTTTGCAGGCGGGCGGGATTCTCCGGGTTGCCGCCCAGATGCGCGCCCATCCAGGGGACATCCGGGAATTCCTGCATCACCGATTCCCACATCTGGTAATGATCGTCGCGCGAGCCGTATTTGGCCGTATCGGCGTATTTGCCGGCGTACCAGGTGTCCGGGTCGCCGATGTGCGTCATGATCGCCATCTTCCGGGCGGCGATCTCGCGGAAAACGGGCTTGAACTTTGGCGAATCCAGCCGAATCCCGCGCATGAGCATCGTGCCCGGCGCGGAATGAAACTTCACGATCCGGCTGCCCAGGTTGTAATACGCCTCGATGCGGCGCATGTAATCGTCAATGAAATCCGGCGGCGTGTCGGGCCATTTGGGCACCACGATAAACTGTAGCCGCCCCGGCCAATCGCGATCCAACCCCACCGCCTCCTCTAATGGCGACATGGTGACAAAGCGGTCAATCCCATAATGATTCGCCGCCTCGAACCACGCCTTCCCATGCCGGGCCGCCAACAGATGGCAATGGAAATCAATCACCGGCCCGCGCACCTTGGGCCGAGGCATCGGCCGGCGGAAATCCAGGCCGGTGCGGTTGTAATCCGACGCTTTGGCCGGTGCGAATACGGAAGCCGCGCTGGGCGGCGGAGCGACGTTGGATGGGGGATTGCTCATGCGACCTCGGTACTGCCAATGTTAGCTGCGTGGCGCGGATGGCCTGATTCAATCATCGTCGTTCGATGGTAGGAGGGTAAAATCTTTGAGCCGGGAACGGTAAAGCAGCATAGCGGCCTATGGGCCGCACACCGCAGGTATGATGCAAGCCGTAGTTGAAAATCCGAAATCCGAAGCTCGAAATCCGAAACAAATTTCAAATGAAGATAGTGGAAAAACAGACAAATGGCATGCGTCCGGTTTTGAAATTCTGATTTTGTATTTGTTTCGGATTTCGACATTCGGATTTCGGATTTCCTGCATCAGCGGCTTCTGGCCTTTTGCCTCCGCCCCGGTTAGAATCCGTTGAAACAGGTGTTTGCGGTCGAAGGAGGGCAGGCATGAATTCCTCCGGGGCCAACTGAACGGAATGCAGCCGCCGCGCGGTGCGCGGGTGGTTTGGGAAGGTTCAGGCGGGCATATGAACCATCACGGAGCTCCATTTTCTCCACATCCGGCGGCGGCGGGCGCGGGCGTTGCCGCGCTCAACGCGAACGTGCTGGTGCTCAACAAGTTTTACCAGGCGATCCGCGTCATCAATGTCCGCCGGGCGTTTTCGCTGCTGTGCCGGGAGTTGGCGGAAGTCGTTCATATTGAGACCGACGCACAGGGGCAGGCGCGATGGCAGAATCTGGATTTCCAAAGCTGGCAGGAGCTTTCGCTGCTCAAGAAGGAGTTCGAGCCTGATGGGTTCGACTGGATTCACACGGTGCGCTTTCAGATCGCGGTGCCGCGAATCATCCGGCTGCTCGGTTACGACAAGCTCCCCCGCCAGGAAGTGAAGTTCAACCGCCGAAACATTTACGCCCGCGACGGCAGCAAGTGCCAGTTCTGCGGCAAGAAGTTTCCGACGACGGACCTGTCGCTGGACCATGTGGTTCCCAAGAGCCAGGGCGGCAAGACCACCTGGGAAAACATCGTCTGCTGCTGCATCAAGTGCAACGTCAGGAAAGGCGGACGCACCCCAGAGCAGGCGCACATGCACCTGATCACCAAGCCGGTCAAACCCAAGCGCAGCCCGGTCATCAATATCCGGCTGGCCGATGAGCGGTATGTGAGCTGGAAGCAATTCCTTGATAACGCGTACTGGACGGTCGAGCTGAAATAGCGAAAGTTTTCGGATAACAATTCAGCCGACTGCAACGCAGTGCGACAGGTGGAACGAATGGGGTCAACGTATCACGGGCGTCCCGCCCGTGCGGATGGCGCGGTAGTAGAGGAACTGATGGCCGACAAATCGAAAAAGAAGGAAAAACATCGTCTCAAGCGCCTGAAAAAGCAGAAGGCGATCAAAAAGGCGAAGTCGATCACGCCCCTCCAGCGCATGGCATTGGGGGACGCGCAGCTTGAGTGCTGGGTGAACGCCGGGTGGGAGGAAGAAGGATTGGCCAGCGCGATGGTTTTTGGGGCCGATTCGCGAGGGCTGCACGCCTTCGCATCGTTTCTGATCGATGTGTGGTGCGTCGGCTTAAAAGATGCGTGGGGGCGCACCCAAATGAACCGTCCGGAATTCAATGAAATGCTCAAGCGCGGCCGCGGGCGACTAGAGCTTGAGCCGATTGAGACGACGGAATTGCGCCGGCTGGTTGTCGGCGCCATCCAATTCTCCCGGCAGAATGGGTTCAAGCTGCCGGTGGGCTGGGAAAAATGGACCGCTATTTTTGGAAATCTGGGCGACATCAACTCTGCCGACCTGACGGGTTTCGGCATTGACGGCGGCCTGCGCTACGTCGGGGACCTGCCATTCCTCAGCCAGCGGCTCATCGGCTGCACCCCCGAAGAATTCATCCGCCGGCCTGACGTGCATTATGTCATGGGACTGGGCGGCGCGGGGATTTCCAATAACGGCATCGAGTGGGATGACGACGACGAGGAAGAGGATGACGACGAAGACGTATTCGACGACGACGATGAAGTCGATGAATCGGAGGACGTCGAATTAGACGAAGAGGCGTTCATGGAAGCCCTGCCGAAAATCGCCGGGGCGATGTCCAACGCGGGAGATGAAGTTGCACGGCTCACCGCGGCGTGGTGTGCCGCCCGGGGCATTGTGCCCCACCCGCGCCTCGCGGAAGCGGCGAGGGCCTTCGTGATTACCGTAATGACGGCCGAATCCGTTGGAGCCAAAATCTTCAACGAAACAGATCTGCGCACGGAGATCGAACGGTTCGTTGCGGCATCCGAAATATCCCTCCCCGATGAATTCATGGCTGCCGTCGATCAGGTGATCGCCTCCCGGCGCAAAGACCAGGGCGATGGGTCATCGCAAACACTTGACGACCTTATTAAGTTTCCGAGACTGCCCGGACGATAGTGACCGGAGGCTGCGAGTCTCCGGCCTTTGAGGTCGGGCAGCCCGTCAAAGGCCGGTGTTTCGGCGAGCACCGGCCTCTTTTTTTGCGCTGTGGAATGGTTATCGGACTCCTTGCGCCCGCAACCCAAGTGCCGGGTCAATCCAGTTGAAGCGGTCTTCGGTGTCGCCGTTGGCGCCGTAGTCCACTTCCAGCGTGAGCGTCTTTGCTCCCTTGAGTTCTTCGAGCACCACCGGCGACAGCGTGCCGGCCCTCACATGCTGCTGCTCATACACCGCTTTATCATCCAACTTGATTCGCACCGTCACGTCCGCGCGGGCGTTGGGAAAATCGGTGTCAATCGCATATCGCGTGCGGAATGTTGCATACTTTCCGTCCAGCGGCCAAACCAGCCGCGAGTAGGAATGCACGCCGATCCCATGCGTGAAAGTCTGCGCGCCGAAGCGAATGGGGTCGCCCTTGTAATTGCGATTCATGCGCGCCGGGAAGCGCGACTCGGTGCCGAAGAACGGGATGTTGACGCTTTGCGCCGGCGGCCGGGCCGACAGCCAGCTCACCGGGCCATTGGTTTGCTCGATCGCCGTGACTCGATTCAAATCAACGGCGTGCGCGCCTTCCTTGCCGAAGGATAATTCGAGCTTATCTCCGGCAAGCGTGATGGAGGTCGCGACGACCGACGAACCATCGTCAAAATAAACACGGAAACCGCGGACGCCCGACGACACGCCGCTGGCCGACGCCGCGAAGTTCACTTCCTTCACCGATGCCAGCGGCACATCGCTGCTTCCAGTGTCATTGCGGACGGATAATTTTCCGCCCTTGATGCCGGCGATAATTCCGCTGACGCTGTCGCCGTTGATCATGGTCACGATGTCTTGCCGATGGCGGATTTCCGGCGGGCGGGCGCCGGGGCCGGCGCGTTCCATGGCAATCAGGCGCTTCAAGGGCAGTTCAATGGGCCCAAGGGTGGGGCTGTTCCAGGCAAGATTGTTGCCTTTGATGCCGATCGGTTCGCCGCCGATTTGGTCGCCGCCGGCCAGAAACAGGACAAACGCCCCGCCGGCATGCCCTCCCGCGCCCGGCCGGCTGACTTCCAAAAACTGATCGAAGGGGATCAACTTCTCCCCCCCGCCCGCGCCCGAAGGCGTCACGCCAACGCCCGAGGCCTCGACCGATTTGAGCGCCACGGTTTGCGTATGAAAGTCCGCCGTGGTCAGCGTCCATTGCCCTTGTGCCCAGGCGACCGATGTGTACACCAACACTGCGAAGAACGCGGAGAGATGTCGGATCATAGGTGATTGATGGTAGCAGGCCATTGCACTGCAATCATGCCCCTGCGCGGCAATTGTCGCAACGAAACAGCCGGGCGCCTCATAGGCTATAAGCCGCCCGGCCGTTCGCAAGCTTTTGCTCCGCCCCGCGCACAAAAGTGCGCACGGCGGAGCGATGTTCCGGAGAATCACGGGTTGTCCTTATGAACCTCGGTCTTCTTCGTATCGCCGTTCTTCTCCACCGTCGTCTTTTCCTTATCGACGTGTTGAGTGCCGTTGGGATTGGTGGTGGTCGTGTCCTTCTCATGCACGGCAGCGGGCTTGTCATGCCGGTCGCAGCCCGTCAGGAACGGGGTGCCTGCAAGACTCAAACCGAGTACCGCGGTAAACAATACGTTCTTCATAGTTGGTTTCTCTTTTGTTCAATGGTTCCGGCCCATCCGGAACGGATGTGTTCGGAGCAAACGTGGGGCCAGTTGCCTTCAAACCCGCAGCCGTCGCAAAATCCGCCGACAGCCCCACTTGGATTGGCTTGTTCAAAAGCGTAAAATATCGGTCGTATCGTCTGTGCGGGAAATATGGCTCGCACGGGCATGTGGGTAGCCATCGCACCGGAGGACATTATGGCGGACACGACAATTCCAACGATTAAAGACACGACAATCCCCTTGATTAAATATGACGACTTCGCCAAGCTCGATCTGCGGATCGCCACCGTCCTGGAATGCAGGCCCCACGAAAACGCCGACAGACTTCTGGTCCTGCAAATCGATCTGGGCGGCGAGACGCGCCAAATCTGCGCCGGCCTGCGCCAGCACTACGCGCCAGAGCAACTGGTCGGAAAACAGATCATCGTGGTCGCCAACCTCGAACCGCGCATGATGCGCGGCCAAGTCAGCCAGGGCATGCTCCTGGCCGCCAGCGATGTTCCCACGAGCAAGGTCATCGTCGTCTCCCCCTCCGAACCCACGGCAGCGGGGAGCCGGGTGAGCTGAGCGGCTATGGGCCTTTGTAGCACCGTGATTTTTTGCCCTAAGAGAGGCGCGACGTATCACGGGCGTCCCGCCCGTGCCTGGTGCGCCGGGCCACGGGAATCGCGATTTGTGCGAAGTCCAACGCAACGATCACACGAGCGACGCGAAGGTCTAAGGCACGGAAATGGAAATTGCGATTCCTGGGATCTTAATGCAACCGGCACGGGCGAGACGCCTCATCTTTCGTCACATTTTTTCAGTCCAGCCGCCCGCGCGCCCATGACCATCAGGTGAAGGTCATTCCATCCGCGCCAGAGGGTGAGCCAGCCGGGTGGGCCGTCGGACTTGCGGTTTTGGTGGC
>DASRLH010000008.1:0-7632 GCA_035648595.1 Tepidisphaeraceae bacterium
CGAACAACTGGCCGCGAGCGCTGGCGGACGATAAGCCGCGACCGAAAACTAGCCGCGTCCGGCTCTGTAGAAAACCTCATTAAATTAGCATAATGTTGTGCGTAATCACCCTCAGCAGCATATCCCGGCATCGGCTCCAATGACTGCGCCCGCGCAACGCCGATCCCAGGTTTCTCTTGAGCATCGAAAAGACCGTCTCCACCTGTGGACGCTGGCGATACGCTTTCTTGTTGAACTGCGTCTTCATCAGTCTCCTGTATTTGTCCGCCGGCAACGCCTTGGAATCCTTCAGCGGCCGGCCCGCCGTCGCGGGGATCGTCGAGCGCATTCCATGGTAGTCTCGCAACAGGCCGTGATTGTGCGCGGAGTCAAAGCCGGCGTCGCCCACCATGTTGCCCAGCGTGATCGTCGGCGGCAACTCTGCCATCACGCCATCGAGTTGATCGACGTCCGGGGTGGGGCCCGCCGAGGGGACGGCGGCCAGGATCGCGTGTGTCGCGCAGGAGATGATGACCATCAGCTTGCCGTACCGTTTGTATGAATGCCGCTTTTTAGGCTCTTTTCCCTTGTTTTTCGCGGAGGTGCGCCAGATGAAGTACCGGCTGGCATGGTGGGCGTCGAACCCGCTGGAATCAACGGCGGCATACCGAACATGCCGCGCGCGTTTGCAAATCCGGCGGATCGTCTGGTCGATCAGGCACCTTGCTTTATTCAGTTTCAGGAGTCTTCGACTCGCTTTCTGAAGTGTCGTGAAGTGAGGCACGGCGGTCAGTTGGATCGCCTCCCGCAGGTCCGAGCAGTCGGTTAAAAGCTGACAGACGCCGCGATAGTCCTTTTTCTCAAATTCCTTGAGGACGAGGCAGGCGAACAGTTGGGGCCGGGTGAATTTTCGGGGGCTGAACTTGTGGGAATAGTCGCTGAAAGCTTCCTTGCCAGTAGCCAGCGCGACCATCGCCACCATCCTTGGCGACTTGCTGGTAATCATGATACCAGTAATACGTTTCCCGGTTCGCCGGACTCAGCAAGGCGGAGGCTGGTTTTCTACAGAGCCACTGCGTCCCGGCTTTCGGCGCGACTGCACGCGGTATGCGCTGACGATGGCGGGGATCAAACCGGGGAAGCGCTGGTCGATCTCGCGGCAGCGGGAGGTGTTGTGCATCTCGACGCCGCAGCGTTCGCCGCGGATCAGGCCCGCCTCGCGCAGGGCGCGAAAATGCTGCGACAGCGTGGATTTGGGAATCAACCCCGGCGTCGTCATCACCGAGGGCGTGGCGGCCGCGGGACTGGTCGGCGGCCCCCTTGAGCAGGAATATGTCAAATCCACCGCCCTGGGCCGCGTCGGCGCCCCATCGGATATCGCCCAGGTTGTCCTTTTCCTCGCCTCTCCCGCCAGCGGCTGGCTCACCGGAGAAACCCTTTTCGCCACCGGCGGCGTCCGCTGACCGCCCCCCTACTCCGGACCCCAAAGAAGGGCGGCTCGGGCGCGATCGCCGCCGCGCCCCAGCCGTCTTTCGTGGGGGATGGCCTCCGTCCACCGCAAGTATATTATTTGTTTACGCTTATGGGAACGGTGGCTTATGGGAACGGTGGCCGACATGGCCGACACCTTTGATTTCCTGCCTTTGATTTCCTGACACCTTTGATTTCCTCCGCGAAAGCGGGACGGGCTGCGCCGGCAAAGCTGGTGAGGTCAGTGAATGAAGGTTTTATGCGGCGAAGCATGGCAAGCCACGTCGGCCGCGAGTCATGCGGCGGCGGTCGTGAGGCCGACGTCGAAGCGTTGAGCATCTTTCACTGCGGGAATAGTTGAAAAGGACGCTGCGCGACGATGGGCAGTTCAAGTTTGTCGCATTGGTGCAACCAGCAGAGGTGGCTGAAGCCGCCGATTATCCGGGGACGGAGTTAGTCCGGCATGCGGTGGAATACAAAACACACGGCACCAGCATCGAGAGACTGGGCCGCTTTTACGGGCATCCCGTGTCATATGGCACACCAGTGCATAAAGCCGATTCAAGCGGAGAACCAACATTCATTGGCAAGCTGCCCACGCCATTAAAGTAAAGACGGCCACCCCCTGCTGGTTGCACCCAAAGCGACAAACTCAATGCTTCTCAGCCGCGCAGCGCCCATTTTTTTTGGCGTTTTGGGGGACGCGATCAGAACGCGCTGGATTGGAAGGAGGCTCTTGGAGAGTATTCACGTAACGGCTTAAGCCGTGTTGCGCACCACAAAAGCGCAACATGAGGCTTTAGGGAGCCCTCGACCTGCCGCGACGCTGAATTAGCCCCAGCGTCACGCCGCGACCTGCTCGTAGGAGAACGCGGGGCTGTCCGTGCGGGTACTGGCGTGCTCTATCGTCATGCCGGCGATGTTGCCTTCCGCGTCCAGATCCAGCAGCGTGTTCTCGTCCAAATCGCGCGTCTCGACCACGGGTGTGGCCTTGAACTCGATGTACAGCGTGTCGGTGTTGCCCACCTGAAAACGGTGGTCGACGAGGATTTGCGTTTAGCAGATCAGCCGATCGTCTCTCGTAGCCGCGATTTATTCGCTTTCGGAATCGTTCTCAAAATCCCACTCATCGGGAGTGAATGCCAGGAGTGTGCCTACGCGATGGACGGATTGCGTTCCATATTCCGCGTTGAGCGCATCCCAGACACGTCGCTGCCGCTCCGAATCCCTCAATCCACGAAACGAGGGCGATATGATCAATCCGCTCACCTTGGCGCCGGCGGATTCGAGCGCAAAGCGCGGAGACTCCAAATGGAGCCTCTGGGCAAGCACCGATTGGACTTCATTCACGGCGTCCTGGACGTTGGATTCCGACATAGCGCCTCACATCGTTTAATGACGGCTGAGCAGGCGTCGTAAAAGTCATAAGACGCCTGCTTGAACGTCCAATGACCATCGACGAAGGTCGTGACCGGTGTCCAGTGATTTCTTTCCCTGCTGAATCTCGGGATCAGCCTTCCAAAGCACGGCCCGGAGCGCGCCTTCAGCACCCCGGCCGGCAAGATACACGCTGCCCCCAAACCTTTCATCCCGCAGCAGAACGTACGCTTCGCCAATACGATCGCGCGCTCCCTTGCGATAGTCGGCTTCTCCCATGGGCATGCACGCACTGTAGCCTTTCAAGCCATGTGTCGATAGCAGACGCATGCGAGCGTTATCGATCCGCCAGCCGTACGCTGAATTGATTCTGCGGGGGGCCCGCGGTCAGCAGATCAAACCGATGAGTTCCGCTGCAGGCCCATGCGGATCATCTGTGAGGGTTCTACAACTACACCGGGAATAGTTGAAAAGGACGCTGCGCGGCGATGAGTGGTTGAGTTTGGCGCATGGGGTGCAACCAGCAGAGCGGGCTGAAACCGCCGATGATCCGGGGACGGGGTAGTCCGGCAAACCGTACACCGCCATGTTGAGTCCGGGCCGCTTTTACGGCCGATCCCGTTCCGTATGGCACACCATCGGGTAAAGCCGATCAAGCGGCGAACCACACTCATTGGCAAGCGGCCCACGCCATTACAGTAAAGACGGCCCACCCCCTGCTGGTTGCACCCAAAGCGAAAAACTCAACCCTTGCAGCCGCGCAGCGTCCACATTTCTTCCGCGTTTTGGGCAGTGTCAGCCGAAGCGGTCGCCGCGCAATGGAGGGAGGAGGCACTGGGCGAACATTCAAGCTACGGCTCAGGCCGTGTTGCGCGCCACAAAAGCGCAACATGAATGATCCGCGCGCTGCCGGCGGTTAACTGGTGTAATGGCAAGTGGTTGCGAACACTAACGAGCAAGCTTATGATATTGTTGCGCTTGAGTGAGCGCACGAGCGCCACAAATTGTCACGAAGCGCAACATCAGCATCGCGATTTTGCTCGCATGGGTGGCAGGAACCCACTTGGCGGCCCCGCCAGAGGGCGCATTGGCATTTGGGACGTGTTGCGCGCGGGGACCGGAACCGGGGTGGACGCCGCGCGGCGGTTGTTGGGAAGTAGTCGCCGGCTTAGACGCGAGACGCTTGCTGATTCGTTGCCCAATTACACAATCGTGCTCGCGGCGCTTTCCATCTGCCCCAGCGCCACCCGCGCGACGGCGGCAGCCCCGAGATTCCCATTGAGGTCGGCGGCTTCGCGCAGCAGACGGATCTTCTCCGCTGGATCCGTCGCGACCACCTGCAGCTCGAACAGCAGCCGCGTGCGGATGTCGGGCTCGGGGGCGTGGGCAAGGCCGATGGTGAACGCGGCCTGCGCCTCCGCAATACGATTGAGGTTCATCAGGCATTTGCCGCGGTACAGATGCAATAGCGCCAAGTCGGGGGCGTGGGCGAGGCCCTCGTCCGCGAGTCCGAGTTTATGCTCCCATGAGGCGGATTGTTCGGGCATTTCCTCGGTGCGGAGGATGAAAAAGACGGCCTGCTCGACCCGGCCGCCGGCAATCTCGGCGGCGAGCCAGCGTTCGCCCCGACAGTTGAACCAGCCGGGCGCCAACTCCTCGGTGGCATCATATTCGGCGAACGCCTCCGAAGGCTGCTCCAAGTGCATCAGCGTGACGGCGGCGTGATAATGCGGATTGGGGTCGAACGGATCAACCTTGGCCGCTTCGCGAAAGCCGGCGAGGGCTTCATCGAAGTTTCCCTTGCCGCCGGCTTGCATGGCGCGCTGCACCAGCCCTTCGCATAGCGCCAAAGCGGGCCGATTTCGGCAGAATCCATAGCGCACCCGCGCCTCGGCCAATCGCGGCATCTCATCGACTTCAAACTGGCGATCGTTCACAAAGAAAACAATCCGGCATAGCGGCTCGCCGGCCCGCACGCGCGCCGCCTGCTTCGACCAGTTGCGCGCGTCGTCGGCGTTGCCCATCGTCGTGAGCTGTGCCGCGAGCTTGTCGGCGTAGTCCGCCGCTTCTTTGAATTTCCCCTCGTATCGGAGGACTTCGTACATTCCGCGCAGCCCGGCAGCCGTGCCCTGGGCATCGCCGCGCTCGCTGCTCAATTCCAGGGCGCGCAGCATATGGCCGCGCGCGCCTTCGATGTCCCCGCTGGAAAAGAGCGTGTGGGCCAGCCGGCCATGCGTTACCGCCTGATACGAAACCGGCCCGCCGCTCTGCACGTCGCGCATGTCGATCAGGGTTGCCGTCAGTAGTTGCTTGGCTTCTTCGAAGCGCAGCTCGCGCGACAGCGCATCGGCCTGCCGGAGTTTCGCTTCCCATTGTGCCAGGGGATTGTCGGAAGAAGTGCCCGCCAGGTGCGCCATCAGGCTCGCATCCTGGAAGCGGTCGCGGAACATCTCCGCCAGCGCGATCAGCGTGCCTGCATATCGCTGCATGGCATCGGGATTGTTGCGGATGGATTCGGGGACGCGCTGCCAGTCGGCAAAGTTTTGCGAAATCGCCGGGCGGTTGGCCGCCGCGAGCTGCAACAACAACTTCCCATCGCGCGCCGCGAAAGCGGCAATCAACATGTCGCGAAGCGAATTGGAATCCAGGCCCGGCAGCGGATCGACGGGCGCGGCCGGGGCCGGCGCGGCCGGGGCCGGCGCGGACGTGTCGGCGGCGGAATCCCGCGCCGCCAATCCCGCCGGTGAAGTTGGCGAGCCTGCGCGTTGGGAAGTTGTGGAATCGGAGACGGAGGGCTCCGGATGGGGCGCGGTCGGACCACTGGCCGGCGAGCCCGGCGTGGTCGGACCGTTGCCCGGCGAGCCCGGATCCGCCGGCAATTCGGCTCCCGGTTTACGTTTGAAGCGGTCTAGAAGTCCCATCGCTATTACCTATTCGAGTTTGTTGTGGCGCAAAGACAAAGCGCCCCGCGCATCGCCCAACTTGCCGCAGTAGAACGGCGTGAATCCGCCGCGTCAAACAACCAGGTTGCAGCGGCATGGGGGCGCTCAGCACGGCCATATTGTTGCAACGCTTGCCGGGCCAACTACATTGCCACGATGGGATCATATCTGCCCTGTGCGAGATTGGGAGGGTTCCTGCTGCTGGCGTTTGGTGGCTTGACCGGCTGTAAAAAGAAGCCCGCGGCGCCGACGCCGGTGCCGGTGGTCGCTGTCATTTCAGAGGCTTCGCTCGTCGATCAAAACAACCTCGGCGTGGGCCTCATGGGGCGGTTTGATTTCGAGGGGGCGGCGAAGGTATTCCAAAGCCTCGTCGAGGGGCACAAGGATCGGCCGGGGGTACAGATGAATTTGGCGATAGCGATTCTCAATCGCCAGCGGGAGGGGGATTCGGCGCTGGCGATGCGGGAAATCGATCGCGTGCTGGCGGTCGCGCCCGATGATCTTCGGGCGGTGTATTGCAAAGGACTGCTGGAACTCAACGGCGGAAACTCGGCGGCGGCGCTGGAGGATTTTCGACGCATGAAGGCGGTGGATCGGGACGACGCCTTTGCCGCCTACTACCTTGGGCAATGCTGGAGCGCGCGGGGGAACCCGAGCGCGGCTTTGGGCGAATACGAGCGGGCGATCCAACTCGATCCACTGCTGCGCAGTGCGTACTACGGAGCGTTTCAAAGCCTGCAGCAATTGGGCGAGGCTCCAGAGGCGAAAGATCGCCTCGGGGAGTTTACGAAGTTGGCAGACAACCCTCGTGCCAAGCTCGCGGAGTTTAAGTACACGCGGATGGGGATAAAGGCGATGGCCGTTGTCATGGATGCCCCGGATCAGAAGCCGGCGCCGGCGCCCAGCGGGCCGGCGTTCGCGGCGGGCGCGCCGCTGCGTGTCGTCAACGGCAAAGGGCTGGTCTGGCGGTCGGCCTCGGAGGTCGGGCCCAAGCCGACGATCACCGTCGCGGATATTGACGGCGATGGCCGGCTCGATTTGTTTATCACGTCGGCTTTGAAGGTGGATGGTGCGCTGCGGAACGCCGTGCTGTTGGCGCGGCCGGGCGGATTTGAAGTGGCGCTGGATCATCCGCTGGCGGCGGTGGCGGATGTGAACGCCGCGGTGTGGGGGGATTTTGATAATGATGGGTTGCTCGACGTGTATTTGTGCCGGCACGGGCCCAATCAGCTTTGGCGGCAGACCAAGCCCGGCCAATGGCGGGACATCACCGCGTCCGCACACGCCTCGGGGGGAAACTTCAATACGGTGGATGGCGTCGCGGTGGACGCCGACCATGATGGAGACCTGGACTTGTTTCTCGTGCGAAGCGACGGCCCCAGCGAACTGCTCAACAACAATCTCGACGGCACCTTCCGCCCCATCGGCGCAAAAGCCGGAATCAGCGGGGATGGCCGGCCCGCGGTGGGCGTGGTGGCCGCCGATCTGAATCATGATGGGCTGGTGGATTTCCTGGTGATCAAGCGGAAGCCGCCGCATGAGGTGTTTTTGAATCGAAGTCTGTGGAAATTTGAGGCCGACGGGCATTTCAAGGAATTGCTGAACGCGCCGATATCCGCCGCCGTCGCGATTGATGCGGAAGCAAATGGGCAGGCGTCGCTTTTCGCGGCGTCACAGGGCCGGCTGGCGCGCTGGTCGCCGGATGGAGATGGGGTTTGGCGAAAGTTGGACGGGAGGGCGAGCGGCTCCGAGGCCCAAATGATTTCGGGACCATTGGCGGTTGCCGACATTGATGGGTCGGGGTCGTGGGAGATTGTGCATGGCATGGGAAACACCGGCGCGAGTGGCTCCAGCGGCCCGGCCC
>DASRLH010000009.1:0-10747 GCA_035648595.1 Tepidisphaeraceae bacterium
GCAAGTCCGACGGCCCACCCGGCTGGCTCACCCTCTGGCGCGGATGGAATGACCTTCACCTGATGGTCATGGGCGCGCGGGCGGCTGGACTGGAAAAAATGTGACGAAAGATGAGGCGTCTCGCCCGTGCCTGGTGCTTTAGGATTAGAAGTACCCGATTTGCTCTACTACCTCGCCATTCGCACGGGCGAGACGCCCGTGATACGTTGACCCCCAGCCTGGGTTGTCGCGCCACGGGATCGGGCGGCTCCGATTTTTCCATCGCCGTTTGTCGATCGGGTCGCAGCTCCGGCCGGCCTCGTCGTCGCGCCCGTTCCGGTTGGCTTACCCACGGTCACTTGCGATCCCGATTGAAGCTTATCCACGCCCGCGGTGACGACCACTTCTCCCGGCGACAAGCCACTTTCGATCACGGTCTGGTCCCCTTCGCTGGGGCCGATCTTCACGTCCTTGAGCTCGACGGTTTTGTCCGGCTTAACCACATAAACGTAAATGGGATTGGTCTCGGGCCCGCGCTGCACTGCCGCGCTGGGCACCACGGTGACGCCGTGCAACTCATCGACCAGCAGGCGGGCGTTGACGAATTCGTTGGGGAACAGCACGTTGTCGGCGTTGGGGAAAGACGCCTTGATCCGCAGGGTGCCCGTGGCGGGATCGACCTGATTATCCGTTGCGAGCAATGTTCCAGCCGCGAGCTTGCTCTTCAGGTCGCGGCCGAAAGCATCCACCGCAACCGGCTTGCCAGCGCTGATGGCCTTCTCCACCCGTGGTATATCATCCTGGGGAACGGTGAAAATGACGGCGATCGGCTGGAGCTGCGCGATGACGGCAAGGCCGCCGGTGTCGTTGGCGTGAACGATGTTGCCCTGATCCACCAGCCGAAGACCGATCCGGCCCGTGAGGGGCGCGGCGATATCGCAGTATTTCAAGTTGACCGTTGCCGTCGCGATCTGGCCTTTGTCGGCCTCGATCGATCCTTGGATCTGGCCCACCATCGCCTGTTGTGTATCGACTTGCTGCTGGGTGATGGAAAGGTTCTGCTTGAGCAAATCCTGATAGCGTTTCAAATCCAACTGGGCGTTGGTGAGGCTGGCGGTGTCCTTGGCCAACTGGCCCTGGGCTTGAAGGAGCAGAGCCTTGTAGGGGCTGGGATCGATCTGGGCCAACAGGTCGCCCTGATGAACGAATTGGCCTTCGACAAAATTCACCTTCACCAGTTCGCCATCGACGCGCGAGCGAAGCAGGACGCTGTTAAAGGCGGTGACGGTCCCCAGTCCATTGATGTAGATATTGATATCGCCCTTCGCGACAACCGCGGTGACGACCGGCATCGGTCCGCCCTTCGCGAACTTGCCGCCGGCGCCCGCCGCGGTGGCGCCGGCATGTACCCAGCGCACCACGAAGAGCGCCACCAGGGCCGTCGCCGACAAAAAAACGATCAGCCAAACCCACCAGTAACTTTGCCGGGCCGGTGCATAGCCATATTGCGCGGGCGCCGGCGCCGAAGCGTGTACGAAAGGTGGCGCAGTCGGAGGACCGTCATGCATCATCATTCAATCCCGTGTTATTGCCGACGCCTGGCATCGTTGAAGCAGGGGTCGCGCTCGGCGGCCGCAAGGTTAAGTCGCCCAGGCGGATGCCATTATTCCAATCGTTCCCGAGGCATTTACGGAAGCAACCCCTCCGCAAGGTCGGCGAACTCCGGCTCCAATCCGGCAACGCGCACTGCGTCGAGTTTTTTCCGCCGAAGCTGCCCGCAGGCGGCGTCAATGTCGCGGCCTCGGCTTTTGCGGGTATGGGCGTTCACCCCCGCGCTTCGCAGGACCTCCTGAAACGCCATTACATCATCCGCCTTGGGCCGCTCGAAGGGAAGGCCGGCGACCGGGTTGTAGCGAATGAGGTTGACATTGGCCCGCAGCGTCTTGCAAACCCGCGCCAGTTCGCGGGCGTGCCGGGGCTGATCGTTCACCCCGGCCAGCAGGATGTATTCAAGCGTAACTTCGCGGCCCGTGTGCTCGAAGTAATACCGCCCGGCATCGAGAATATCCGCCAGCGCGAAATGCTGGGCCCAGGGGATGAGCTGCTGGCGCAATTCCTCGTTGGGAGCATGCAGGGAAATGGCCAGGTTGATGGGCAGGTTCTCGCCGGCCAGCTGCCGCATCCGCGCGGGCACGCCGACCGTCGAGATCGTGATCTTTCGCGCTCCGATGTTGAAGCATTGCGGATCATGCAGGACACGAATTGCTTGCATCACGTTCGCGTAATTGGCCAGCGGCTCGCCCATGCCCATGAAGACAATGTGGTTGATGCGCTGCGGGCGGCCTTTCTCATCGCGCTGGCCCGATCCGTCGAGAATTGTGTTGAGACGAAAAACCTGCTCGACGATCTGGCCTGCCGACAAATTTCCTTTCACCCCGCCGATCCCGCTGGCGCAAAACTTACAGCCGACCGGGCAGCCGACCTGCGAACTGACGCAGGCGGTCCGGCGCGTGTCATCGGGGATCATCACGGTCTCGGCGCTGGCGCCGGGCGCGGCATCAATCCCTTCCCAGGCGAGTAATAACTTTTGAGTGCCGTCGCTGCTTTTTTGCTGGGTGGTGAGGGTCGAAGGCGCGAACAAGATCCGCTCGCGCAAAAATTCCTGCTCGCGGACGGCAAGGTTGGTCATGGCCTTCGGATCGACAACCAGCTTGCCATATACCCACTCGCGCACCTGCTTGCCGCGAAAGCGCGGCCAATTCCAGCCCTGTATAATTTGATCGAATTGTGCGGGATCAAGATCGAAAAATCGGATGGGGGTCGTATCATCGGGTGCGCGAGGCATATGATTTGTTACGTTAAGCGAAGTCATTGGTTGCATATTGACGAATGCCGCGTTTGCGGGTCTGCTTGGGATTGTCATGAAAGTTTCAAAGCGTGCAACCAAATCAAAAGGCCCGCCCGGCCATAATGGCGTCAAGCGCGGCGCCCACGTTGGAGGCTCGGATATGCTGCCAGGCATGCGCGAGGCACACATTGAAGACGGCGCGGGCCCACCGTCCCGCTATTCGCCCGGCACCGGCGACAAACGCAGCGACGAGCAACTGCTCGACGATTACCGTCACGGCGACAGTGCCGCCTTTTCCCAGATTGTCAATCGCTATCAGCGCGAACTGTATCATTTCCTCGTGCGTTTCCTGGGAAACCGCGCCAGTGCCGAGGATGTATTCCAGGAGGCCTTCCTGCAGGTTCATCAGTCGGCGGAACAATTCGATACGCAACGGCGTTTTCGCCCCTGGCTTTTCACGATCGCGGCCAACAAGGCGCGCGATCTGATCCGCTCGATGGCCCGCCGGCCCACCAATCCGCTCCAAGCCACCATCAGCCCCGGTGACCACGACAGCGGCGAATTCATCGACCTCATGCAATCGGCCTCGGAAATGCCCAACGAGCCCATGGAACGGCGCGAGCTTCAGCAATTGGTGCACGGCACCGTGACGGGGATGCCCGAACATTTACGCGAAATTTTACTCCTTTCGTATTTTCACCAATTCCCCTACAAGCAGATCAGTGAGATCCTCGACATCCCGTTGGGGACCGTAAAATCGCGGCTTCACGCGGCAGTGGCGCATTTCGCCGACCGCTGGAAGGCCACCAACGACAAAAACGGTGCGAACTCTCACCGCACCCCGGCGTAGGCAAATACACCGGCAACCCGAAGCTCCGGCAAATCAATGTCGGGTTGCACTTGATTTTGATTGTTCTGGCAGGATTGTCAGACAAGTCGCGTCCTGGAAGGATTTGGCATCGTCGGCAATAGTGCCGGCAGTTGGCAATTTTTCGGGGTAAATATGAAGATCAAACTTCGTGATGAAGACCGCCGGGCCATCGACCTTCTGTTGGATCGAAGCGCGGCCGCCGCAGGGAAAGCAACCGGCGCCTCTGTGTTCGCGGTCGCGGATGCGGCTGTGAACGCCCGCGTGGCGCCGATCCAGAAGATTCTGCACCTTCTGGATGCGATGCCGGCCGAGGAACCCTCCAGAAACCTGCTCGCCCGCACCCTCCGGCACATCGAGCGCGCCTCGGGCCATACGGAGTTGGGCGCGCGCCAAGCAGAATCGCTTCTGGCGAATCAGGCCCCGCCGGCTTAGTGCACGTTTCATGTTGCGATGGCGTTTGACCATAACCGGCCGCCGGCGTGGTCACTTCAGTGACCATGCCAAGCCGCTCCAGCTATGTGAAAAATGCTGTAGAATTTCAGAAGATGGTAAGAAAAGACGGCCACGAATGAGCGCGAATAGACTCGAATAATCAATCTTCATTCGTGTGCATTCGTGTCCATTCGTGGTTTCCCACTTTCTTTGGGTTGCGGGGCTCGCCCGCTCCGAGTACCTCTGTGACTCCGCGCAAATCCAGCGATCACGCGAAGAAAGTCAGCCGACCGAATGCCGAGCATGGGTAAGAAGCCCGCTCACGAGCAACTCGATTTCCTGGTCCGTATGCGCGCTGCTGAGCGTGATGCGAAGCCTGCTGCTGCCGACGGCAACGGTGGGGGGACGAACCGCGATCACCAGTAAGCCTTCGTTGGCCAACCGCTCCGCCACTTCAAGAGCGGCCTGCTCTTGTCCAATTATAATCGGAATGATCGGTGAATCCCCCGGCGGCACGCTCAATCCGCCATCGGCAAGCCGCGCGCGCACTTCCAAGGCAAGCGCGCGCACCCGCCGCTGGTGAGCAGGCTCGTCTCGCAAAATCGCAATCGCGGATTCGGCCACGGCGGCGACGGAAGGCGGGATGGCCGTCGAAAACAAGTACGCCCGCGCGTGATTCACCAAAGTATCGCAAAACAACGCCGATCCGCAAACCGCTCCGCCGATTCCCCCCATTGCTTTGGAAAGCGTGATGATGCTGACATCGACGGCGTCGCGTAGGCCCAACTCGCCGGCCAGCCCCGCGCCCGCCGGCCCGTACACGCCCGTCGCGTGCGCCTCGTCCAGCAGCAGCATGAAATTATAATTCTCTTTGAGGACGGCAATCGCCGGCAGGTCAGCGGCATCTCCATCCATGCTGAAGATCGATTCGGTCACAACCACCTGAAGCTGTTCGGGCGGGGCCTGCGCGAGCAGCCGGCGAAGCTTGTTGATCCCATTGTGCGGGAAGACCCGCAATGGCTCGCCCGTTGCGCGGATGGCATCGATCAACGACGCATGAGCCAGCTTGTCCACCAGGAACCGCGCCCCCGCTCCCAGCTTGCCGATGGCTGCCGCTGTCTGGATGGCCGCGAAGTTGGCCTGATACCCGCTCGGCAGCAGGATCGCCGACTGTGTTCCTTTCCAATCGGCGATGGCGCGCTCGGCGGATTCATGGGCGGATGTGTAGCCGCTGATCAGCGGGGCGGCGCCGCTGCCCAGGCCATCGCGGGCAATCGCCAAACGCGCTGCCGCCAGAATGCGCGGATGATGCGTGAGTCCCAGGTAGTTGTTTGAGCAGAAGTTGACCAGCCGCCGGCCGTTCAATCGAACGTGGGCGGCGTCAATGGGCTCAAGCGCATAGCGATGGCGATAAAGGTGTTGCTCGCGCCGCCGTGCGAGACTGCCGGCGGCGCGTTGCTGCCATCCGGGCGCGGCGTCGGGAATGGGGTGCGCAATGGATTCACTCATCGGCGTCCGACTCGCCGGCGTCATCATCGTCTTCCTCGGAGCCCAAAACCTGGGCCCGGTCGTAGGCCGCGTCTTCATCGAACTTTTCGCCGGTCAGTTCGACCAGGCGTTGTTTCATGAGTCGGCCTACCTTGAACTTGACGGTGCGCTTTTCGGGGACGGCCACCGGCGCCAGGGTCTTGGGGTTTTGGGCTTTTCGCGCCTTGCGGATTTTGATTTCAAACACCCCAAAGTCGCGGAACTCCAGGCGGTTCCCCTTGCCCAACTCCTTGACGACCTCATCAAGAAACTGCTGTATAACGATCTTGACCTGAACACGCCGATGACCGGCACTCTCGGCGATCCGGTCGATCAACTCCTTCTTCGTGATCGTGGCCATATATCTTCCTCGATCTGTCTCTAAAACCAGATGGGCAACCGACTTATTTCATTATGGCCGGAAGGTGGGGGAAAATTCAACTGCAAAAATAAGTCGTGTCGCTTCGGGCGTGTCGCACCGTCGCGGCAAGCGCCGCGAGCAGATTGCTTCACGCGGTCATTTTTGCTTTCTTCATTTGGAATTGTTTCGGATTTCGTGCTTCGGATTTCGGATTTCCGCTACCCCGGCGCGGGGCGTGCCGCGGTTGACGCGGAACTCAAATAGGCCTATTTGTAGCGAACGCCCACTTTTTCGCTGTAGCTCCAGCGGTTGTAGAAGTCCTGGGTCGGATCGTTGCTTTGGTTGTCGGTTAAGCCGATGGAAAACGATTCGGTGACGGTATCCTGATATCCGATGAACGCCCCCGGCTCGCGCGGCTCACGATCCAGGCCCAAAAGCGGGTAATCCGGGGTGAGCGGCGAGGCGAATGCCAGGGCGGACGCCGCCGCCGGCGCGTAACGCGGGGCGGGGGGCACGGCGGTCAGGCGCGATTGCGCACAGTGGCTTGGCCGGTGCGTCGCGGCACATCCGGTTGCCAGTAAACACGCGAATATCGAGGCTAAACGCTTCACATCCAGCGTATGACAAACCCAGTGCCAGCATTCATCCGTGCATCCTGATGAAACGCACAATGCACCAACGGGCCCAACCGTTCACTGCCGGATTCAAGAATCAAAGCCCGTGAAACTCGCGGGTTTCGACGCATCCCGCCAAACCACCGATCATTCCTGTCGGCCCCTTTAATCTTGGCCCTGTCCCATAAGAACCCCGCGGGCGTGTCCAATTATGCCGGATGATGCTTTTCGGAATCATCCGCCGTGGCGACGGAACAACATGATAATGTGATATCATGGATATTGCTCCTCCTCGAAAACCGCGCACGCCCCCGGAGTTGGTCGGGTGTAGCGCCCGATTGTGGCGGTCCCTCCCTGGTGGGGCGTCATTCTTGTCTGCCTCGGGTCGGCGAGTGCGGGGGGTGTACTCACCCCGCCGAGCCGACCCGAAGAAATGAGGAAGGGACAAGAATGTCCCTGCGGCGAACGGCAGACAGGAATGTCTGCCCCACCAAGTCGCCACAAACACGAGTTACACCCGAGTTGGTCCGGGGGAACGCTTCCACGTTCAGCGAGACGTGTCCCTCTTCTCTGCGTCTCGGCGTCTCCGCGGTAAATTCCTCCTGGGCTTAGATTTGGAAATCCATATATTCCGTATTCCTGGCGGCTTTTGGCCGGCGGTCGCGGTATTTGAGCTTGGGCGGTTCTGCGCTGACCTGGTTCAAGGGCGGCACGCTGGATGTGATGAATACGTTGCCGCCGATCAACGCGCCGCGTCCGATAACCGTGTCTCCGCCGAGGATGGTCGCCCCCGCGTAGATCACCACGTCGTCTTCGATCGTCGGATGCCGTTTCTGGCCGCGCAGGAGCTGGCCGAAGGCGGGGGCCAGCGCCCCCAGCGTGACGCCCTGGTAGATTTTCACGTTGTTGCCGATTTCGGTGGTTTCGCCGATCACCACGCCGGTGCCATGATCGATGAACAGGCGTCGGCCAAGCTTGGCGCCCGGATGAATGTCAATCCCGGTCAGGCTGTGCGCGTATTCGGTCATGATGCGCGGAAACATTGGCACGTCCATCCGATAAAACTCGTGCGCCATGCGCTGCACGAAGATGGCGAACAAACCCGGATAGCAAAAGATGGTTTCATCCGGCGTCTGCGCCGCGGGATCGCCGTCAAAGTGCGCTTGCAGATCGGACGCCAGCCGTTCGCGCACGGAAGGCAGCAAATCAAAAAATTGCGATACGATTTTCGCCGCCTCGCGGTCGCATTCGGCGCAGGTTTCCCCATTGCTGTCGGTCCCCTGCAATTGCCTGCGATACCGCAGGCAGCAGCGCACCTGCTCGTAGAGCATGTCCTGTAATTCAAGGACCAACTCGCCGATCCGAAACGAGACGTTTTCGCGGGTGACCCCCTGTTTGCCGAAATAGCCGGGAAAAACCAGCTCGCGCAGGCGACCGATGCACTCGATGATCACGTCGCGATTGGGCAGCAGCACCTTATTCAGGTGCTGCATGCTCGGCTCGGCCAGCACGCTTTGAACAAGCGTCTGGACGATCTCGGGCAGCCGGTGGTTGAGGGCATCGCGATCCATGAAGATAAACCAGGTGGCAACTATATGACTTGCCGCAAGGGCGGGCAAACCAATAATGGGACACATGGAAGCATTGATGATCGGCGTCTCGGGCATGCGCGGCACCATCGGCCGCACGCTCACCCCGCCGGTGGTGGGGCGGATGGCCGGCGGATTTGCCGCCTGGCTGAAGCAGACTTCCCAACCTGCCAACGGCCCGCATTTCCGCGTCGTTCTTGGTCGTGACTCGCGGCCCAGCGGGCCGTGGGTGCGCGACGCGGCGGCCGCCGCCCTTACCGCCAGCGGCGTTGAAGTGATCGACCTGGATATCGTCACCACGCCGGGCGTGGCGATGATGGTCCGGCATCTCAATGCCGATGCGGGCGTGGTGATCACCGCGTCGCATAACCCCATCGAATGGAACGGGATCAAGTTTCTCAATCGCCAATCGGTTGCCCCGCCGCCCGCGGACGCCGCCGCCATCAAGCAATTTTACAATGACCAGCGCACGGCTTTCGTGCCGGTGGAAGAGCTCGTGGCGCCGAAAAAGAACACGGAAACGCACGCCCTGCACGTCAAGCGCGTACTCGAGCATGTGGATGTGCTGGGCATTTCCACAAAGCGATATAAGGTCGTCGTGGACAGCGTGAACGGTGCCGGGTGCGTCACCAGCGCGACGCTGCTGGGCAAACTGGGATGCCAACTCGTTCATCTTCATGCCACGCCCGATGGCCGTTTCCCTCATGAACCCGAGCCGACGGCAAAGAATCTGACAGGCCTGTGCGAAGAGGTTCGCCGGCAGAAAGCCAATGTTGGCTTCGCGCAGGACCCGGATGCCGACCGGCTGGCGATCGTCGATGAAAACGGAACGTACATCGGCGAGGAATATTCGCTGGCCCTTGCGGCCCAATGGATGCTGTCGCGCAAGCCCGGCGGGATCGCGGTGACCAACCTTTCGAGCAGCCGAATGCTCGACGACATCGCCGCGAGATACGGCGGCCGCGTCATCCGCACGCCGGTCGGCGAAGCCAATGTCATCGACGCGATGCTCAAGAATAACGCCTCCATCGGCGGGGAAGGCAACGGCGGGGTCATCGATCCCCGCATCGTACCGGGCCGCGACAGCCTCGTCGGAATCGCGTACGTTCTGCAACTGATGGCTTCCACCGGGAAAAGCATCGCCCAACTGGTGGCGGAGTTGCCCCGCTACGAGATCGTCAAGACCAAATTCGAGTGCCGCCGCGAGGATGCCGAGCGCGCGGTGCAGGCAGTGACAAAGCATTTCGCCCAGGAACGCGTTGATCTACAGGACGGCATCCGCATCGATTGGGAAGATGCCTGGGTCCACGCCCGGCCCAGCAATACCGAGCCGATCATGCGGATCATCGCCGAGGCCGCGGATCGCAGAACCGCCGAGGCGCGGGTCGAACAGGTCAAACAGGTTGTGAACGCCACGCTCGGGCGATGATAGACAGGGTGTAGCGCCTGATTGTGGCGGTCCCCGCAGTGGGGTCTGCCCCACCAAGTCGCCACAACCACGAGTTACACCTATAGACTAGACAAGGGTGCCAGGAGTTTGTCCCGGAGGATGATGGTTTCGCGCGCGCGTGTGACAGCTTCGGTGGATCCTTCCCCCTCCCCCGGTACTCCGGGGGAGGGTTTGGGTGAGGATCTGCACCACGGGGGCACAGGAACAAAGACCCCCACCCTGGCCCTCCCCCGGAGTACCGGGGGAGGGAACAAGAGAGGCCGCCGAAACTGTCACCCACCCGTTTCCCGCGCGCGGCGATATTTCACCGGGGCTTTGCTGGCGGCAGGCATCGTCGCGGCGCTGCTGCTTTACCCCCAGTCGCCGCGGATAAACCCCGGCGTCTTTGCCGGCGGCCCCACGGATTTTAACGCCGATACCTGGGCACAGCGCATCATTCTGGCAATCGCTTTTGCGCTGGCGTTCATGCCATTCACCCGGCGCGTCTTGTCCGCGCTGCTGCATCGCCTGCGGCATCCATCGCGGCGGGCGCGGCGCTGGATCGCGCTGTTCATTTTCCTCGTCTCAGGTCCCTGGCTCTATGTGATGGCCGCCCGGCAGCATCGGCTCATGCAGCCGATCTATCACGATGAGTTCATGCACCGCCTGCAGACGACCTTCCTGGCGCATGGCAAACTGTGCATGCCGCCCTTGCCGCTTCCCGATTTTTTTGACGTGCCTTATGTATTTACGCATGGCGTTTACGCGCCGGTTTATTTCCCGGGCACGTCGCTGCTGCACGTTCCAGCGATGTGGCTGCATCTGCCCTATGTATTCATGCCGCTGCTCATCGCGGCGATTTCACTGACGTTGCTATATCTGATCGTCACCGAATTGCTCGACGGCCTGGCCGGTCTGCTGGCCGTGTGGCTGATGGTTTCCCTGCTGTTGTTTCGCTGGCTCGCCCTCGTCGAGATGTCCCACCCGGCGGGGATGATGTGGGGCCTGCTGGCGATCTGGGCCTGGCTGGCCTGGCGCCGGGCAACTGCGGCGCAACATGCCCCTCCCTCTCCGGGTATTCCGGGGGAGGGCCGGGG
>DASRLH010000010.1:0-10549 GCA_035648595.1 Tepidisphaeraceae bacterium
CCCCAGGTAGAGCATCAGAAGATTGCTGCCCATCACCAGACAGGTCATCATGAAAATGAACAGCCCCAGATACGCGAAGAAGCGGAAGTACCCCTCTTCGCCTTTCATGTAG
Source organism: Tepidisphaeraceae bacterium (assembly GCA_035648595.1). Classification (GTDB taxonomy): domain Bacteria; phylum Planctomycetota; class Phycisphaerae; order Tepidisphaerales; family Tepidisphaeraceae; genus RYN-428. Next base: position 113 of record DASRLH010000010.1, read on the forward strand.
CCGGCGGAAAAGACGGCAATCAGAAAGCCGATCCCGCAAACCACGCAAAGCATGGTGACGGTGAGCGGGTCGAAGAAAAACCCGGCTTCGGCCCGGAAATAGGCGAAGGGATTGCCCTGAATCGTTTGCGGATGTTTGCCGCGTGCATGGCCCGCGTTGTCGGGATCACCCGCTTCAATCCAATTGAAGAGGATGCGCGTGGCGGAAACGCCGTTGCCGCCGTCAGCGTCGTCTTTCGCTCCAGTTTGCCAGCTGTCCGCATCACCGGTCATCGCGGCATGCTCGGGGGCCGGCGCGTGATTCACCGCACTGATCGTCCTGCCCAGCAACAAAAACGAGAGAATCGCGCTGATTCCCACGCCAATCCAGATCGGCCAGTGGGAAAGGCCCTTGAGCCATCTCGCGCCGAAGAGCCCGGCAATCGCCGCCCCGATCAGCGGCAGCAGCGGGATCAGCCAGGAGTATTCGATTACCCAAAAATCTTTCATGGTTGTCAGTTGTCAGCTGTGGGTTGTTGGTTGTGTGTTGTGAAGGTGTTGGATGCCGCCGCTTTTCTTAGCCGCGGAGTTCGCGCCAGGCGTCGGCGTCGAGGGTGTTCCTTTGGCGGAAGAGGAGAACCACCAAGCCGAGCGCCAGCGAGGCCTCGGCGGCGGCGATCACCAATACGTAAATCACGAAGGCCTGACCGGCGAAATTGTTGTGCCAGGCGCTAAAGGCGATCAGGTTGATCGCCACGCCCTGGAACATCAGCTCCGTACACAGGAACATCACGATCATGTTGCGGCGGGTCATGAAGCCGATCATGCCGATGCAGAACATGATGGCGCCGACGGCCAGATAATATTGGAGAGTTTGCTGATCCATGACCACTAATCAATTCAAGTTTGGGGATACGCCTTCTGCCTTGGGTTGTCGGTGCCGTACACGGGGATGCTGTACGGATCATCGCTGATCGGCGTGGCCGGCGCGAGGGTGACGGCGGCCAGCCGCGAGTGCACCGGCTCGGGCGAAATCACCCGCTTGCGGGCGATCACGATTGCCCCGACCATGCTCACCGTCAACAACAATCCCGCCAATTCCAGTTGCACCGTCTGCTGCTGAAACAGAAAAATGCCCAACTGCTGAGTCGCGCCCAGCGTCGGCGAGATCTCCCGCTTGGCCGATGCACTGTTGGGCGCGACGGCAACGCGGGCGTTGCGGGCCAAATCGCCGCCGCGATCGAAGATCACGAACAGCAAAATGCCCATCAGCGCGAATCCCACCACCGCCGCGATCAACGGCTCGCGGCTCACGGTGTCGTACTCGCTGACATATTCCGCGGTCGATCCCGGCGCCCGCGCCTGCGCCGCCAGCATGATCACGAACACATAGGTAATGAGAATCGCCCCCGCGTAGATCACCACCAGTGCCGCCGCCATGAACTCGGCATCCAGCAACACAAACAACCCCGCGCTGGCAAACACCGTCAGCACGAAATAAAGGGCCGAGTAAACCGGCTTGGGGTGCGTGATGACCCGCATCGCGCCCAGAATGGCCACGATCGCAAAGACCCAGAAATAAATGCCGATGCCCGAAGGGCTGTAATTGCGAAGCAAAAGGGCGGCGAAGATCAGTCCCGCCGACGCCGCCAGCGCCCCCCCGATTCGCCGGAAAGAGACATCCCGCCGGCCCGGCAGCAGCAAAAGCGTCCCGATCCCCGCCAGAATGCACATCGCCAGTATCAGCCCCGGCGCCAACACCGGCGGCGCCGCCGGCGCGTCGCCCGAACCCTCCGCCGCCGCCAAAAGACCTGGCAACGCCGACGAAAACAGACGCGGAAACGCGATGGCGATACTGAGGATTCCCATTGAAGCGGCAGAGTCTATTGGCCCGCCAAACCCTTTGCAAGAACAGCGTGAGGAATTTCACGAGGACGGAGCTCCAAGAACGATTATCGCCGAGAACAACGCCAGCGCCAGCCGCACGGGATCGAAAGACGCAGCGTACGAAGCATTTCATGAATGTGCCTCCTCCTCTGGCGCAACGACATCGTCCAGCAATGGCTCATCCGCCTCGACGTCAGGATGCGGCTTGGCGAGAAATTCCCAAAGGTCATTGCAGAAAAAGCGGTCAATCGCGTGTATCTGGGTGTTCAGGAAAGGATCATCGTTCATGTTCGGGCGGAGATCACAGTAATAGACGCCATCGAGCGGATTCAACTTCACCGTATAGCACTTGAAGTGATTGGCGAGGAAGGTCGCGTTAATTCCATACTTGGGAAGCTTTCCCTTCCGCTGCACGTCGTTTAGAAAAATCGCAACGTGCGGCAACGAGGTCTCGGTCAGTTTGGAGTACAGGAATTTGTCCATGAACACCTTGTCAAACCGATCCTTGCTTGATGTCTTCACCGATCCAAGCAATTTGAGATGTTCATCTCGACGAACGACGAGATCATGCTGATAGCCCATCCTGAATTCATCCACGTTATCGGCTTTGACCGGAATGCCAATTGTGCCGCTCGTGCAGTCCACTCCCAAGCCGCTAATGAGCAATCGAATCAGCCGCTCGAACAGGTCGCCTGCCACTTTGCGGGCCCGGTTTGAAACGGCGTATGCGTCCAACGCGATCCCGATCGCCTGCTGGATGGAATAGATCGAGTTACGAATGATCGTTCTATTTTCAACGTCGTCGGCGGGGATATCTTTTGCGTGCGCCATGATCTCGCCGAAACGCTTCACGACTAGCGCCTCGTCATTGCCAAGATACATCAGCCGTGAATTGACCGGTCGGCTGATTTTGTGATCGCCATCGGCTTTGTACTGGTAGAAGTGGTAGTGGTTTTCGTTCCGCGAAATGATCGTCCCATGCATGCCGTTTGCCGCGACGAATTCAACGAACCTGCGGTAGAAGGTGATGAAGTCTTCAACCGTCGCGAAGTTGTCCTTCGTTGCGGCGAACTCGGCCAGCGCCTTGGCGGTCATCTTATGCTTTCCCGTCGAGCCGCATTTTTTCGATCGAGATCAACCCAATCCGCCGCCGCCATGCGCTTCACGCTTTCGATTCTTGCCGCCGCCCACTCGTTGTACTGTTCGCTCAGGTCGCATCCGACCCACCTCCTGCGCAATTGCTCGGCAACGACGGCGGTTGTCCCCGAACCACTGAATGGGTCGGCCACAAGCGAGCCTTCGTCAGATGCCGCCAAGATGAACCTGCGAATCAATTCTTCGGGCTTTTGGGTCGGATGCGGCGTCTTTTCGCCCATGCCATTGCAGGTCGTGGGAATTTCCAACACATCTTTGGGTTTTGCGCCCAACGGGTGCGGCGTCCAATCGTCCTCACGCTTCTTTCCCTTGCCAAAGTTACTGCTGTCTGCTTGCGGGTGGCTCGGATACTTGAGTGTGTGGTTGCCGTAGGGAATGCGCACTGCGTCAATATTCAAACGGAATTGGTCGGTCTTACGCAAATGAAGGATGCTTTCGTGCGATCTTCCCCAATCATTTCCGAGATTCGCCTTGTTCTTGTAGTGCCAGATCAGCCACTTGCAGTGCTTGAAAAACTTTGATGATGGATGCTTTAGGTCGGCGAGTATCTCCGAGAATCCACAGACGTAAAGCGACCCCGTGGGTTTCAGGGCGCGGGCGGCCTGTTCGATCCATCGCATGGACCATTTGATGTAATGTTCCTGGGTTTCGAAGTTATCCCAATCCGCCTTGTTGATGTTGTATGGAGGGTCGGCAACGATCAGATCGACCGACCCCAAATCCAGCGATGCGAGCCAATCGACGCAATCGCCTTGAAACAGGCTGCCGTTCGGATGTTCGTAATGGAGTCGTGAACCACGTTGGGACTGTACAATCGGCAGCAATTTACCGATCGCGCCTCCCGTAGTGTCAAACAACATCGGAACATCGACATTGGTTTTGTACGCAGGCATCAATATCCTATTTGAGCCTGAGCTACGTGCCTTTACAAGGCTGGCCTTCCGCATTGCGCGAAGGTCGGTACAAGGAATCGGCGACAACGTTAGCAGCTAGTGAGATTTAAGTTGGCCTATGCGTGAATTGCGATTGAACATCACCAGCGACCCCGCCCGCCTGGCCCCGGCGCGGCGGACGGTGGAGGCGTTTTGTCAGGGGTGCGGGTTTGATGACAAGGCGGTGGCCGACATCGGCTTGGTGGTGAACGAGGCGATCGCCAACATCACCCGTCATGCCTATGGCGGGGCGACGGATCAGCCGATCAAGCTGCACGCCAGTTTTTCCCAGGACAACACGTTGCGGCTTTGCATCCGTGACTGGGGCAGCGGCCGCGATCCGCGCACCGATTCGGGCCGACGCGATCCGCTTACGCCCGGCGGGCTGGGGATGGTTTGCTTGCGGAGCCTGATGGATGAGGTGACATTCACACCCAAGCCCGATGGAATGTTGTTGACGATGAGCCGGGCCATCGGGACCGGGCGCGGCGCGGATTCGGTCAGTGCAAGTTAATCGCCAGGGTTCGGGTGAAGAGGCGGATCACTGCGCCTGCAATACGTCAATCGCCGCGCGCACGTCCGCCATGCGCTGGTTCCCGGCTTCGCGCTCGATGGCCAGTGGGCCGGCGTAGTGAATTTGCCGAAGCGCATCGAGAAATCGTTGCGGGCCGACGGCGCCGGCTCCGAAGGGGACTTCCGCGCCCCATTCCACGCCGGGGTTGGCCGAGGGTGTGCCGTCTTTCACATGAACATGGCGGATGTGGGAGCCGAGCGTGCGGATGGCATCGATTGGATCGCCCGCTCCGTAGAGAATCATATTCGCGGGATCAAAGTTGACGTGTACGTTGGGCGCGGCAATGTCGGTCAGGAAGTGCAGAAGTTCCGCCGCCGGCTCCTGGCCGGTTTCCATGAGCAACTCAATCCCCTGCCCGGCAAACGCCTGGGCCAGCTCGCGCACGCGGGCGAGAATGATGGCATAACGCGGATCGGCGCGCAGCGGGACAAAGCCGACGTGGGTTGTGATGGTGGAGCAATTGAGTTCCCGCGCCAGCTTTGCCGCCTCAATGCAAAGGCGTTTGCGGAGCGGCCATTGGTCGTCGGGCACGAACCCGCCGGTCTGACGGATGCGCTCTATGGTGGAGTAATCCTCCCCGGCAAACGCCATCATTCCGCCGGTGAGATGCAAGCCGCCGGCGCGGAGATGGCCCAGTTCATGGTATTTGCGCTTGTCATCAAGCTGCACCAATTCGCCGAGCGCTAATTGGATATCGGCAAGGCCAAGCTCCTTTGTCTTGGCGACCAGCTCTTCCATCCCTTTGGGTTGGAGCGACCAGCTACAGACGGCAATCGGGTGATTGTGTAGGTTCATTCGACAAGGGCCATTCTTAAGGTTGTTGAGGCTGAACAGCGGTCGGAAGTAACTCCGCGACGGGCACGGGGGCAACGGCGATGCCGTCGATTGTGAGCGGAATAAGTTGGCCGATGCCATAGTCCTGCCGTCGGCGATAGGTGGGATCGGCATCAGGTCCCGAGGGGTCGGAGTACACTTCAATGCGAGCGTGGTTAAGATTTAATATCCAATACACCTCAAAGCCGGCGCGGGCGTAGAGCATTCCTTTCCAATTTCGATCTTCAGTCAATGAAGTATTCGACACTTCGACGATGAGGGAAACCTCGGCAGGGCCGGGATGGTGCGAAAGATAATCCAACTCGGTTCCCCGAACCACCGCCAGATCAGGCTCCGGCTCACTGTCCAGGGTTGTAACCGCCGATTGCACTCTTATGTGCCAGCCTGCCGGAAGGCGGAAATTTAGCAACCGTCGGCCTTGGGCAAGATACGCATCGTGTAAAGGATCGCGTGACATTTTGTGGACGATCAACCCTTCGAGCAATTCAAATCGTTCATCATGGGCGAAATATCCCTGCGCGATCAGGCTATGATATTCATCCACGCTGAAACGCCGCAACGGCATCCTGGTCGCAATGATCGGGAATGGCGCAGGCGCCGGCGGAGGTGACGGCGCTTTTACTTGAAGCGGCGGGGTTGGAACGGTTAGTGCGGACATAGATTGTATTTTAGTGCTGACTTGTGGACTGCTCCACACCCTGGCCTGATGAAGATGCGGGCCCGTCGTCTTCCGGTATTCGTTGCGCGGCTAAGCCATTCTCCTTCTCTTGGTACTCCGGCGGAGGGAAAAAGAGACCCTCAGGGACTGTCAGGAAACTATGCGAGTTCTTTCTACGCATGCGACCCATCGTCCCTCCATCGCACAAATCCCTCGATCGCCTCGTACTCGGCCAGTCCCAGCGTATCGTACATGGCGGCGGTGGCGCGGTTGCGGTCTTCGGCGCGCTGCCAAAACTCGCGGGGGTCGCTGGGGCCGGGGAAAAGGGCTTTGTCCTTCTGGCTCTCGTGCTTGAAGATGGCGATGCGCTTGCGCATTACTTCATCGGGGCTGAGGGGAACGGCCATTTCGATTTCATGAACGCCCCACTCCTGCCAGGCGCCGCGATAGAGCCAGACATCGCAGTGGCGCATCCACTCGCGGTCGCCCAGCCGGCGGATCGCTTCGATGATCGCGGCGAGGCAGACGCGATGCGTGCCGTGCGGATCGGACAGATCGCCGGCGGCATAAATCTGATGCGGCTCGACCTTTTCCAGCAGATCGACAATCACTTTCACATCCTTCTCGCTGAGCGGATTCTTGCGCACGCGGCCCGTTTCATAGAACGGCATGTCCAGGAAATGAATGTGCTCTGGCTTCACGCCGGAATATCGCGCGCCCGCGCGAGCTTCCGTGCGCCGAATCAACGCCTTGATCTGCTGCAATTCCGGGCTGTCCACCGCGCCCGGCTTCTTGTGGCGGATGAAGTTCACCACATGCTGCTCAATCGCATCGGCGCGCTCCGGGCCAAGATTGAACGCACGCGAAAACTCGGCGACGAAGTCCGCATGCCGAACGGCGGCATCATCCCAGACGGCGATGTTGCCCGACGTTTGATATGCGACATGCACCTCGTGGCCCTGCTCGCAGAGGCGGATGAACGTGCCGCCCATGGAGATCACATCATCATCCGGATGCGGCGAGAAGATGATCACGCGCTTGGGATAGACGCTTTTGCCTTCGACAGCCTGATCGCTGGGCGCGGGCCCCGGCGCTTCGGGAGAGGCGGCCCACGGGTTGAAGTGCGTGGGGCGCGGGGTATGGCGGATGGGATGGTCGGGCTTGCCGCCCGGCCAGCCGGTGATCGTGCTTTGCAGCGATTTGAAGACTTCGATGTTGATGTCGTACGCCCCGCCGCGATGGCTGAGCAACTCCTGCAGGCCATGCTCGTTGTAATCTTCATCGGTGAGCTTGAGCAGCGGCTTGCTGAGCGTGATCGCCAGCCAGGTGGCCGCGGTGCGCGTGGTCTTCGTGTCCCATTTCAGCCCAAACTGATCCAATGGCCCAAGCAGCCAGGGCGTCTTGAATCGCGTCAGCTCCGACGCGCCGGCGGTGTCCAATACAATCCGCGCCGAGGCGTGCTGCTGCAAATAACTGGCGGCAACGGTCGCCGAGATTTCCCCTTCGACCGCGCGGCGGATCACGGGCGCCTTGTGCTCGCCGAACGCGAGCAGCACCACGGTTTTTGCCGACAGAATCGTCTCGACGCCCATGGTGATGGCTTTTCGCGGGACGTTCCATTCGCCAAAGAAATCGCTGGCCGCATCCATGCGCGTCACGCGGTCCAGCGTGATCAGGCGCGTACGGCTGTCGCGCGGGGAGCCGGGCTCGTTAAAGCCGATGTGGCCCGTGCGCCCGATGCCCAGGATTTGATAATCCAGCCCCCCGGCGTCACGGATCATGCGCTCGTAGTCCTGGCAGAACGCCGTCACCTTTTCCAACGGCAGCGTGCCATCGGGAACGTGCGCGTTTTGCGGCTGGATATCCACATGATCGAACAGATGCTCGCGCATAAACCTTCGATAGCTCTGCAAATCCTCGGGACCCAGCGTCCAGTATTCGTCGAGATTGAACGTCACCACGTTGCGGAACGAAAGCCCTTCCTCGCGGTGCAGGCGAACCAACTCGCCATATACGCCGGTCGGCGTAGAGCCGGTCGCCAGGCCCAGCACCGTCTTCTCGCCGCGCGCGGCTTTGAGATCGATCAGCGCCGCGATTTCCTGCGCCACCGCCTTGCTGGCCTGCACACTGGAATTGTAAACCGTCACCGGCACATGCTCGACGGCCAACGCCAGCGCATGCGGGCCGTGGGCGGGAGTAACGCTTTGAGATGTTCCGATCATGGGCGCGGTTCCTCATTTCCCTTCAAGGTTTTCGTCCGACTCAAATAATTCTCCAAGCGGCATCACGAATCCCGGCAGCGCGGGCTCATCCCGAACTTCATCGCATGCACGATAGACGATTGCCGCATCCCTCCCCCGGTAGATGGTGATCGTATGCCGGAGCGCATCGACCACCCAAACCGACATTGTGCCCGCGGCAAGCCAGACGTGTGCCTTCTCAAGCACCTCCGGCGTCCGGTCGCCGGGCGAAAGCACCTCGACCGCCAAATCCGGCGCGCCCGGAAAATATCCCTTCACTACCTCGCGCGGCAGCCGATCCTTCCGTACGAACGCGATATCCGGCGCTCGTGTCGTATCGGGGTTGCGGGCGATGGTAAACCCTGTCTCGGCGGCATACACCGCGCCCAGATGATGCCGCGTTACATGCGCATCAATACGCGAAGTGAGCCGCACGATGATCCGGCCATGCTCCGCTCCCGCCGGCGCCATCATTTTGATTTCTCCCTCGATCAATTCACAGCGCCCGATGTCGCCCATTTCCAAAAGCTGCTCGGCGGTGATGGCGGTTTGAAGAGTCATTGCTCGCGCCTCCGAATTGGGCCTGCATTACGTCAAGTCAATCCGCATTGAAAAGATCGCCGAGTTTCATCGTGAAGCCCCGGAGCGCCGGCTCATCGCGCAATTCGTCGGCAGCATTATAAACGACTTGCACGTCGGACGCGCGATGAACGGTGATGCTTCGCCGCAATGGATCCACGACCCAAACCGATATTGTGCCGGCGGCAATCCAGCCATGCACCTTCTCCAAAACCTCTGGCGAGCGATCCCCCGGCGACAGCACTTCGACCGCCAAATCCGGCGCGCCCGGAAAATACCCCTTCACCACTTCGCGCGGCAGCCGATCCTTCCGCACGAATGCGACATCCGCCGCGCGGGTCGTATCGGGATTGCGCGAAATCAGAAAGCCGGTCTCCGTTGCGTACACTTCGCCGAGCTTTCGCGGCAGAACGTGCGACGTAATGTAAAACGCGAGCCGATTGGCAATCGCACCATGATCCGCTCCCGCCGGCGCCATCATCTTTATCTCTCCCTGGATCAATTCGCAGCGCCCGATGTCGCCCATTTCCAAAAGCTGCTCGGCGGTGACGAGGGTTTGCAAAGTCATGGCTGAACCTCCGCCGATTGCATCTGGACATTCTTAGCCGAATCACCCGTGGAAGTTCGCGGCGCGGCGGGCAATTCCGTCACGTTATATCGCAAATACCTGCTCTTCATCCACCGCACCGCCAGAAGATCCACAAACGCGCGCACCGCGCGATTCCGCAATCCATATTTGGCGGTGCCGGCGTAGCGCGGCGAATGCGAGACCGGCACTTCACTTACCGTATAGCCGCGCATTTTAACGAGCGTTGGCAGAAAACGGTGCATGCCGCGATAGAGCTGCATGCCTTCCAGGCAATGCCGCTTGTACAACTTCAGGCTGCTGGCCGAATCCTGGATCGTCTCATGGCTGACCCAGTTGCGGATGCGATTGGCGATGCGCGACTGCACGCGGCGCATCGGCGTGTCCTTTCGCTTCTGCCGCCAGCCGTTGATCATGTCGTAGCCATTCAGCAGCGGCAGCAGCCGGGGAATCTCCTCGGGATCATTCTGCAAATCCGCATCCAGCGTGGCGATCACCTGCCCGCGCGCGGCCTTGAACCCGGCATCAAACGCCGCGCTCTGCCCGCCATTACAGGCCATCCGCAACACGCGCAGCCACGGATATTGCCCCATCGCTTCGCGCAACAAACGCGGCGTGTCATCGGCGCTGCCATCATCCACCACGATCACCTCGAACGCCTCCCCGCTCGCCGACAGCGCGACAGATACGCGGCGCAGCAGTTCGGCGACGCTTTCCTGCTCGTTGTAGGCTGGGATCACCAGCGAAAGATACGGAGCTTGTTCCATGCGCGCCATTTATTCTACGAACCGGCAACGGAAGTGCGAATCCGCGAGCTCAAAACGCAGATCGGAGGGTTAGAGTAAGTCTAATGTTGCTATAGCGTCCGACCATGGCCGACCGGCCGGCGTGGCCACTTCAGTGGCCATGCAAAGCCGCTCCGGCGACATGAAAAACGCTCAAATGCTCCCCTCCGCGGCGTCTCATTTCCCTCGGAGGGCAGGGTGAGGGCCGGCAGCGCAGAGCACTATCGCC
>DASRLH010000011.1:0-3958 GCA_035648595.1 Tepidisphaeraceae bacterium
CAATCCCGATGCGCCGGCGAATCTGCGCCAGCGGCTCATGGCCCCTGGCCTGCCCACGTTCAAGATACGCCACAAGATCGGTCGTTCCAGACCACAGCATCGGAGCGCCGGTCGCATCGTAAAGATCGCGGAGAACGTGCAACGCCTTGTCGTCCCCGCCAGTCGCCAGCTTGTGGATTTCGTCGATGATGATGAGCCGGGGCGTTCCAATCAGCAGTTCCTCCAAGCGGCGCGTCATCGCCCTTGGACTCTCCGAAGATACGTTGCGCAGGCCCAGGGCCGCGCCGATCGACTGCAACAAACCCTTCGGAGCGGTGCAGGCCGTGCGAACGGATATGAAGGCAGAGCCGGGCTTCTCGACGGCGACGGCCTTGAGGGCCATCGTCTTGCCCAACCCCGAAGGGCCATGCACAAGCCCGATGCACTTGAGCGTCACCGCCGCCTCGGCGACGGTGAAGATTTCCTCGGCAACCCGCGTCATCACAAAATCGGTGGGCTTGGGCGCGGCCTCGCGCTTGGCTTCATCCTCCAACCAGCGATCCAAATCCATCGCCAGTTCCTGCCATCGCGGCGTCCGATGGCCGGCGTTGAGCCGGTACAGGTAATGACCTTGCACGCCGGCGGATCGGGAGATGTCCTTCCACGTCAGACCCTTGCGCTGCTGATGGGCGCGCAATAAATCCATCACCGCCTGGGCTTGCTCCCACGTCACCGCCTCGGGCGCCGTCCCTTCCCGGATCGCGCGCGAAGCACTGCCGATCCGGGAGTCCTGGACCAGCTTGTCCATCGCGGGCTGAGGCTGTTTTTCATCCTGGCTCATGGCTCCTCCTCCATCTGCTCAAGCGAGCCTTTGTAATGAGACGTCCAATGCCCCTCCGTTTTGGCAGGGACATCGGCGGCGCGTTCGTAGTGGAACCGACCGGGCGGCGGCGGGTCGGGCGTCACGGGCTCGGGTAGGTAGTGAAACCGACCGAGCGGCGGTTCGGCCTCCTCGGCCTCCTCGGCCATCTTGGCATCGGACATCGAGCCATACAGCCGAGACCATCGCACGAGCGGGTCCTCGGACTCGGCAGGTTCGTCCGTCCGCAACTTCTGCCGCAAGTCCGAGAATTCCATATCCTCGGAAGTCATGTCCTCGGCGCCGACGGCCTTGCGCAGGAGGGGCTTCCTTTGTTGAGCGATCGCGCGTTGCAGTTCCCGGAAGTCCATGCCGGCTTGCGCCTGCAAGGGGATGATGTTGGGGGGCGGTGGCGGGGACGGCGGCGATTCGGCGGCGGCATCGGCGGCTCGGCGGGCGGCGGCGCTGCGGGTTATCAGGTCGGGCAGGTCGTCGGCCATGCGCATCCTGTTCTTGTAGTATTCGCGGTTTTGCTTGATGGCGCATTTCTTCTGCGCGATCGCATCGCGCAAATCCTTGCTGCTGGCGTTGGCGGGTACCCGCTGATTGGCATCGGCGAGGCAGATAAACTTGTTGTCCATCGACCAGACCTGCACGCTGGCGATGTTCTGGTTGTCCACCGCCAGTATCACCTGCTTGCCGAACAGAGGAATCAGGGCCGGCTCATACTGGCCATAGCGGAGCCCTCGATACATCACGCCGTTCTGGCCCACCTTCACCGGCTTGGTGCGCGGCAGCAGCAACGCATCCAAAAGGTTGTTGTCCACCGTTTTCTTGCCGCGCAGGTTTTCGGCGAACACAAGATCGGGCGACTTGCCGTTCATGGCATCGCCCGTGTGCGGGCCCTGGTGGTAGCTTTTCAGCCAGTCGGCAAACCACGCGATGAAGTCCTTGAGCAGCGGCGCCTTGCCGCGCTCGATTTGCAGTTGCAGGTCTTCGGGCTTGCTCTTCGTGGAACTGCCGCAATAGGTCTCCCATACGCAGGTGCGCATTTCCAGGGTGCCGAAGAATCGTTCGATGGGCTTGCTCTGGCCGTGGTAGGGCCAGCAGTGCGTGACCGTCACGTTCAGGGCGGTGAAGACGCCGGCACTGGCGCCGGCGGCGCTTTGAGCGTCGGCTTCCATGCTGTCGGAGCCGGCGTCCGGCGGGATGCGGATCGTGCGCTTGGCCCAGCGGTCTTTCTTGGTTCTTCCGTTGAGGGCGTAGGAGTCGTAGTCCTTGCCATTGTCCACGTAGACGCCGTTTGGGACGCCGCAATCCAGGCAGCCCATGCGGAATGCCTCAAGGATGGTGTCGGTGTTGGGATCGCCGGCGAAGAGGGTCCACCCGACGATCTTGCGGCTGCGCATATCCTGCCAGGCGGTCAGCCAGGGACGAACCAGCTTTGGGCCGCCCGCGTTCACCAGCACGTCAAACTGATGATGATCGCCGACCCACAATTCGTTGCTCTCCAAAGTGGAGTAGTCGCGTTCGATGTACGGCTCGCATTCGTTGGTATAGGCCTCCTCTCCCTTGCGGCGCAGCACGCGCACGGCTTTTGGAATCGTCTGGATGAAGCGATGGCAGGCATCGTAGGAGCGGAGCGGCCAGCCGTTGGCCTGGGCCGACTGGCAGGCGAAGCGATGGCAGTCGGTCACTTTGAGATTGCGGGGGCTGAGGTAGAAGTGCTTGAACTCGGCGAAAAATGGATCGGCGTCCCGATCGGTCTTTTGCCGATCCCACCGGCCATCGACCAATCCGCCGGGCCCGAAGCCGCTCAACCGCCTCTGCCAGGCGTACAAGGTGCGAGCGGGAATGGCGCGGCCCCTGGTCTGCAAGATGAGCAGGAAGTCCGCCGTGGCGGCCTGCTTGCCCTGGTTGCGGGCGAAGGCGGATTTGAGGTAGGCGGAATACTCGCACAGGATGCTCATCTTGAACGTGATTTGCCGGCGCTGTTCGCCGCTGTATTTATTCCAATCGAAGGGCATCGCCTGGGCGAACTGGACGCGGGCGAGACGGGGATCGGCATCTTCGCGGAGGGTCCATTGCCCCTTGTCCAGCCGGGCCAGGCCGGCCGCCCGCCATTGCTGTTGGCAGAGCTGGCGCAGGCGGCGATCCGACAGCTTGCAGCGCCGCTGGGCTTCATCGATCCCGATCCACGCCACGCCGCGGGGAGGCGGCGGGGATGCGGGCGTAGAGACGGGGCTTGAATTGTCGGGGGTGTCGATCATAAACTGCCCGTGTTCTGACGCGAATGCCCCGCCGCCGTGTTAACGGCGGCGAGGCGGACGATCTCCAAAAGAGGCCTCGCTTCCCGTTCCTTTCACGCGGCCTTGTGGTTTGCGGCCTTGCCGTTCGGTCGATTGGCATTCGATCGAGCGGCATCGCCGTTTTTGGGGCGAGTGGATTTGCGTGAGAGCGAGAGAGAAGTTGAGGCCGCGGGACGGGCCCGGCGTTTTCGGGGCGGCTGGAGCGCGGGCCGGGGCTTGAGGACCAAGCCCTCGGCTGCCGCGAAGTGGGCCAGCAGCCTCGAACACGTCGGCATGGAACGCTGGACCAGGGATTTGGTGACGCCGTAGAGCGCGCAGTCGGGAACCAGGCGCAGGGCGTAGAGGATGGGGCAAACGGGCCACACGTATCCGGGGCGGTACTGGCGCAGGTCGAGAACCAATTCGGGCGCCTTGAGGCGGAACACATCCAGATGATCCAGCAGCGAAGGATTGGCGATGATGAGGACCGCCAGGGCGCGCATGGAAAGGTGGCTGGAATCGAATTGGCTGCTTTCCAGATAGGCGATGGGCCGATCCAGCTCGCCGGGTTCCGTGACCAGATAACCGATCAGCTTTTTCTGACACCAGTGATAGGCACTCCACAGGGCGACTCGCGGTGTCCGCACCAGCTGATCGCCGGGCGGAATTTTCATCAGTTCGTCGAAGACTTCGGCCGCGCCGCCGGTTGGAATTTTCTTCTCTTTCACGTTGACTCCATTGCCCCTTGGAGGGGGCATCCTTGCCGATGCGCCGCTGCGCCGGCCCACGCGGGCCGACGCGCGACGCGGTTGATTTCAATCCGTTGATGGGG
>DASRLH010000012.1:0-2132 GCA_035648595.1 Tepidisphaeraceae bacterium
CCCCCGGGGTACCGGGAGTGGGGACGAAACCGCGCCGCCGAAACTGTGACGCACCCGTGTGTCAGTGACGCGCTGCCCGCCAGCGCAATCTACGAACTCTCTATTTTTCATTCACGCGCTCGATATCCGCCCCCACGGCGGCGAGCTTTTGCTCGATCTTCTCGTACCCGCGATCGATATGGTACACGCGATCGACCCGCGTGGTGCCCCTGGCCACCAAACCCGCCAAAACCAGCGCGGCAGATGCCCGCAGGTCGCTGGCCATTACACTCGCCCCCTGCAATTCCTTGATCCCCTGAATAATCGCGGTCGGGCCTTCCTTGCGGATTCGGCCGCCCATGCGATTCAATTCGCCCACATGCAGAAAGCGATCGGGGAAAATGCGCTCGGTGATGACGCTGATGCCATCCCCCAGGCACAAAAGCGCCATGAGCTGCGCCTGCAGGTCGGTGGGGAAGCCGGGGTATGGCTGCGTGGTCATCTCCACGGGGTTGATCCGCCGGGAGGAGGAGGCGTAAATCGTGCCGTTCTGGCGCTCGATTTTCACGCCCACTTCCTCAAGCCGATCCGTGACGGCGATGAGATGATCGAGATTGCAATGCGTGAGTTCCAGCTCGCCGTTGGTGATGGCGGCGGCGATGATGAACGTGCCGCACTCGATGCGGTCGGGGATGATTCGGTGCTCGGCGCCGTGAAGTTTATCGACGCCTTCGATGCGGATTTCCGGCGTGCCGTGCCCCTTGATCTGGGCTCCCATCTTGATGAGCAATTCGGCGCAGTCCACGACCTCCGGCTCGCAAGCCGCCCCTACCAAAACCGTTTCGCCCTCGGCCAAAGCCGCGGCGCATAACACATTGATCGTGCCCAAAACGGTCGGCCCCTGCGCCCCGCCCAGATACATTTGGCATCCCTTGAGCCGGCCCTTGGGCACTTCGCCGACGATGTTGCCGTTCTCGGTGCGGAACTCCGCGCCCAGCTTTTGCAGGCCGCGGACATGCAGATCGACGGGTCGGTCGCCGATGGCGCACCCGCCGGGGATCGAGACGATCGCCTTGCCGCGCTTGGCCAGCAGGGGGCCCAGAACGCAAATGCTGGCGCGCATCGTCTTGACGATGTCGTAGCGGGCCTCGCAGTTGCGTTCATCGGTGACGGTGATGTCAAGCGGGCCGTCGAGGGGCGGCATCGCGGAAGTGGCGGATGGGGATTCGTGCCGGTAGACGTCGCAGCCCAACTCCCCGATGAGCTTAGTCATTGAGTCGAGGTCGCTAAGGCGTGGCACCCCTTTAAGGGTGGTCTTCCCTTCGGCCAATAAGCAGGCCGCGAGGATCGGCAGCGCGCTGTTTTTGCTGCCGCTGATTTCGATTTTGCCTTTGAGACGATTGCCGCCGCGAACCAGAAAGCTATCCATGAGAGCCCGTCCTTGGGCCGCGGACCTGTCAAACGCCGGTAGAGGAAGAGGAGGGCTTCCCAGGGCGTCATGCCCGCCAGACCCGAAATGTGTCCCGGCGGGGGAATAACGACCCGGCCCGCCTTTATTTCGGTTCTATCGGCCGCTCCATCGGCCGACGATCAATTGTTCCCATCCCACATTCTGCCACCCAACTTTGATTGATGGCAAGAGCGGGGCGGGGAGCATTGTGCCGTACGCGAAGCCGCATTGCAAGAGGCGCCCGCGGGAATGGGAAACGCGGGTTTGGCTACGATTTGTGGCACGGGCGGACCGCCCGTGATCTGCTGTCGGCAACCCGGAAACGCGCCAAGTGCGCCAAGAAGCCAAGATCGCCAAGAAGATTAAGAGATTGCAAACGAGCGGGCCTCATGGACACGAGCCCGTTAATGTATCACGGGCGTCTCGCCCGTGCGGATGGCGCGGTAGTTGAGAAATTACAATATTGCGAACTTCAATGCACCCTGCACGGGCGGGACGCCCGTAATACAACAAAGTTCCCGACGACCGAGTCCAACATCCACTCAAAACATTGTACCGGCAAAAGTGTTAATGCCGTTCGGCTCGCCGGTTGCTTTATTATATGCTGGGCACGAGTATGGGGTTCAGGCGCGAGGTGGTTGCACGGGCCCCAGGCGCCAGCGCCTTGGAAGGGGGCGAATAGCGCGCAGCATCAAAGCGGAGT
>DASRLH010000013.1:0-5279 GCA_035648595.1 Tepidisphaeraceae bacterium
AAAGATGCCGAACAGCTTCACGAGCAACTCCATATGGCGGTAAACCGCCTCAGAAACAAGTGCTGGCTAGTCCACGCATTCTTTAAACAGGCCGGATTGAACATACCAAAAGTTTAAACTTCATTGCGCAACGGTCAGTAGCCATGTGGTACCAGAGCCGCGTGCCGCGGTCCTGCCACTTCATGGGCGGAATTCGCATGCGCGGCGTTCTACCGTCCCGGCCTCACCTGGCCACATAGTACCAGAGGCGTGTCCCGCGATCCTGCCACTTCATGGGGAGCAGGCGGGCGGCGCGTTTGATCGCCCCTTCGCCGCGGCGCAAGAGCCGGACGCGCGCGACGTTTTCGGTGGCGGCACTGTAATAATCAAACATGCCGGCCCGCGCCGCCTGCTTGCCCGCTCCCGCGGGCAGCGAGGCCCGGTCGCAATCGGCCAGTGTGCGACGGGTCATGAACAGCCGGCCTGTCGATCGGGCCTCGCGAAGCAATTCCCAGCGCCATTCCTGGCCACCCTGCGTGGCGCGCTCGATGCCGCGCGGCCATTGCGAAAGTGCATGCGGATTGAGAAACACCAGTTCCGGGTAGAGGAAGCCGTCGAGTTTCCAAAGTTGATCTCCGGTGAGGCGCATGCGGGCGATGCCGGTGAATTGTTCCCCGCGAGAATCGAAGGCTTCGCCGAGGTAAACGGCCCTGGCCGAGTCTTCGAGATAGGCCCAGGCGAGGGAATCAAACGCGGACGGCTTGAATCGATTGCCCTCAAGCGTTTCGCCGACGAGATCAAGCTGCGCATCGCGTGCGAAAGCGAGCAATTCCTCGCCCCCGGCGGCTGCCGGATCGGATTGAATCATCTCCACGCCCGCGGATACCAGAAACTTTCGCTTATCGTCCGGCAGATCAGCCGGCGCGATGCAGCGCAACGCCAAATCGGAATAACCCGTGACCAGTAAGCTCTCGATGGTCGCGCCGATACGCTGCCCCAGGCGTGGAAGGCGCAGCAGCACGCCGATCTTTGGACGCTTCACCGTGCCCGGGAGGTGGCCGCCCCAGGCGAACCGCTCGCGGGCGCGGCGGAAGATATCCAGCAGTTGGCGCCCCGAGGCATCCCAGTTGAATCGCCCGGCGGCGGCGAGGCCGCGCTCGCGCATGCTTTGCCGAAGCGTTGCATCATCGCGCACCTTTTCAATGGCGCGCACCAGATCATCGGCATCGGTCGGATTAAAATAAATGGCGTTGTCGCCAACCACTTCATGCAGCACCGGCAGATCGGAGCAAACGACCGGGCAACCGCACGCCATCGCCTCCACCGCTGGAATGCAAAATCCCTCGAACATAGTCGGCAACACCGCCGCCAGCGCGTTGCGGTAGAGATATCGCAGCTCGTCAACGGGAAGCTCGGTGTAATGCCGGCAGAAATCGCCCAACCCGCGCTCGGCGATCTCCTTGCGCAACTGGAATCCGCCGGGCAATTCGTAGCCGCTGAAAACCATCGGAGGGCAGCGGCCGGCATCACGCAGTTTCACCAGCGCGTCCAGAAGCAGTTGGTGATTTTTGTGCTTATAGCAATTCGCCGGGTAAAACAGAAAATCCGGCGGCAACGGATCGTGCGACCATCGGCCCGCGTCCATCGCATCGCGATTCACCAGCGCCGGCTGAGGCGCCAGATATACCACTTCAATCTTCTCCGGGTTGATCCCGAATTTATCGACGAAGGTTTGTTTGCAGAATTCGGAAATGGTCAACACCAGCGTGGCGCACCGGCAAATCTCCGGGTACAACTCGTTGCGCGCCACCAACTCAGCCTTGGAGAAATACTCCGGGAAATACTGCTCCTGAATGTCCAACAGCATCCCCACGGTCGGGCGATCATAAATGCGCGGGTTGAGATTATTCAGCGGGCCAAAATACAGGTCGAAGTCGTGCCTATGCGCGTAAATCCGCCCTTCATCGGCGATCTGTATAACCCGCACCCGCGCATCGGGCCCATTGCCTGGCGTCTCGCCATGTGCAGCCAGAACCTGGTAAACCAGCCGCAACCCTTCAAAATGCGTGAAGATCAGATACCGATGCGACGAATCCAGGCGCAGCAAAGCGCCCAAGAGCCCGGTAAACACGAACCGCGCGCCGCCGCCGTCAGCGCGGAGGGGAAATGCGTTGATGCCGATTCTCATGGTTTTGCGACAGCAAACGAAAGGTATTCGACCGTATATAAAGCAGATTAGCGCAGAGAAGCGGAGTGGCAAAGGCGCAGAGACCTGTTGGACTTTTCAGAAAATAGCGATGAGTGCATCAATGCCGAATCGTTACCTCCGACAGATAAACGCACGCTAATCCCGAATACTTCTCCGAGACTTCGTGCCTTTGCGGTTCTGCGCGATTCTTCCATCTGGGCCATTAATCATTCCGCGATCCAGAGAGTCCTGCATTATCCGCGTTTCGGTGGCTTTTTCAATCCACCTACCGGCGCGGTGAACTGAACCGTTTCAAATCTTCCTCGACCATCTCCCGCACCAGGTCTTGAAATTGAGTCTTAGGCTCCCACTTAAGCACCGCCCGCGCCTTGCTCGCGTCGCCCAGCAGCAAGTCCACCTCGGCGGGGCGGAAAAATTTTGGATCGACCACCACATGATCCCGATAATCCAGGCCCGCATGCCTGAACGCCACATCGCAAAACTCGCGCACCGAATGCGTCTGGCCGGTGGCGACGACGTAATCGTCAGGCGTCGGCTGCTGGAGCATCATCCACATTGCCAGCACATAGTCCTTCGCGTGGCCCCAGTCGCGCTGGGCGTCGAGGTTTCCCAGGCGCAGTTCCTTGACTTCGCCGTACTTAATTCGCGCGACATGGCTGGTGATCTTTCGCGTGACGAATTCATAGCCCCGGCGGGGGGATTCGTGGTTGTAGAGAATGCCGCTGGTGGCGTGCATTCCGTACGCCTCGCGGTAATTGCGCGTCAGCTCGAAGCCAGCACATTTGCTGATCCCATACGCCGAGCGCGGGTGAAACGGCGTCGTTTCGGTCTGCGGAACCTCGCGCACTTTCCCGAACATCTCGCTGGACGCTGCGAAATAAAATCGGCACGCCGGCGCGCATTCGCGCGTCGCCGACAACGCGTAATGCGTGCCATTGATGTTGGCGTTAAGCGTGGAGAACTCGTCTTCAAATGAATAGCTCACGAAGCTTTGTGCCGCCAGGTGGTAGAACTCATCAGGCTGGACTTTCTGCACGACCCGAAACAGGCTGGGGTAGCTTTCCAGCGACGCGGAATGAAGGCTCACGTCCTTCAGGACATGGCTGATGCGCGACATGCGGTGTTCGGGGTCTTCCATCGCCGCCCGGCGAACGATCGCATGAACTTCATAACCCTTCTGAAGAAGCAGTTCCGTCAGGTACGACCCATCCTGGCCGGTAACCCCCGCGATCAGTGCCCTCTTCATAAGTGAATACATAACCGCCGGCCGTCGCCCCTTCCAGCCCGATTGCATTTGAGCGGGCCTTCGCCGATAGTCAATTGCTTCACTTGGAGGTTCCCCCGACCGTGGTCCTTTGGAATTACAGGCGTTTTATTCTGGCCAATGCCCTGGCGGACCTCCGGCACCGGTTTAGCGGCAGCGTCGCGGGGTATCTTTGGAACGTATTCGTTCCCCTCGCTCAACTCACGGTTTTCGCCCTCATTTTCAGCATATTGCTGGGGAATCAGATAAACGAAGGCCCTAAAGGGAAGTTCTCGTTCATCATATTTCTGTGCTCGGGCCTGCTGGCTTGGAACGCGTTTGCCGAGACGCTCATTCGCGCCTCTTCGGCGCTGGTGGGCAATGCGGGGTATCTGAAAAAGCTTCCACTGCCAGAGCAGATATTCGTCGCCCAGGAAGCCGCCGGCGGGTTTTTCACCGCGGCCATCTCAATTTCGCTGTTCGTGCTGTTTTCCATTTTCATCGCCCACTACGGCCCATTTTGGCAATGGCTTCAGGCCATCCCGTTTTTGTTGCTGTTCATCGCGTTTGCCTACGGGCTGGGGCTTGTATTGGCATGCCTGAATGTGTTTTTCCGCGACGTGCAGCCGTTCATGAACGTGGTGGTGCTGCTGTGGATGTGGCTGACGCCGGTTGTTTATGTGGAATCCATTTTCACCGCCGACCCGCGCCGCCCGCATCCGATTGTCCTGATGTTGCTTCACTGGAATCCGGCGTACCATTTCGTTGACGCATTCCATCGAAGCCTGTGGCTTGGCCATTGGGTGCCCGCCAAAACTTGGGCCATTTGCGTTGGGATCGCATTGTTCGCCAACCTTCTGGCGGCCCTGGTGCTCCATCGCCTTCGCGCGGAAATCCGGGACGTGCTATGACTTCGACCGCGCTCATGCCCTTCACGCATCCCGATGCCGCGTCGGCGTCGGCGTCGGCGTCCGAGGAGCGCCCGGCCGTGGTCACCGTGCGCAATCTCAGCAAGCGATTCAAGCAGTATCCGACGCCGGCCTCCCGGCTTATCGAATGGTCATCGCTGGGCCTGTTCCAGCGCCACGGCGTTTTCACCGCCCTCCACGACATCAGCTTCATCGTGAGAAAGGGAGAGTTTTTCGGCATCATTGGCGCCAACGGCTCTGGGAAATCCACACTGCTCAAGGTACTCACCGGCATCCTCGTGCCCAGCAGCGGCAACTACGCCGTCAGCGGACGAATCACCAGCCTTCTCGAGCTGGGCACCGGCTTTAACCCCGAACTCAGCGGCCGCGAAAATCTCATCAACAGCGGCCGGCTTCTTGGGTTTCAACCATCCGTCACTCGAAGCAAGCTCGAGCAGATCGTGGCCTTCGCGGAGCTGGAAGAATCGATCGATGTGCCAATTAAATATTACTCCACCGGCATGACGGTGCGCCTGGCCTTCGCACTCTTCGCACATGTTGAGCCGGACGTGTTTATCGTGGATGAAGCGCTCTCGGTGGGAGACGTGGCGTTCTCCCGCAAATGCTTTCAGCGGCTCGACGTCATGCGCGCCTCGGGTTGCACGCTCCTGTTCGTCAGCCACGATCTGGCTGCGGTCCGCAAGTATTGCGACCATGCCGCGCTGGCGCTGGCGAGAACGCGGAAACCCGCCGAAAAATTCGTGGGTTTCGGCGAGAAGTGCGAAAGTCAGGCTAATTTAGGGTTCATCCGACTAATGCGTAGGTA
Organism: Tepidisphaeraceae bacterium; assembly: GCA_035648595.1. Taxonomy (GTDB): domain Bacteria; phylum Planctomycetota; class Phycisphaerae; order Tepidisphaerales; family Tepidisphaeraceae; genus RYN-428. The sequence continues at coordinate 5,166 of DASRLH010000013.1, forward strand.
GTTTCGTGTAAAGCGAAGATTTTAAGTTTGAAGAAGTCGGGGTCTCGGAAGCCGTATGCTTGTCGTTGCATGGTTTTGATCTTGTTATTTGTGCCTTCCAATGGCCCGGTGGTG
>DASRLH010000014.1:0-5548 GCA_035648595.1 Tepidisphaeraceae bacterium
CACCAAAACCGCAAGTCCGACGGCCCACCCGGCTGGCTCACCCTCTGGCGCGGATGGAATGACCTTCACCTGATGGTCATGGGCGCGCGGGCGGCTGGACTGGAAAAAATGTGACGAAAGATGAGGCGTCTCGCCCGTGTCGATGGCGTGGCAGTAGAGCAATTGCGATGTTTCTAATCTCAAAGCACCAAGCACGGGCGAGACGCCCGTGATACGACCGGCCCATTCGACCCTCGAATTCAGCATTCAACCGTTGCAGACGGCTGAAGTATTACCCACGTTTAATCCGCCTCCTTCTTCATCATTCATACTTCATCATTTCCGTTTCATGCCAACGTCCCCATCTCCATCTCATGCAGTCCCTTGCCCGATGGCACCATCGGGTAGACATGCTCATTGGGTTCGACGCGGAAGTCGGCGATGACCGGGCCGTTGTGTTCGAGCATGGCTTGCACGGTTTTGGCGACGTCTTCCTTGCGCGTGCAGCACATGCCGCGAATGTGGCAGGCCTCGGCCAGGGCGGCGAAGTTAGGGTTTTTCATCGGCGAATAGGCATACCGCCGCTCGTAGAACAGATCCTGCCATTGCTTGATCATGCCCTGGAAATCGTTGTTGAGGATGGCAACCTTCACCGGGATGTTATACTCGGCGATGGTGGGCAGTTCGAACATGGTCATGAGGAAGCTGGCGTCGCCGTCGATGTCGATGACGACTTTGCCCGGCGCGCCCAGGGCCGCGCCCATGGCGGCGGGAAGGCCGTAGCCCATCGTGCCAAGGCCGCCGCTGGTGATCATCTGCCGGGGGTAGCGCCAGCGGTAAAACTGCGCCGCCCACATCTGATGCTGGCCCACGCCGGTGGTGATGATGGCGTCGCCGTTGGTCTGGCGATGCAACTCCTCGATCACCGCCTGCGGCTTGGTGTTGGCGGTGTCATCGAAATACTTGAACGGATAGCGCTTCTTCCAGCCGTTGATCTTGTTGAACCATTCCTTGCGGTCGCGATGCTCCAAATGCGGCAGCATGAGTTCGAGGCTGACGCGGGCATCGCCCATCACCGTGCAATCCACGTCCACCGTCTTGCCAATGGAGCTGGGATCGATGTCGATGTGGATGATCTTGGCATGCGGCGCGAAGTTGGCGAGATTGCCGGTCACGCGATCGTCAAACCGCGCGCCCACCGCGATCAGCACATCGCATTCCTGCACCGCGTAGTTGGCAAACGCGCTGCCGTGCATGCCGAGCATGTACAGGGCCTTGGGATCGTGCTCATCGTACGCGCCCAAGCCCAGCAGGGTGGTGGTGCAGGGGATATTGGCCTTGCTGGAAACTTTGCGCACGGCATCCGATGCCCCCGCGATGATCGCGCCGCCGCCGACGTAGAGCACCGGCTTCTCGGCGCGGTTGATCATCTCGGCCGCGTCCATCGCCTGCTGCTCGTGGCGGGGATGGCTGATGGCCATCTTGCGCTTGGCCAGGATGTGCGCTCGCGGCGTGTCGTCCACTTCTTCCGGGCAGATGGCGTTGGTCACATCCTTGGGCAAATCGACCAGCACCGGTCCGGGCCTGCCGCTGGTGGCGATGGCGAATGCCTCGTTCACCACGCGCGGCAATTCGCGCACGTCCTTCACCAGGTAATTCCACTTGGTACACGGGCGGGTGATGCCGGTGACATCGGCTTCCTGAAAGGCGTCGTTGCCGATCACCTTGGTGGCGACCTGGCCGCTGAAGACGATGATCGGCACGCTGTCCATCTGCGCGGTCGCCAGCGGCGTCACGGTATTGGTGGCGGCGGGGCCGGAGGTGACGATGCACACGCCGGGCCTGCCGGTCACACGCGCGTAGCCATCGGCGCAATGACCCGAGCCTTGCTCGTGGCGGTTGAGGATGAACTTGGCCGGCGTGTTGTAAAGCTGATCAAAGACCGGCAGGATTGCCCCGCCGGGATAGCCGAACATTACCTCGACCTTGTGACGGTCGATCAGCATTTCGTGAAAAATCTGCGCTCCGCATTTGCCCTTGTAACGCGGCTTGGCGGAGGGGGCGGGTGACGGCTTGGTCTGGAGATCGGATTGTAGAATAGGCATAGGTCATCTTCGGTAAGAATTTCGGCGCCGGGGGAAACGCGCTATTCGTGGCAGATTAAACGGCGCGGCCCCAAGCGAATACTCTAACCCCGCGCATTGGGGGGTTCAACTGAAACCTGGATTTTGATGCAACAACAAATATCGGCGAATTGCGATGGAACATCGCAATGATGGTCGGGACGGCCGGTCGCGGCGGAGCAATCTTCCCGATACTTCGGCCTAAGCCCACAGGTGAATTCACCTCGCAAGCTCTACGTCGATATGGGAAGATCGCTCCGCTGCGCCGGCTATCGTACGACCACCGTAAGGGGATTGGATAGGGGGGTAAGCGGCATGGTCAAACTCAAAACCAACATTAGCCGTCCATTGCCGGCCAGAGATCAACGAAAAAAAGTCTTTAATGTGACACGGGCGTCTCGCCCGTGCCGACGGAACCAACCTCCGAAAAGCGGGGATTGCCGCTTTAACGCAACCGGCACGGGCGAGACGCCCGTGTCACGATGCGCGTTCTGGTCGCTCGCAAGGCGAACGGAAGCGGCGAGGACGCCGCTTCTACGGCGCGCGAGTTTCGGGCCCTTCACATCCCGCCGACCCCGGCACCGAGGGATCGGAATTGCGGGGCCGCCTCGTGGCCGTGCAGCACATGGCGGTGAGTTTCACCGGGATGCGCGTCACTGCGGGCGGGACGATCATCATAGAAATCGAATTCTTCCACGTCAAGATCGGGCGCGACGTAGCCGGGCTGGCGGCTTCGCTCCAATTCCTGCTCATATTCCGACAACACCCGCGTTTCCAAATGCGCCCGGGACTCGGCGTTGATCGGATGGGCGATGTCGGCGTGCAGTTTCAGGCGGTTTTGCCCGTTTCCGCTACGATATTGAAGGTGCCGCTCTTCATTGAGCCGCGTCCCGCACTGATTGCAGAAGCGGGCGCGAAGGTGGTTTTTTTCCTTGCAATGCGGGCAATGGTCCGCCAGCTTGCGCGATGGCATCGCCAGGAAAAGGCCGTCGTTTCCGTCGATCAGCTTCACATCGCGGATGACGAAGGTGTCGTCAAACGTGAGCGAGCAGAAAGCCTTGAGGCGGCTGCCTCGCTGGCCACAGAGATTGATGCGAACTTCCGTCAACTGCATGTTGCACCTCCGGTGCAAAACCAAGGGTGAAAGAAATGCCCCCGAACCAAACGGCTACAAACTCCGAAATGAGCAATGCAAAGTCGTGCCGCTCCGTTCTCGCAAAGCCATATGGGTGCGCGAGTTACATGCGACGGCTGTGCATCTGTCGTTCAGTTCATATTACCGGCCAGCCGCGCACGCGTTGAGAGATTCATTAAAAACTGGCGCCAACTCGACAGCCTCCACGCGCAAGCCATGCTTTTGTTCCACGGCTTGCGATGCCCGGCGCGCGTCTGCTTCCTCATCGAACAAAGTAAACAAACTGCTGCCGCTGCCGCTCATTCGCACCGGCCTTCCGACGGTTTGTTCCACGGCCTGCCGCAGCCGCGCCAGGTCGGGTGATATTGCAAACGCCGGCGATTCCAGATCATTCACCAATTGCGTCAAGAGAGTTTGAGCATCTAATGTAGCCCATGCGTTCCAATCCGGCTCGATTTGCACATCCGGCTCGCGGCCCAAACTCATCACATCGAATTGCCGATACACCAGGGCCGTCGGCATGGCGATTGGCGGCAGGATCAGCAGCGCCCATCGCGGCCGCGGCCGCGCGATGGGCCGCACGATCTCTCCACGGCCCCGGCATACGCTGCTGGGTCCGAAGAAGAAGAACGGCAGATCACTTCCAAACCGGGCGGCGAATCCCGAGAGGTGGTCCGCCGCCCAGCGGATGTTCCATAATGCGTTCAGCCCCAGCAGCGCCGCCGCCCCGTCCGAGCTACCGCCGCCCAATCCCGCGCCCGCGGGAATGCGCTTTTGCAAGTGCGCCCGCACCGGCCCAACGCTCGTCCTGGGCACGTCCCGCGCTTCCTGGGCGAACGCCTCCGCCACTTTCACGATCAGATTCCGCCGGTCGCGGGGAAGATCGGCCGCGTCGCAAGTCAGGGAAACGCGCGAACCCTCCGCTTGGAGCGGACGCTCCGCTTGCGCATCGGCCAACGCTCCGGCGCACGGGCCAACGTCAGGAATCTGCGGTGGTTCCAGCCGTTCCAATATCAACGTGTCAAAGAGCCCCGTCGTGCAAAACCACGACAGCAGCGGATGAAACCCATCCTCGCGGACAGGCCCCACGCGCAAATGCAAATTGATCTTCGCAGGGCAAAGCAGGCGCATCGCCACACTTTCCGGCTGCGCCCGCCGCTGTCAAGCGCGGCAAATGGCACAACTTCGTGGGCCTGCCGTACGCCCCCGCGACGTCTATTTAATTGTTCGTTCCTCGACTCACTGAGATGCAAAACCTGAATCGCGGAAGACCCTGAATTGGTCTGCGGTCTTCCTTTCCCGAGCCAGCCAACGCCAAGATACGACGCCGAGGCTCGGCGGTCAACAGAAATCCGGGAGCTTTCACAATTCGCTATTGCGCGTGCAGTTCAGGCTGGCGCTGGGGCCGTCTGGATAAGTTGTTGGTCAGCACGAACGTCGCCATCGCCAGCAACATCAGTACGATCGCCACCCAGAACTTCCAATCACGATGGGCGCGCCTCCAATACGGGTGACGATTGTGGCCGTGCTCGTGCTGATATTCGGTATGCGGGTGATCATGTTTGGGTTCGCTCATCGAATGTGATTGTTGCAAGCGATGTGCCCGTCGGATTGCGGCGCTGAACGGGGGCAGATAGCAGCATTCCAGCGGATTCAAGAGCAGGGCCGCCTTATGGGAAGAAGGCCGTTACCGTATCACGGTTATTCGACGACCCATTGCGATAACAGGCCATATCAGAGGACTGACGGATCGCTTCAAAAAAATGCCGGCCGTGGTGTGGGCACGGCCGGCATCGCCAGAAAGTGGGAAGGGAGCATCATTGCCGGGCCACCTTCAAAGCCCCTTGCGGAAGCCGATCAGGTGTGATTGCCCGACAACTGAGATTTACAATACAACTTGGGCAGAGGCAAATAAGAGGAAACGGTGAAGCATGAATGATGAAGGATGACGAACGAAGCGGATTCAGTCGTCTGCAATGGGGGAATAACGAATTCGAGCGTCGAATGAGCTGGTCGTATCACGGGCGTCTCGCCCGTGCCTGGTGCTTTGAGATTAGAAATACCGCAATTCCTCTACTGCCGCGCCATCGGCACGGGCGAGACGCCCGTGATACGTTTGCCCCGTTCGTTCCACAGATCACACCGCGTTGCATTCGGCTTAGGCTAAGCTAAGTGTTAATGCCGTTCGGCTCGCCGGTTGCTTTATTATATGCTGGGCACGAGTATGGGGTTCAGGCGCGAGGTGGTTGCACGGGCCCCAGGCGCCAGCGCCTTGGAAGGGGGCGAATAGCGCGCAGCATCAAAGCGGAGT
>DASRLH010000015.1:0-22428 GCA_035648595.1 Tepidisphaeraceae bacterium
ACGCATCCTCCAAGACCCAGGTCGTCTTGAACTGGATCGCCTCGCCCACAGCCACCAGCTACCACGTCGAGCGCCAAGGCCCCAGCGACACCACCTTCATCGAAATCGCCGGCCCCCTGCCAACCACCACCTTCACCGATACCAACCTGGTGAAGGGCGCCCTCTACCAATACCGCGTGCGCGCCCAAAACAGCGGCGGATATTCCGACTACAGCAACGTCGCCTCCGCGTCATTACCCCAGGGCGTCACCCTCGACGCCACGGTCGGCATCGGCGCCAACCGCATCGTCCGTTTCATTGCCGCCGACGGCACCGTCACCAACATCGTTATCCGCGGGCCCGGCCTTGCGACCGTGGATTTTGCCGGCGACACCATCACGCCCACGTTCCTCAAGGGCATCGAAATCGTCACCGGAACGAATCTGGTCATCACCAGCATCAACACCACCGGCACCAATACCCACACCGTCCTGAGCATCCTCTCCCACGGCGGCAAGCGAACCGTGAATATCGGCGGCTTCACTTCCAATGGCGCCCTGGGCAGCATCCTCGCCCCCACTACGAACCTCATCGGCGGTCTTTCCGTCAACGGCGCGCTCAATCGGCTGGTGCTCGGCTCGGCCAATGACAGCGCCATCAACATCAATGGCCCGCTGCTCGCCTTCCAGATCAACTCGGCCAATAGCATCAGCGTCGTTTCAACGACGATGATCCGCAATATTCAAGCCGTCTCCTGGAACTCGGCGGGCGTGATTTCCGCGCCATCCATCGGCTCGATTATCATTAAGCGCGACGCGAGTTTCGCGCTCAACGCCTCCATCGTCCATGTGATCCGCATCGGCGGGAGCCTGCACGATTCGACCCTCACCTTCAGCGGAGCCGGCGCGATGGATCTGACCTCGCTGTCGGTCGGTTCGCTGGTCAATTCGACTCTCAGTTCCGCGGGAAATCTGGGTGCCATCACCGCCGGCAATCTGCTGGACTCGCAGATCTACGCCGGCGCCCGGCCCGCCGTGAATCAATCGCTCCCCGCCTCCGCCACCGACCTGACGGCCCAGGATTTCATCCGAAGCGTCTCGCTGCGGAAGCACAAAGGCGTGGTCTCGGATGTCAATTCCTCGATTGCCGCCGACCGGCTCAATGGGTTGTCGCTGGGGACCGTGCAGTTCTCCAACAACACGATTCCCTTCGGAGCCGCCGCCCAGCTCATCGCCGCCGTCTCCGCGACCGATGCGGCCAGCGGCAAGTCGTTCAACCTCCACCGGCTCACCGACCCCACGACGGTTGCGGCGCAATTGGCCGCAAAGGGAATCGCACCGCGGGATTTCACGTTGAGGATCTTATAGGCTCGCGCGGTTCTCGGCAAACCAGAGGGCGCTGCAGCATTCGCAAGGCGCCTCCGCGCCATCATCGCGCACACGCTGTATGCGCGGAGGAACGAGGCTGGATATTCCTATTGGATTTTCCGCTTTTCCTGTAGGTTCGCGTGGGTTCTTGCCGAAGCGATGGAAGAGCGCCACGGCTCCCGTTCCAATTCGTTCGGATCAATGAGCGCTCGCCGACACTGAACGGCGCGGACGCGCCACGCCCCGATGAGAGGCCGATTCTGGGAAATCATATTCATGTTTGACAGTCACCCTCCACAAAGCCGGGCGCGATCGATCGGCCTCGTACCGCCGACAGCCGCCGTTCTTGCGGCAGCGCTGGGTTCCCTGGGTCTTCTCGGATGGTCGCGGGGTTCCGACTTCCTGAAGAGCCTTCATCAGCCTGCTTCCATGAATTCAGTAACAGCGGTGTGCCTGATTCTCGCGGCAGCCGCGCTATGGCTGAGCCGCGAGGGTCAGGGTATCGCCGCACTTCGTGGGGCGGGTCGCCTGCTCGGTGGACTGATCATGGCGGTGGCCGCATTGAAGCTGATCGGCACTGTTAAACTTATCCACTGCAACTTCGATACGTTCCTGTTCACCGCGAAGCTGGCCGGAAACCAGATGGCGCCCAATACCGCGCTTTGCATTTTGCTGTTGGGCATGTCCCTCCTGATGATGGATTGGAGAGTGCGGCGCGGGTGGGCCGCATCACCCATACTTGCCGCCGTGGTCGGAATTGCGGCGCTATTGGCAACCATCGGATATGGCTATTCGATTGCGTTGCTGTTCGTCGTGGGCCAATCCATTCCCATGGCTTTGAATACCGCGATCGCGCTCCTTTTTCTGTCAATTGGAACGTTCTGTGCCCGCCCCGACGTCCAGCCGGCGGCGTCCGTCCTGAAAAACTGGTCTCATGAAAAGGTCGTGGTCGCGGGATTTACTATCGCACTGCTGATGCTGTGCCTGATCGGAGGCGTCGCGTACCACAGCACCTCGCAAGTCATCGCGGGAAACATTGTTGATGAGCAATCTCTGGCGAACCTGCAAACACTCCGCGACCTGACCACCGAGTTGACCGACGCCGAGACGAGCCAGCGGGGCTATCTTCTGACGGGCGAAGAGCCGTACCTGGCGCCGTACGACGACGCTTCCCGGGCGCTTAAACAAACGCTTGCACGCCTCCGCCGCCAAAACAACGGGTCATCCACTCAGCTCCGAAGCCGCGAGCGGATCGAAAGCCTCGTAAACGCGAAGTTCGCCGAACTCCAACGCACGATTAATTTGCGCAGGGGCCGCAACCTTAATGAGGCCGCAAGCGTTGTAAAGTCCGGCAAAGGCAAGCAATACATGGACGAGCTTCGCGAGATTCTGGTTCGCTCCGCCCGCGAGGAACAACAGAAGTTGGCGCAGAATCTTTACCAGGATAGTAAGGCCGGTCGCAGTACGCTGGCAACGATCGCGGTCGGGACGCTCGCCACGTTCGTATTCGTCATTATATCCGGAACTCTGGTGAAACGCGGCATGAATCGGCATAAGCGCGCCGAGCAGGCAATGCTGGAGAGCGAATTTCGTTTCCGCCAACTCGCCGAGGCCGTGGACTCGGTGTTTTGGATTATGGCGGCCGATGGCAGCGAAGTCCTTTACGTCAGTCCGCGCTTCGAGCAGGTTTGGGGTCGGACCTGCCAATCAGTGTACGAACACCCAACGAACTGGTTGGAGGCGATTGAGCAGGAAGATCGGGCGCGGGTCCGGGACGCCTTCGCGGAGGCCGCCACCACCGGGCGATTTCAAGCCGATTATCAAATCCGCCGGGCGGACGGCCAAGTGCGGCATATTCGAGCCCGCGGGTTCGCAATTCGCGATCAGCAGGGCCGCATTTACCGGCTCGCCGGCATCGCGGAGGATGCCACCGACCGGAAACTGGCCGAGGAGCAACTTGTAACCGCGACGCAGTCCGCGGAAGCCGCCAATCACGCCAAGAGCGCCTTCCTGGCCAACATGAGCCACGAAATCCGTACTCCGATGACGGCGATCCTTGGCTATGCCGACATGCTGCTGGCGCCCGCGCAGTCGTCAAGTGATCGTCTCGACTGTATCCACACGATTCGACGTCAAAGCGAGCACCTGCTGTCGGTCCTTAACGACATCCTGGACATCTCGAAGATCGAGGCCGGCAAGCTGGAAGTGGAGCGAATCGAATGCGATCCTTCCCAGATCCTTTCGGAATCGATCTCGCTGATGCGGGTGCGTGGCGTCGAGAAAAAACTCTTGCTGGGCGTGACGTACGCGGGCCCGGTTCCCGCGACAATTCAGACCGACCCCACGCGACTGCGGCAGATTCTGATCAACCTGATTGGCAATGCCATCAAATTCACCGAAGCCGGCGGAGTGCAGGTGGTCGTCAGCCTCGAGAACGACCCGCGAAGTCCCGCGCCCCGACTTCGCCTGGAAATAATCGACAGCGGAATCGGAATGACCGAGGAACAGTCGGCCACGCTCTTCCAGCCGTTCGCGCAGGCCGACACCTCGACGACGCGCCGGTTCGGCGGGACGGGCCTGGGCCTGTCCATCTGCAAACGCCTTGCCCAGATGCTCGGCGGGGACATTGCCCTACAGAGCCGCCCAGGCTGCGGAAGCCGCTTCACTGTCACCGTAGAAACCGGAAGCCTTGAGGGCGTGCCCCTGCTCTTCAAGATGCACGAAGCAGTCAGCAACTCTTCTTGCCAGGGCGATCCGGTCCAAGAAGAGCCAGGCACTCCCCGACTCAGCGGCGCGATTCTTCTGGCGGAGGATGGGGTTCATAATCAACGGGTGATTTCCTACTACCTCGAAACGGCTGGCGCGACCGTGGAGGTGGCGGAGAATGGATGGGTCGCCTGCGAGAAGGCGATGGCGGCGGTTGCCGCCAAGAGGCCGTTTGACCTGATCCTGATGGACATGCAGATGCCCGAGTTGGACGGATACTCGGCGGCGGCGATCCTGCGAAGCAAGAGCTATGCGGCGCCGATCATCGCGCTCACCGCACACGCCATGAGCGGCGATCGCGCCAAGTGCATCAGCGCCGGATGCACCGATTACCTTTCCAAACCGATCGAGAAGCGGATATTGATCGAAATGGCCGCGAAATATCTTCCCGCATTCGCGCGTTCGGCGAGTAACCCCCAGGGGGTGACCCAGGCTCCCGCCGAAGTGAGTTGCCCGCCAGGTGATCCGGACATTGCGCCTTTCCTGCCTGCATTCATTGCCGACTTACCCACGCAGGTGAATCGGCTCCTGGAGCTCGCCAACGGCGGTGATTTGGATACCCTGCGCCAGTTGTTGCACCAATTAAAGGGTACTGGAGGAATGTACGGATTCGCGGAAATGACCGACCTGGCCGCGCGCGCCGAGCAAAACTTGATCGAAACATGTGCCATCGCCAAGGTAATGGACGATGTCAAAGCGCTGGTGGAGTTGATACGCGGCGTAAAGGGCTACGACCGGGGCAAGGAGCCCATCACACCGGAGGTAAGCGCCGATGGCGCGGATACTCATCGTTGATGACACGGCCGTCATACGCGAACCGATCGCGGCCCTCCTCGCCAACGCCGGCTATCAAACCGACTGCGCCGAGGACGGCCCGCGGGCATTGGGCAAGATGAAGGCGCAGCCCCCGGACCTCGTGTTGCTTGATCTTTCAATGCCGGGCATGGACGGACTTGAGGTGCTGGCGATGATGCGCCGCGATCCTCGGACGGCCGCCACCCCGGTCATCCTGCTCACCGCCTCATCGGAAAAGGCCCACATCATTAGGGGAGGCGAACTGGGCGTGAGAGATTATTTGCTCAAATCACGGTTCAATCTTGCCGAGCTTTTGACCCGTGTTCGCAAATACATTGCTCCTGACGCGAAGGGGACCACGGGTTCACAAGCAGCACAACCCACTGCAATTCCCAGCCAGGCTGCCGCTTCCCCGCGCGGATTGTCCGTCGCGCCCCCGGGTGGCGAGCAATCGATCCTTGAGGCGGCGAAGGCCGCCGGCGTCGTTCTGCTGACCGGCGAGCAAATGCTGCGCCGTGTGGAATCAGCGCCGGTCAAGACGTTGCCCGGCGGCATCGCGGAACTGATCGCAATCATCGGCTCGCCCCGCGGGACGGTAAACGACGTCGCCCACTCCCTCAAGCGGGATCCGGTCCTCGCTTCGCGTGTCTTACGCATCTCCAATTCAGCGGCCTTCGCGTCCGCGCGTTCCCGGATCGCCACGGTGGAGGATGCCGTCAAACAGATCGGGCTCGCGGGCGTCCAAAACCTCGTTACAACCGTGGGCGTCTTTGAAGCGTGCGGCTCGGCGCCCGCCGGGAGCAGTGTGCTGAGAAGTTGGCAGCACAGCCTCGCCGTCGCCGCCCTGATGAACGTGCTAACCCCCGTGAGCGCCGCCGCTCCGCAGGGCGTGGCATATATCGTGGGGCTCTGCCACGATCTTTCCGACATTATCCTCCGGCAGTACTTCAGCAAGGAATATGAGCAGGTGGTGGAGTTGACGCGGGCGACCGGTCAGCCGCAACGCCAGGTGGAATCGATTGTTTTTGGGCTTCCCTATAGCGATCTGGTGTCGATGCTGCTGTTGCGGCTCGGCTTGCCGGGCGTGATAACCGCGCCCATCCAGGAATTCTTCGAGCGCCAGGCGCATAAGCAGCCCTCTGGCGCCGGCAGCGCACTGGGGCGCTGCCTCCGTATCGCAAATCTTTACGCGCACGGACTGATGCTGGCGTCCACCTTGGACGAACCCGTGCTGCCGATTTCCAAGGTGGAATGCCACAATACCCTGGGCTCTGAATTGCCCGTTGTGGATGACGCGGCGATAAGAGCCCAGGCTCTTGGGGCCGCCGCCGTAATGGCGGGGCTCTCTGGATCGGAGATCAACGAAGCGTGCCAGCAGCCCATTCCAAAACGTCCGATTCGGATCGCGTATGCACGGCACGAGGAATATGCGAACCTCGACCCGCTCCACGCCCTGCTTCGACTCTCGGCGGCCCAGGTTGATCTGCGCAGGGACGTGCCATCCACGGCTGAAGAATTGGATCAGTGTGATTGCCTGATTGTTGCCGGGGGCCGCTCGGATATTCAGGGTGACGCGCAAGACCTGCTGCCGCGGATAGTACGCCTCGTTGAGACACGACCGCTGCCTATCCTTTTCCTCAGCGCCGCTGATGTGCCAAGGATGGCCGAGGCGCCGGGGTGCATTTCAATCGGCTGCCTGCCAACGGCCATCGAGCCAATCGACCGTTTCCTGGAAGTTGCCGTGGCTACGCGGCGATGATACCCTATTTCATTGGCGGCAATGAGCCGCTATCATATTCTTGGCTGATTGATGACCGAGTCAAAAATATGCCGAGGGTGCGCCGGCGCGGGCCGCCGGGCACACAGAGTTCTTCCGATGAATCCGGCTTCTTCCAAATCAATGGAGCTTGCGGCCAAGCTGATCGCCCTGGAAGCGGCGCGCGGCCGCAAATCGCCAAATGGTCATGAAAACGCCGCGCGCGCAGCCGGCGATCAAATCGTCGGGGTTTGCAACAAGCTTCAGCGCGTTCTCACCGCCTTCGCGGGCGCTGCGGGGTTCCGATCTCTTTTGACGCGGGCGCTCACCCTGGCCAGGGCGCAGGATCCTTCATCGGCGGGTGTGCGGGTTCTTGAAGATGGCGGCCTGGCGGGCCTCGAAACACTTGCGGCCCATACCAGCGCCGAATCGGCGGCGGATGCGTCCTGCGAAGCCGGCGGGCAACTGCTCGTGGCCCATCTGCTGGACCTGCTGGTCCTTTTCATCGGCGAGCCGCTGACGCTCCAAATGGTGTACAGCGCTTGGCCGAATGCTCCCGCGGGCGCGATAGGCAAAAAGACCAAGGACACCCCATGAGCGAACACGGCAAAGTCATCATCCACAAGCTCAAGACCGGCGTGCCGGGCCTGGACGAAATCCTGGGCGGCGGGTTGCCCGAATTCTCGTTCAACATCATCGCGGGGTCGCCGGGCTGCGGCAAGACGACCCTGGCGCATCAGATCATTTTCGCCAACGCTACCCCCGAAAAGCCCGCCCTCTACTTCACCGTGCTGGGCGAGCCGGCCATCAAAATGCTGCGCTATCAGCAGCAGTTTGACTTCTTCGACCAATCCAAGCTCGACAAGGCCGTGCGTTTCATCAATCTCAGCGAAGTGGTGCTGGAAAAGGATCTGGGCGCGGTGCTCGATGAGATCATCCGGGAGGTCGAGGCGGCCAGCCCCGGCATCGTCGTGGTGGACTCCTTCCGCACCGTCGTGCGCAAGGCACAGAGCGGAACATCAGGCAGCGGCGGCGACGACGTGGAACTACAGGGCTTCGTCCAGCGGCTGGCCCTTCATCTCACCAGTTGGCAGGCCACCACCTTCCTCATCGGCGAATACACCGAGGGCGAAATCCGCGATAACCCCGTCTTCACTGTCGCCGACGGGTTGTTCTGGCTCTCGCAATCCATCGAGCGAAACTCCATCGTCCGCAAGATGCAGATCGTGAAGCTGCGCGGGCAGGAAACCGTGCCCGGGCTGCACACCTTCCGCATCACCAGCGGCGGAATCCAGACGTTCCCGCGCACCTTCGGCCTCACCGACAACCTTCCAAAGAAGAAGGGCGCCCGGCGGCTTTCAACGGGCATCGCCGGGCTGGATGCGATGATGGGCGGCGGTATCCCCTCCGGGCATAGCCTCCTCGCGGCCGGCCCGTCGGGCGCGGGGAAATCCATTATGGGCACCCATTTCATTGCCGAAGGGCTGGAGCAAGGCGAGCCGGGCATCGTCGCCGTTTTTGAGGAACTCCCCGATGAATATGCCGCTCGCGCCGCCAAACTGGGCATGAACCTCGACGCCGCCCTCAAGAAGGGCACGCTGGAAATCATTTATCTGCGGCCCCTGGATTTGTCGGTGGATGAGACGTTGTACGAGGTGGTGGCCGCCGTGAAGCGAACCAAGGCCAAGCGGCTGGTGATCGATTCACTCGTGGGCTTCGAGCTGGCCCTGGCCCCCGGCTTCCGCACCGATTTCCGCGAATCGCTTTACCGCATGGTCGGCGCCGTCACGCGCCTGGGGGTGACGATCATCTCGACCGTGGAGGTGGAGGAGAACTTCACTTCGCTGGGCCTTTCCAATTATGCCATCTCATTCTTAAGCGATGACATCATCCGGATGCGGTATGTGTCGATCAATGGCCAGTTTCGCCGAATGCTGCTTGTGGTTAAGATGCGCAGCGGCAAACACTCGATTGACATGCGCGAGTACCAGGTCACCTCCAAGGGCATTGTCATCGGCGAACGTCTGCAAGGCTATCGCGGCCTGACCACCGGCGTCCCCGCGCCATGGGACCGGGGCCTGGAAAGCATCGCTGGATCGATGGAGGAATTGACCGGGGAGCAGGAAGAATAATACGCTTCCCACCTAAATCGCGCGCTCGATCCGGGCATTGCGCCAAGTTCCTTTGGCCAGCACGCCCCCCGGCGCGCAAAATTCAAATGGAAGGCGTATAATTGCCGGCGGACGCTACCATGCCATCGGCGAAAGGATCGCGGGATGCAGGCGACATTACAGCATATTGATTGGGAGAAGCCTCACGAGTTCCCGCAACTCTGCCGGTTCCTGGCTCAACTCTCGCCCCAACCGATGGTCGCGGTGGAAGGGCGGGCGCACATCGTGCGCTATGCCAATCCGGCGTTTCGTCAGCTTGTGGGAAAGGAGGGCCGGCATCTGCTCGGACGCCCGTTCGTCGAGGCCGTGCACGAGGGGATGGCCAACGGCTGCGCTCCGCTTCTGGACCGCGTCCTGGAGACCGGCCAACCCGAGGCACTGGCCGAGCAGGAGCATTTCCACGGCGCGCAAGACGAAAACGGTGATACCCCGGCCGCCTATTGGTCGTACCTTGCGTGGGCCATTCTCAGCCCTGCCGGCGGCGCGGAAGAAAAGCCCATCGGGGTTTTGATTCAGGTGACCGACAGCACGGAGCTCGTGGGGTTCCGCAAGGCGGCTCGGGAGATCAACGAGTCGCTGCTGGTGTCCGGCATCCGCCAGCATGAGCTCGTGGGCGACGCGGAAAAACTCGCTTTGGAGCTGCGCGACGGCGAATTACGGATCATTAGCCAGAAGGAGGCGTTTGAAGCGGCGATGAATGGCGCTTCGCTCGCCGATTCAACCGGGATTCTTGCCCGCGCCGCCATGGAACAAGCCGGGGACGGCGTCAGAGCGGCGTTTTTCATCGCCAACCCCGAAGGCACCCGCCTGTATGGCATCCCCGGCGGCGGAGCGATGCCCGACTCATACGTCCAGGTCGTGAACGGACTTGAGATCGGCCCGGACTCTCCGGCGTGCGGCTCGGCCGCGTATCTGGGCCGGCCGGTCATCACCCGTGATGTCACGCGGGACCCGCTGTGGGCGCCGTTGCTGGGACTTGCCCAGGAGCATGGCTTCCGCGCCTGCTGGTCCTTCCCGATCCAAACGCAAGCTGGCAGGGTGGTGGGCACTTTTGCGATGTATTTCCGCGATCCGCGCGATGCCTCGCCGCGCGAGATGGAATTGGCCGGCAATCTCACCCGTGCCGCGGCGATCATCATCTCCCGCGACACCGAGATCCAGGAACGACGCCGCGCCGAGGAGGCGCTCCAGGCGAGCGAGATTCAGGAGCGCCAAGCCAGGGAGGAGGCGCAGGCCGCCAACCACTCCAAGGATTTATTCCTGGCCACGCTCAGCCATGAGATGCGCACCCCGCTCAACGCCATCTTCGGCTGGATGAGCATCCTGCGGTCCCATGAATGCACCCAGGAGGACTTGAAGGAGGGATTGGACGTTATCGAGCGCAATACCAAGGTGCAGGTGCAGTTGATCGACGACGTGCTGGACGTGGCGCGCATCGTTTCGGGCAAGCTGCGGCTGGAGATCGCGCCGTGCGATCTGAGCGAGGTGGCCAGGGGCGGGCTGGACGTGGTGCGCGCGGCAGCCAAGGCAAAAAACATCACCCTCGAAGCGCACCTCGACCCGGCGGCCAATGGAGTTTCCTGCGATGCCATGCGGATGCAGCAGGTGGTCTGGAACCTGTTGTCCAACGCCATCAAGTTCACGCCCATCGGCGGAGCGGTGAGGCTGGCGGTCTCGCGCGAGCGCAACGAGATCAAAATCCAGGTGACCGACACCGGCCAGGGCATGCCCGCCGACCTCGTGCCCTTTGTCTTCGACCGTTTCCGCCAGGCCGACAGCAGCACCCGGCGGAAATTCGGCGGGCTGGGGCTGGGACTGTCAATCGTCAAGCAACTGGTGGAACTGCACGGCGGCAACGTCGAAGCGCGCAGCCCCGGCGAAGGGCGCGGGTCAACGTTTATCGTTCGATTTCCAGTCGTGGGCCTCCGCGACACACAGCAAGACGGCGAGGACGTCCCCGCCGGCGAGACGCCCAATGATGAATTGGTGAAACTGGCGGCGGCGGCGGCGTTGCCGGTCGTGCGCCTCGATGGGCTTCGCCTGCTGGTGGTGGATGATGAGCGGGACGTTCGACGGCTGATGGCCAAGGTGCTGGGCCATGCCGGCGCTGCCGTCACGACCGCGGGCACGGCCGCCGAGGCGATGGCGGCGCTCGATCGGAAGGGCCATGAGCCGCTGCCGCATGTGCTCATCAGCGACATCAGCATGCCCAATGAGGACGGCTTTGATCTGATCCGCCAGGTGCGCCAGGCCGGCTACAGCGCCGCCGATCTCCCGGCGGTAGCGCTGACCGCGTTCGTCCACGCCGACGACCAGCGCCAGGCCCTGCTCGCCGGCTTCCAGGTGCACATGCCCAAGCCCGTGGACTTGCACGAGCTGACCGCCGTCATCGCCGGCCTCGCCGGACGGCCAGGGTAACCCCGCTCCGCCGTCTGTTTTCGTAGGGTTCGCTTTAGCGAACGCGGATTGGCGATGCCGCGCCGAGGACCGCGTTCGCTGAAGCGAACCCTACGAATTGCGCGAAGCGCCTTTCTCCCGAATTGTTAATCATTCATTTCCCCATTCACGGCACACATGGCTTGCCGCTGTTGGCTTGTGCAAGCCCGGCAAGCATGCCGCTCGGCTGAGAAAACGGGACAGTCCCCATTTGCAAACGGGACTGTCCCGTTATTGTTCGTGTCCCGTTATTGTTCGCTTTAGCGAACGCGGATTGGCCATGCCGCGCCGAGGACCGCGTTCGCTGAAGCGAACCCTACGAATGGCGCGAAGCGCCTTTCTCCCGAATTGTTAATCATTCATTTCCCCATTCACGGCACAGATGGCTTGCCGCTGTTGGCTTGTGCAAGTCCGGCAAGCATGCCGCCCGCCCATTGCGCATCGTCGCCTTCCAACGGCGGATCGCAGGGGCCGGCATAATCAATCGGGAAACGGCCCGTCCGGTAGACGTGCTCCATCAGCGGCTGAAGATCCAGTTGCACGTCCGCGTCATCGGCACGCAATGGAACGTTGATCACCGGCAGTGGCTCGCGCAGGTCGATCGCATAAAGCTCGCATTCGTCGGTCTTGCAGCCGCGATAGACCGTCACGTAATAGGGCTTTTGCAGGTTGGGGCCCAGCAGGCGCCGCGGGAAATTAAATGGCCGGCGGCCTTCGCGCAGAAGATCAATTTCCACCCGCCCAACGCGGGCGGCACGGTACTCGGCCGCCTTGCGCTGGAACTGCTGCATCCCGTCACCAAGCCGTTTGTTCTCCGGGCTGAGCACCTCGATTGCCGTCACCACTTTCTGGCCGAATTTCGTGTCGACGATTTCCACGGAATATTCAGTGAGCGGATCGCCCGCATAACTCAACAGAGCGGGCGAACGGACCAGCGCGCGGGCGGAGAGGACAGCCGTTCCGCCGGACGCAATGCGCGGCGCATCGAGAATGGCAATATCCGGATAGCGCACGCCGCCCAGCGGCTGCTCAAGATCGGCGATCACCACGCGCTCCTGCATTGTCGCGCGGAATCGCGCGGGAAGCCGTTCGTTCAGATCGTCGGCGATGTACGCGACGAGTTTGCCGTGCACGTCATTCCAGAATCCTTCGAGGTACGGATCCATGCCGGGGAAAGGGCTTGCCATGGGAGGTATTATAGCGGGCTCGGTCGTGCCGTGCCCCGATCCAGGATCCCGACGGCTAGCCCGGATTATTCACCACGAAGTCACGAAGGCACTCAGGGCGGGCGAGCCCGCAACCCAAAGAAAGAGGGAAACCACGAATGGACACGAATGCACACGAATAAGAGAAATTATTCGTGCCTATTCGTGTTCATTCGTGGCAGACTTCTGTGTCGATCTTACAAATATTCTTGCAGTCTCGACAAGATTTCGCAGGATATCTTCGAAGAAATATATTCAGGGTCAACACTTACATCCCAAAACGCTTCCTATCAAAAGTCGCAGCCTGCGCAAAAGCATGAGTTGGGAATGGCTTGATTTTCTTTGTGTCTTCGTGACTTCGTGGTTAATCGCGCTTTTTCCGGGCTACTGAACATTCCCGCGAAATCTATCGCATCGCCACCCTTTTCCCGCCCGCTTTCCCGATCGCCGCTTGGAATTCGGTCACGGAGTAGATGCCCCGAAGTTGCAACGGCTTGTTGACTCCCGGCCCATACACCGCCGTGAACGGGATGGCGGCAACGCCCTCATCGCTGATCCGCTTGAGCAGCGGCCAGCCGTCCGCGCGGCTGGAGGTCAGGTCGGCCTTCAACATTTCGACGTTCGCGCTCTTCACCGTCGCCACCACGGCGGCATCGTGCAGGGTGGTGGCGTCCAGGTATTGACAGGTGCTGCACCAGGCGGCGGTAAACTCAACGGCCACCACGCGGTCGCCCTTGCGGGCATCATCAAGCGCCTTTGCCGAATAGGGGGCCCAGGCATACGGCTGGCGAACGATGTGCAACACCACGATCAGCATCCCGCCGACGATCAGCGCCGCGATGACCAACGCCGCCAGCCTGGGCCGCGCGCCCGGCGAAATGGTGAAGGTCTTGCCGATGAGATACAGCCCGGTAAACACGCCCACGCCAAACAAAATCCACCAGAAGGCATCGGGCCCGGAATAGGGGACGATGAACCGCCGGGCGAAGAAGATCGCGCTGCCCAGCAACATGAACGCCATTAACTGCTTGACCAGTTCCGACCAGGGCCCGGTGCGCGGGAATCGGCGGGCCAGTTCGGGGAAGGCGCTGAGCAGGAAGTAGGGGAACGCCATCCCCACCCCGACCATCATGACCAGCGACACGCCGATGGCCGCCGGCTGGCTCGCCGCCCAAACCAGCAGCCCCAGGAAAAGCCCGAAGGTGCAGGGCGTTGAGAGCACCGCCGTCAGGATGCCAAACAGGAAGTTGCCCAGGTACGTATCGTGGCGCGGCGTGAGGTTGTAGACGGCCGTCGGCAGGTTGACGCTGAACGCGCCGAACGTGCCGACCGCCATCACCAGCAGCACCACCACGATGCCAATGTTGAACCACACGTTGCTGTAAATTTCGCCCCATCCCACCACGCGATAAACCACGACCACCATCGCCAGTGCCGCGAAACTGGCGATCAATCCCAGGCTGAAAACCGCGCCATAGGCGATGCTCCGCGCGCGGTTGTGCTTCGAGACTTCATAAAACCCGATCGCCTTGATCGGCAGCACCGGCAGCACGCAGGGCACGGCATTGAAAATAATCCCCGCCAGAAACGCCGCGATAAACGCCAGCACGTACGAGTTGTGCTTCAGCTCGAATCGGCCAAAGAGCAACTGCCCCCTGGGCGCGGCTGCCGGGGACGGCGCGGCAGGGCCGCCGACGCGGGAAAAGGTCGTCGGATCGAAATTCTTGAACAGCCCGGCATGCTGCCCATCGACATGCGCCCCTGGCGCGACCACCGACGTCTCAACCGTGAATGGGATTGCCTGCGGCTGATAGCAGGCGTTGGCGTCACACGCCTGGTAGCTTACGGTTCCCGTCAGTTTCAGTGGTCCGGGTTTGGCGTCGGCTTTTATTTCCAATGGCACGTAGGTGATGACCTGCCCGGTATAGACATTGAGCGTGCCGACCGTGTATTGATGCGTTTCGCCCGCCGGGTAGACCGGCTCATAGGCCTTCAGCGGAAAACCCTTGTCCAGTTGAACGTCGAAGCGCACTTCCTTAACGCTGTCAGCGTCCAACCCAATGGGCTCGCGCGATTGGGCGTGAAAGCCGGATGCGATATCGACAACCACCGCGATCACCGCCTGCTGGCCGGGCTGAAGGGCCGAAAGGTTGAGCACCGCCTCTTTCACCTCCGCGTGGCCCGGCGGGCGCGTGGCGCCGCCAGCGCACAGAATCAGGGCCGCGAGGGCCAACGTGATCGCAAAGTTTTGGCGTGGCATCCGCGTGAGTATACCCTCAAACACGGTGGAATATTCAATCGCCTTCACTTAGACTGCCGTTGAGTGTGTAACTCGTGTTTGTGGCGATTTGGTGGGGCAGACATTCCTTCTGCCCGTTAGCCGCAGGGACGTGGGATTCCGCGGAGAACACGTTGCGGCTGTCAAAGCAAACCGAATACGGCGTTCGTGCCGTCGTGCAGTTGGCCCGGCTTTATCCGCGCACGTTCGTTCAATCCCGCGATCTGGCCGGGCAGGAAGGACTGCCCACCAAGTTCCTCGAGGCCATTCTTCTCACCCTGCGGCGGGGCGGGTTTCTGGAAAGCAAAATCGGCCGCGAAGGGGGGTATCGCCTGTCGCGCCCGCCAAAGGACATTCGCGTCGGCGAAGTGGTGCGCCGGCTGGAGGGAAGGCTCACCGACACAAAGGCCGCGTCCAACGCCGACCTCACGCCCGGCGAAATGGCCGTCCACCTGCTCAACGAGCGGCTCACTGGCGCCACCGACCAGGTGCTCGACAACCTCTCACTGGAACAGTTGATGGAGCACGTCAATAAAAACGCCGACGCGCGGGAGCAGATGTATTACATATAGTTTTGGAACTGGCGGATGCGGCAGCTACGGACATGAATTGCAATGCGAGAGGCGGAAATCCGAAATCCGAAGCACGAGTCGTGGCGGCACACCGTTGCAGAACCATGTTTTCAGTTCAAAAACGAGGCTAAATCACCGCACCGCAATGGTCGGCCGCCACGACCGAAGCACGAAATCCGAAACAAATCCAAAGGAAGAAAGCAGAAAGCAGAAAAACGCCAATTCGGATTTTGCATGGCCAGCCCGGTAGGGGTGCCGAGGGCCGCTGCCTGGCAGCCGGTTTTTTTGCGTGGTTGAGAGTGCATAGGCCAAGCGATCAATAATGCCTCTAATGTTGTTTATTCTCGCGATCGGCTTGAGCGAAAGACTCGGCCATTGGATCCACCACGCGATCGTGGTGGGCGGCTATCCGGCGCTGTTTGGACTTTTGTTCGCCTGCGGCCTGGGTCTGATGCTTCCAGAAGATGTGCCGTTGATCACGGCCGGCGTGTTGATCCAGCACGGGCAGTTTCACTGGGCGATCGCGGCGATTTGTGCCTGGTTCGGCATCATCGGCGGCGATTGCGTGCTCTATTCCCTGGGCCGCAAGTTCGGCCATGACGTCAGCAAAATCCCGGTCATTGGCCGGCACGTCAATCCCGATCGCATGGCGCGCGTCGAGCACTGGTTCGCCCATTGGGGCGTGTGGGTGGTGGTGATCGGGCGGATGTTTGCCGGCGTGCGCGGGGCGATGGTGGTGGTCGCCGGGGCGACGCGGTTTCCGTTTTGGAAATTCCTGATCGCCGACGGCTTGGCCGCGGTCGTCAGCGGCGGGATTTTCATAATGCTCGGATACACCTTCGCCAGCAACATGCATCGTCTCAGGGAGATGGTGGATCGCGTCAGGGGCGCCATGCTGCTGGGCACAATCGTCCTGGTGATCTTGATCGTCGCGTTCGTTGTGTGGCACAATAAGCGCAAGCGCGAGCCGGGGAAGAAGGCGGATGAATTGCCGGCTACATCACCCGGCTCGAAAGGCGAATCCCCGGCGCCGTTTGGGCCGACGCCCTGAGAAATGAAACGATTGTGTCAGCCGCGGTTGACACGGATGGAAAGCGGCGTGACGTATCACGGGCGTCCCGCCCGTGCCGATGGCGTAAGCTTGGATGTTGCGCTTTTCGCCGATTTGAACGCAACCCGCACGGGCGAGACGCCCGTGATACGTTGTGCGTTCCGGTACACGCGTTTCACCAACTCAACGCGCAGCCGCGCGTCGATGCTGGCGAATCGCTGGATGACAAACGAATGCCCCCCATTGCAGTAAGGCTTGATATGCCCGGAATCCGCTCGCTTGCCGTCGGCCTGCTCAGCCTCGCGCTGTTCTCGTTTCCCGCGCGCGGCGCGGACGCGGTGCCCGCGCCGGCTCCGGCGGCTTCTACCATTCAATTCAATCGTGATGTCCGGCCGATCCTTTCGGAAAATTGCTACTACTGCCACGGCCCGGATTCGGCGCATCGCAAGGAGGGATTGCGGCTGGATCGCAAGGAGGGCCTCTTTGGCCCGCGCGAGCATGGGCCGGCGGTTGCGCCGGACAAGCCAGGCGACAGCCAATTGTTCAAGCATGTCACCAGCACAGACCCCGATGAGCGCATGCCGCCGGCCAAGACCGGAAAGACGCTGTCGGACGCCCAGAAGCAGATGCTCCGGCGGTGGATTGAGCAGGGGGCGACCTGGGAACAGCAATGGTCGCTGGTTCCACCGAGCCGGCCCGCGCTGCCCCAGGTAAAAAACGCCAAATGGGCGCGCAATCCGATCGACGCTTTCGTGCTGGCCCGGCTTGAAGCCGACGGGCTTGAGCCGGCTCCGCAAGCCGATCGGCCGACGTTGATCCGCCGGGTATCTCTCGACCTGATCGGCCTTGCGCCAACGCCCGCGGAGGTGGAGGCGTTCGTCAACGACAAGTCCGCCGACGCCTACGCGAAGGTGGTTGATCGGTTGTTGGCCAGCCCCCGCTATGGCGAGCATCGCGCCCGCTACTGGCTGGATGCCGCGCGGTATGGCGACACGCATGGCATCCATAACGACAACTACGTCGAGCTTTGGCCCTACCGCGATTGGGTCATCAACGCGTTCAACCACAACGAGCCATTCGATCAATTCACGATCGACCAGATCGCCGGCGATCTGATTCCTCATCACACGCTCGATCAGGAGATCGCCACCGGCTTCCATCGCTGCAACGCCACCACCGGCGAACTGGGCTCGATCGACGATGAAGTGCTGGCGATGTATGCCCGCGATCGCGCCCAAACGACCGGCGCCGTCTGGCTTGGCCTGACCGTCGGCTGCGCGGTCTGCCACGATCATAAATTCGATCCGATCTCCCAGAAGGAGTTTTATCAACTGACGGCTTTTTTTCGTAATACGCCGCAGCCCGCCCTGGATGGCAACCTGAAAGACACGCCGCCGGTTGTTGTCGTGCCCGGTGAAAAGGACCGGCCGCTCTGGGAGGCGGCACAAAAAAGCGTGGCGGAGATGGAGCCCCGCCGCGAGAAGCTTAAGAAGGAAGCGTCAGCCGCATTTGCCGCCTGGCTGAAAGCCGATGCGCGGTCGCTCGGTGAGCCGCTCGATCCCGCCGGCCAGCATCTGTCGCTGCCGCTGGATGCCGGCGATGGCGAGCGCGTTGCGATGCGCATTGATGGCTGCGATGAATCGGCGGCGCTTTCCGCAGGCCTGACATGGGGCGATGGGCCGCATGGCGATAATGCCATTCATTTCGGCCCCAAGGCGTCACTTCAGTTGGATGCCGCCGGCTTCGATGCCAGCCACGCTTTTTCGCTTGGGGCGTGGGTTTTCGTTCCCAAGGCAGATGGCAAGTTCGCCGTCGCCAGCCAACTCGATCCAAAGGCCAAAGGGGCCGGTTGGGTGCTGGACATCGAGAACCGCGCTTTGGGTTTGCGTCTCATCGGCGCGGACCCTCGCAAGCCGTTGCAGGCCCGCGCGGCCAAGCCGCGTCTGCAAGCGGGCAAATGGTCGCACGTATTTGCAACATATGATGGATCGGGCGGCGCGGATGGGGTGGTGCTCTATATCAATGGCAAGCCTCAATACAACGAAGCGGCCGGCGAAGCGGTCATTGCCGGCACTACCGATCCCGCCATCCCGCTTCGCATCGGCTCCGACGGCGCCCGCGATTTTAATGGCGGGGCGGTTGGGGATTTCCGTATTTATTCCCGCGCGCTGGTTCCCGAAGAAGTGCGCGCCGTCGCCAAATGGGCCGGCCTGCAAAAAGCCCTGGCCCGCGTCGATGCCAAACTCACCGGCCCGCAGCGCGATGAATTGTTGAACCTCTATCTTGTGCGGTTCGACGAGCCGTACCGGCAAACGTCGATCGCGCTGGCCAAGGCGCAAGCCGACGAGCGCATCATCCGGCGGCGCAGCCCGATCGCCCTGGTAATGGCGGAAAAGCCCAACTCCGTGCCGACGGCGCATGTGTTGTTTCGCGGGCAATACGATCAACCGCGCGAAGAAGTGCACGCCGCTACCCCCGCCGCCCTCAATCCATTTCCCAAAGGCGCTCCGCACAACCGCCTTGGCCTGGCGCAATGGCTGGTCGATCCGGCCAACCCGCTCACCGCCCGCGTCACCATCAACCGCATGTGGCAGGAAATATTCGGCCAGGGCATCGTCCGCACCACCGGCGACTTTGGCATCATGGGCGAAAATCCTTCCCATCCGCAATTGCTCGATTGGCTCGCGGTCGAGTTCATGAATCCCAGCATTGTCGCGGATGGCATGGCGGACGATGCGCCGGCCGGTGGGCGCGTTGCCGCCTCGCAAGATTCTTCTAAACCTGCCGGCCATCACCTCAAGGCGTGGGACATCAAGCGCATGCTTCGGCTGATCGTCACATCCGCCACCTATCGCCAGTCCGCGTCCGCCTCGCCGGAAAAATTGGCGCGGGATCTGGACAATCGGCTGATGTCGCGCGGCCCGCGGTTTCGGATGGATGCCGAGGAATTGCGCGATTACGCGCTGGCCGCCGGCGGACTGCTGAGTCCCCGGATCGGCGGCGCGAGCGTCAGGCCCTACCAGCCGCCGGGCGTGTGGGAGGCGGTGGCGATGTCCGGCAGCAACACGCGCTTCTACAAGCAGGATGCCGGCGAAAGCCTGTACCGCCGGAGCCTGTACACCTTCTGGAAGCGCAGCGCGCCCCCGGCGTCTATGGATATTTTCAACGCCCCCAGCCGCATCGAATGCACCGTCCGCCGGGAGCGCACGGATACGCCTTTGCAGGCCCTGGTGACGATGAACGATCCCCAATGGGTTGAAGCCGCGCGGTGCCTCGCACAGCGCGCCATGAAGGAAGCCGGCAACGACTTCGATCATCGCCTCGACTTCATCACGATGCATGTCATCTCGCGCGAGTTCGATCTCAACGAGCGAAGCATCTGCCGGGCGTCGCTTGATGGATTCCTCAAGACCTATCGCGCCGACGCTGCCGCCGCCAAGAGCCTGATCGCCACCGGCGACTCCACGCCCGATGCAACAGTTCCCCCGGCGGACCTCGCCGCGTGGACCCTGCTCGCAAGCCAGGTGATGAATACCGACGAGGCCCTGAATAAGTAGCAACGGCCTTGCGCAAAATAGGGTATAAGATAGATAATGTTCCGTTGCGTATTTCTGAACCTGCTTGTGATTTGCGCGTCGGCCCTCCCGCTGGCGGCCGCTATGCGCCCGCTTCCCAAGCCTAAGGGCAAACAGGCCGACTTGTGGGTGATGAAGCCTGTCGTGCGCCCCCCGATTCCCGCGGGGCTGACGGATTCCACCAATCCGATCGACGCCTTCATCGCGGCACAATATAAGGCGCACGGCCTGACGCCCGTTGGGCTGGCCGATAAGGGGACGTTGCTTCGGCGGGTCTATCTCGATCTGATCGGCATCCCGCCCACCGTGGCCGAGCAGGAGGCGTTTGCCGCCGACAACTCGCCGGATGCTTACCAGAAGGTGGTGGACCATCTTCTCGCCAGCGAGCAGCATGGCGTGCGCTATGCCCGGCACTGGCTGGACGTGTTGCGATACGCGGATGCCGACGAGCGCATGATCGCGGCGCCGGGCATCTACTTGTGGCGCGACTGGGTGATCAAAGCACTGAACGAAGATCTGCCGTACGATCAATTCGTCCGCGCCCAGTTGACCGGCTACCGCTCGACGGTGCGCACGCAAATGTCCGCCACCGGCTTTCGCTCGCGCATCGAGCCGCGGCCCGATGACATGTTCGCATTGGGCTTCCTGGCGCGCGGCGACGTGGCGCGCGATGGGAAAAACGCGGGGGAATTGCAGATCGCCGCCGTCGAAACGGTTTCCACCGCGTTCATGGGCCTCACGGTCGGCTGCGCCAAGTGCCACGATCACATGTACGACCCGATCAAGAAGCGCGACTTCTACGCGATGAAGGCGCTGTTTGATCCGCTGGTGCTCAAGAAGGTCGTGCTGGCGACGCCCGCCGAGATTTTCGCCAGCGGGCAGGCCCTCGATAAAGCGGAGAAACAGCGGGCGCCGATTCAGGCGCAACTCGGTGAGCTCATCGCGCCATACAAAAATAAACTGTACGAAGACCGCGTGGCGATGCTGCCCAGGGACGTGCAAGCGGTGATCCGCAAGCCCGAGCAGGAGCGCTCGGCAGCCGAGAAGAAAATCGCCGACGACTACTTCCCCGTCCTGCGCATCGATGGCGACAAGCTCACGCAGATCATGCCGCCTGCCGTGCGCCGCAAGTATGAGCAGCTCCAAGGCAAGCTTCGGGCAACGGATGATGCCCGCCGATCCGCGTTCCTACCCGCGTTCTGGACGGTGCAGGTTGATCCCGCCAAGGCGCTGCAGAAAAGTTACATCCTCACCAGCGGCGACGCCGAGCGGCCGGAGTTGAATCACCCGGTTGAGCCGAGTTGGCCTTTCGCGCCGGCGAAAATCGATTTCGACGAAAACCGCGTCGAGGCCTTCTCCGACTGGCTCACCGCGCCGCGAAATCCGCTCTTCGCCCGCGTAGCCGTCAACCGTATCTGGCAGTGGCATTTCGGCCAGGGCCTTCAGAAAACTTCCAGCGATTTCGGCAACCTCGGCGGCGCTCCCTCCAATCCCCAATTGCTCGATTGGCTGGCATCGGAGTTCGTGAACGGCCATTTCAGCATGAAGCAACTGCATCGGCTGATCGTTACCTCCCGCACTTACCAGCTGGCTTCGCAGGCGGATGGCGAAACCTTCGCGAGCGATATCAAGACGGATTCGGATGATACCTTCCTCTGGCATTTCCGCTTGCAACGGCTGGAGGCCGAGCCGATCTGGGACTCGATCTTTTCCGACGCGGGCGATTTGGACTTATCGGTCGGCGGACGCTCGTTTGATGTCAACGATCGCGCCGGCCGAGGGCGCGGGCGGCGGGGGATGGGAACCATGCAAGCCAATCCCGCAAGCCGTCGCCGGGCGGCGTATTTCGTTCGCGGGTTCTCCTCCAGCCGCGATGTCATGCCGACGTTCCTGCAAGCCTATGACGTCGACGATGGCCGCGCCCCCTGCCCCCTGCGCACCCAAACCGTCACCGCGCCCCAGGCGCTGTTCATGATGAACAGCAATCAGGTCGAGCAGGCATCGGCGGATTTTGCGAAATTGCTGCGCAAGCAAGCCGGCAGCGATCTCACTGGCGCGGTGAAGCTCGCCTACGAAACCGCGCTGTCGCGCCCGCCTTCCTCCACGGAATTGGAGCATGCCCTGCATTACCTGGATAACGATCCGGCCCGGCTCAAGGGCTTCGCCTGGCTGATGCTCAATCTCGATGAGTTCACGTACGTGCGGTAAGAACGCGGTAGCAGTTCAGCCGCAATGCAGCGCGGCGTGATAGTGGATGGAATGGGATTGACGTATCACGGGCGTCTCGCCCGTGCGAACGGCGCGGTAGTAGAGGAACTGCGGTACTTCTAAGCTCAAAGCACCAGGCACGGGCGAGACGCCTCATCTTTCGTCACATTTTTTCCAGTCCAGCCGCCCGCGCGCCCATGACCATCAGGTGAAGGTCATTCCATCCGCGCCAGAGGGTGAGCCAGCCGGGTGGGCCGTCGGACTTGCGG
>DASRLH010000016.1:0-6573 GCA_035648595.1 Tepidisphaeraceae bacterium
TCACCACCGGGCCATTGGAAGGCACAAATAACAAGATCAAAACCATGCAACGACAAGCATACGGCTTCCGAGACCCCGACTTCTTCAAACTTAAAATCTTCGCTTTACACGAAACTACCTACGCATTAGTCGGATGAACCATGTTTATTTGCACGCACTCAGTTCTCGGTTGTCGCGCATGTGGTCAAAACGCCGCCCTCTTGTTAAGGTATATCTCCACAGCGATCTATCCCGCGACCGCTGTCTCAAAGCGGCTCCCGCGGAAATGATGGCGGTCTGCATCGCCGATTGCGAACAAAGATAAGTCGGCTAAACGAAATCGCATTTTCACAAAGGATTCCCCAATGTCCAAGCGTCCCATTTCCCGCCGTGATTTTGTGAAACGCGCCAGCGCGCTGGCCGTGGCCGCGCCGACGATTATCTCGGCAACGGCCCTGGGCAATGACAAGGCCGCCGCCCCCAGCGCGCGGATTACGCTCGGATTCATCGGCATCGGCAAGCAGGCCAGCGGGCACCTGGGCGCGCTCACCGGCCGCCGCGATACGCAAACCCTCGCGGTCTGCGACATCCACAAGCTCCGGCGCGAATCAGCGCGCACCACCGTGGATAAGAAATACAAGGACCTGGAACGCAACGGCGCCAGGCCGTGCGATCAGTACATCGACTTCCACGACCTGCTCGCGCGCAAGGACATCGACGCGGTGGTGATCGGGGTGCCGGATCATTGGCACACCATTCCCGTCATCGAGGCGTGCAAGGCCGGCAAGGATATCTACTGCGAAAAGCCGCTCACGCTCACCATCCTCGAAGCGAAAACCGTCATCCAGGCGGTGCGCAAGCACAACCGCGTCTTCCAGACCGGCAGCCAGCAGCGCAGCGAAGGGCCCTTCCGCGACGCCTGCGATTACATCCGCAACGGGCGGATCGGCAAGATCAAGGAAGTGCATGTGGGGGTTGGACCCACGAGCAAGCCGTGCGATCTGCCGGCGATGGAGCCGGATCCGAATGTCGATTTCAACGTCTGGCTTGGGCAGGCGCCGCAGCGGCCCTACAACGAAGTGCTCTGCCGAAAGGGCTTGCCAAACCGTTATCCCTTCAACCCCGGCTGGCGCGACTACCGCGAATACTCCGGCGGCTACGTCACCGACTGGGGCGCCCATCATTTCGACATCACCCAATGGGCCCTTGACATGGACGGCAGCGGCCCCAACGAAATCCTGCCGCCTGAAAAGCCAGACGACGAATACGGCGCTAAAGCAATTTATCACAAAACCCCCGTCGGCGATAACGTGGTCGTCACGCACGTCAACGAAGTCTACAAAGGCTCGAAAACCGTCGTGGGCCGCGACGGCAAAACCGCCAAGCGCCAGATCGTCACCGAAACCAACGGCATCCTCTTCATCGGCGAAAAGGGCCGCATCTTCGTCAATCGCGGCTACAAAGTCAGCGACCCGGTTTCCATCTTCGAGCAGCCGCTGGAAGCCGGCGACAAGCGATTGTTCAAATCCCCCGGCCATCGCGAAAACTGGCTCGACTGCATCCGCACGCGCCAAAAGCCAATCGCCGACGTAGCCGTCGGCGCCGGCAGCGTCACCGTCTGCCATCTCATCAACCTCGCCTATTGGCATGGCCGCAAGCTGAATTGGGATCCACAAGCCTGGGAATTCCCCGGCGACGCCCAGGCCAACGAATGGCGCGACCGCCCCCGCCGCGAGCCCTATGTCTTGCCGGAGATCTAATGGCGCCAAGGCCGGCGCGAGTGAAACATTCAGGAGAATTTAGTCGCTTACCGGATACGCGGACCCACCAGCGACCAGGCTCGTCATCGTATCACGGGCGTCTCGCCCGTGCCGATGGCGCGGTAGTCGAGAAATTGCGGCATTCCTCGTCTCAAGTCACCGGGCACGGGCGGGACGCCCGTGATACAACGAGGTTCCTCGACCACGACTGAATGCGACGTTACTGATGCGGACGGCAGAAGTCTTCAGGTCTCAATTCGATCGACAACCTTGCGGGCTTCAAGCCGAAGTTTCCGCGCGCTACGTGCCACGTTTTCCAACAGGATCAGCGCCAGCCCCGCAAACCAGACCGGCGCCCGCCAGGCCGGCCCGAGCAAAACCGGAAAAACAAACGCGGCAATCACAAGCCACACCAACAGCGCCGCGGTATAGCTGCCATCTTCAACAAACAGGCCGTACACCTCGCGCAGCGCATTGAGAAACATCTTCATCGCACTTCTCCCAAACTCATTTCGCCCGGAGTCGCCGCCGGCCGGCGCGCGATCAGCACGCCAATCCACGAGACGGCGAGCAACCCGCCGACAAGACCCAGCAGCGACAAATCCTCCCCCGGCCAATGGAAGCGCAATCCTTCGCCGACCCAGAACGCGCCGAACGCGGAAAGCAGCACGCCGACCGCAAATTTCAGGGCATTCTCCGGCACGCGCGCGAGCGGCTTGTGAAGCATCACGCCCAGGCCGATGACCATTGCCCCCGCCGCCGCCGCGCCGATGCTGGCGGGAACCAGCATGTGCCCGACCGCCCCCACCGCGATCACAATGAACACGACTTCCAATCCTTCGAGCAGAACCGCTTTGAACGTCGTCAGCACGGCAACCTTGTCCAGCCGGGCCGGTGCCGCGCTTTCATCGGCGCGCAGGGCGGTTTTGGTTTTCGCGAAAATCGCCGTCTCATCGTGAAGCCCGATGATCCCCGCCGAGCGGAGGACCGCTTTGCGGAGCCAGCGCATGCCAAAGAGCAGCAGCAGAACGCCGATCACCAGTTGCAGGGCATTCAGCGGCACGCGATGCAACGCCGGGCCGAAAGCCAGCACGAGCGCGGCCAGCGTGAGTACGCCCGCGACCGTACCGATAATGGCCGGCCGCCAGCCTCGAACCGTTCCCACCGCCAGGATAATGGTCAGCGCCTCAACGAACTCCACCAGCGCGGCGAGAAACGAAGCGAGAATTGAAGGGCCGGCGTGTGTCCAGTCGATCATGGCGTGAATGTACTGCGAGCGAGCGGTTGCGTCGAAACATTTTTTGTGGGTCGCACTTCAGGGAATTGCGGAGGCAGCGGGTTTCCCCGGAGGAATCCCCTCAACGTATCACGGGCGTCTCGCCTGTGCCGACGGCGCGGTAGTTGAAGAATTGCGATATTCCCAAGCTTCATGCAACTCGCACGGGCGAGACGCCCGTGATACGACGTCGGCCGCTGTTGATCGAATTGGAACGAACGGCCAAGTTTCATTTGTTCGCACGCTCGCCTTACACTCCCCGGCATGGCCCTGGATCTCCCCACCCTCCGCAAGCTCGTCGCCCTGGACGCCAACGATCCGCTCAGCCGATTTGCATTGGGCCGCAAACTTGCCGAGACCGATGGCGGCGCTGGCTCCCCTGAGTTAACCGAGGCCGCCGAGCATCTGGCCTTCGCCAACAATCGTGCTCCCGAGCACCTGGCTTCCTATCACATTCTGGCACAGGTGCTGATCCGACTGGGCCGCACCGACGAGGCCCGCAAGGTTCTGCAAGAGGGAATCCGTCGCGTCGGCGGCGTCGGGGAAGGCATGGGCCGCGACCCGGGGCCCGCGATGCAGAAAATGCTTGAAGCACTGTGAGATCGACCCGCCAGCGTTACTGCAAAAACCAATCCGCGTTGGGCAGGCCGGCGGTCGGGGTGTTCTGGGCGTGGCCGTCGCAGAACAAAATGTTGGTCGTCTTGCCATGGGTATGGCGGGCGTGAATGCGGGCCGAATCGTAATTGAACAGCGACACCCCATCGTAGACCATCGGCAGCCTCGCGCTGCCCTTGAACTGCGCCAGCCGATTGATCCGCCAATCCAAACTGCCGTCCGCCAGAAAGTTGGGCAGGCATTGAAACGGCACGCCCGGCAAGCCGTTCACGTTCTGCACCGTCGATCCATTCACGCCGTACCAGGTGCGCGTGCCAAACAGCGAGAAATCATCCCGTCCCACCGTGTACATCGCGCCGCGCATGTCATTGTGGCCGGCGGGAAAGCCATAATCCGACATGTCGTAATCAATGCCGTCCGGGCAGGTCAGCACCGTTTCGCGGAAAAAATTGGAATCCGCCGTGATCGTTTTTTGATTGACTCCGTCGCTCCACCCCTGCGGGATCGGCAGATATTTGCCCAGCGAAAGAATGACCGCCCAGTCGCCCCCGCCCATGCCGGTGTAGCCGTTGAAGTTGTCGATCTTGCTCCAATGATTGCCGGGCACCAGGCATCCATTGTGATCGGTCGCGTACATTTGGATGGCGAGGCTGATTTGCCGAAGGTTGGAGAGGCACTTGGTCGTCTTGGCCGCTTCCCGCGCCAGCGACAACGCCGGCATCAAAAACGCCAGCAGCAGCACGATGATGCCGATGACCACCAGCAATTCGACAAGTGTAAACGCCCCTCGTGCCGGGTTTACCCGGTCAACGCCATTTCGCTTCTCGATAATCGGACGCGACATGTGAAACTTCCCCGGGCCGTTCAACAATGCCGTGGCAAAAGTACATGCAAGGGCAAGGAGATGCAATGTGTGAGCATCACATGGTACAGTCATTTTCATGGCCAGTTTGGTGCTAAAGATCGTGAGCGCGCTGTCGTTGGCATTGGCCGCGTTAACGGCGGTGTGTTGGATTTACAGCTACCGATCGACGGTCGCGTCCATTCCCTTCCGCGCCCAGGCACAAGAGTGGGAGATGACTTGTCGGCGTGGTCTTTTCAAGATCAACAATGAACCGCAGCGGAAATTGGACGCATCCACCTTCCGCCTGATGGGGACGATTTTCACGCGATCGATTTTCCGAAAGCCTCAAACGCCATTGGCGGAATATGCACTATCCGGCCTTCAGGTATTGCTCGTCTTCCTGGTCCTCCCCTCCGCGCGGCTGGCGAATCTGCTCTGGAAACGGCATGTTCTGCGGTATCGCGCAGCTCGATGCCTGTGTACAAGGTGTGGCTACGACCTGCGCGCCACGCCGGGTCGATGCCCGGAGTGCGGACCCATTGTGCGCGTGCCCTAGAGGGTCTGGGATGCCGACCTCGATAGACGAGGCTGAATCTCATGGATTCCCAAATTCCTTTGGCTGATCGATCACCCTAAGGCACACCGTCGGCCCTTGGATGGTCGGCAGGGCGTCGATCGCCCGCAATGCCGCGCGGAGGGCGCCTTCCTGGGCGATGTGGGTGGTGACGACGACCGGCACAAACTGCGAATTGCCTTCGTGCTGGCGGATGGCCGACAGGCTGATGCCTTGTTGGCCCAGGGCGTGGGTGATCTCGGACATCACGCCGGGCAGGTCGCGGGCGGTGAGGCGAAGGTAATAGCGCGAGCGGAGCTCTTCGATGGGCAGCACCCTCGCGGGAAGCGCGGAATCGGGGAAAATGTTCAGGCGTTGGAACGCCAGGGGAATAACCCCGGTTGCGATGCCAACCAAATCCGCGACCACCGCACTGGCGGTCGGCAATTGCCCGGCGCCCCGGCCATAAAACAGGGCATGGCCCAGGGCATGGCCGTAGATGCTGATCGCGTTGAAGCTGCCGCTGACTTCGGCCAGCAGATCGTCCTTGTGAACGAGCGTGGGATGAACGCGCAGCGCCAGGCGGCCATCGCCATCCCGCTCGCCGATCGCCAGCAGTTTAATGACATACCCCAATTCGTCGGCGTATCGAATGTCGGTGGGCTCAAGCGTATCGATCCCCTCGACGTGCAGATCGCGCTCGCACACTTTGGCGTTAAATGCCAGGCCCGCGAGGATCGCCAGTTTTTGTGCCGCGTCGCGGCCTGAAACGTCCAGCGTGGGATCCGCCTCGGCAAAGCCCAACTTTTGCGC
Source organism: Tepidisphaeraceae bacterium (assembly GCA_035648595.1). Lineage (GTDB taxonomy): Bacteria > Planctomycetota > Phycisphaerae > Tepidisphaerales > Tepidisphaeraceae > RYN-428. The sequence goes on from DASRLH010000016.1 coordinate 5,841, forward strand.
CTCGGCCAGCGCCTGCTCGTAAGACCATCCGTTTCGCGTCATGCGCGTGAGTATGACGTTGCAGGTGCCATTGACGATGCCGACGAGGGCGTCGATGCGATTGGCGATCAGGCCGCGTTGCAGGGCATCGATGATTGGAATCCCCCCGCCGCAGCTTGCCTCGAATGCGATGCAGGTGTCGTGCTTCCGCGCCAGCGCGAAAAGCTCGGGGCCCCTTTCGGCGAGCAAACTTTTGTTGGCGGTGACAACCGGCTTTCCCAGTTTAAGAGCCCGCTCGACCAACGCGCCGGCCAGAGTCGTGCCGCCTATTAGCTCAACCACCACCTGCACATTCGGATCATCAATCGCGGCGTTGGCGTCAGCGGTAATCGGCAGCGCGCCGTGCCCGGCATGTTTCCCCGCGTCGCGCACAACCACATGCCGAATCTCAAACTGGACTCCGGCACGCCGGCGCAGCAAATCAGCCTGCCCGGCGAGTATTTTCACCACGCCGCTGCCCACCACGCCGTGGCCCAACAGGCATATGCCGCAGGTTGTTTCCTTCATCTTCACTCGCCTGATTCCGCACGGGGTGCGTGACAGTTTCGGCGAATCCTTCCCCCTCCCCCGGTACTGGGCCTGTCGATTTAAGCCGAAAACTCGGCTCGATCGAACGGGAAATAAGGAGTTACGTCAAGGGTCTTCATCGTAAGTCCAGTGACCCAAATTCCGTGCCAATTAAATCGACAGGCCC
>DASRLH010000017.1:0-6868 GCA_035648595.1 Tepidisphaeraceae bacterium
GGGTTGGGTTGTTGAGAGTGGAACGCGGCCTGCTGGATTAGCCGAGTTTGCGACTTGATGCCTGGCGAATCGCCCCTTGCGTCAAATCAAGAACATGAGAGAGCCGGATGTCGATCGCCACCCGTGCGCGCGGAAGGGCATTAGAGGGGTCAATCCCGTAATAGACGTAATGGGCTTTGGGCTCGGCCAGCGCGGTTGTGTCGGAGAACGCTGCCTGAATCCCTGGCGAACAGCGGTAATTGCACCCACCGCCCCATGTCCGCCTTGCAACTTTACCCCCTTTGCCGGAATATTCCGCTCCGTTCGGCGAACAATGGTTTGAGAGGTTAAGAAATTGGATTCACCTGGGCGTATCGAGGTTCAACAAGTAAGGGATTTAGGCGGCACCACTGCGGGCGGAGCATCGCTAGATATTGCGCGGCGGCATCGCAGGCGCCTTCGGCCGGCGCGACAGGGGCGCGGGGCGCGATGGGCGGTGTGCGCATTGTTCGCGTTGGTGGTTACGCTGGCCGTTCTCCAGTTCTCCTTCCGCCATGGTCGGCTGATCCTTTATGCCGGGTTCGACGATGTCGGGTACTTCGAAGACGGGATGCGGCGTCTTCAGGTTTTTTATGACAAGGGGTTCGGCGCGGTCATCACCCATTACCGCACCATCCCGCCGCACTCGCCCTTTTCGAGTGCGATGGCGTTTGTCGCGTTTGCCCTCTTCGGTTTCCATGACTGGGCTCCGTACGCTTTGAACTCGCTGCTGGCGTTCGGGTATTTCCTGCTGGCCGACCGGCTTTTGCGCGGGGCGGCTTTTTGGCAGAAAATCGTTTGTTTTGTGTTCGTGGCAACGCTGCCGTTCGTGGGGATGGCGGTGCATGAGTTCCGTCCGGACCACGCCGTCGCGCTCTTCACCGCAACCGGCGTTTTTCTCCTGCTGACCGCGCCGTTTGTTCATGGCTCGCGGCGGCGGCAACTGGCGGCGGGGGCGATGTTTGGCTTGGCCATGCTCACCAAGCCGCCCGTCTTTCCCCAAACGCTCGTGATTGGCGCCGCGACGCTGCTGTTGGCGACATTTAGCGATTGGGGGATTACCCAGAAGCGCCCCCGCGCCTCTTGCGTCGCCCGCGCGTGGTGCTGGGTGCTGTTGCCGTTTATTGTCATTCCCCTTCCCCACTACTGGCTCGATTTCGGCGGCATCTGCGCGTACATAAAGGACATTCTCTGGGGGGCCAATCGCGCCAGTTACCTTTACAGGGGCAATCGGGCCGCGCATCTGCTTTATTACCTCACAGGCGATGGCGGGCGTGTGATGCTGGGTGACGACATTTATCTGTTTACCGCGCTGCTGCCGGTTTTATTGTTGTCGGTGCTTGCGCTGCGCCGCCGGGCGGACTTTATGCATGCGGCCGCGCTGTCGATGGTACTGGTGCTGGCATGGGTGATTGCAACTGCCAACAAAACGAAGTCTGCGTTTTTCGGACTTACTTTTGACACGCTGCTGGCGTTCATGGCGGTCTACTTCATGGGCCGGATCATGGTTGCCTTGCGGCACCGGGCCGCGCGGGCGCCGCGGGGGGATGCAGCGCTAAAGCCCTGGAGACAATACCTTGCCCAAGGATGGGCGCGGGCTGGATCGCTCGCGCTGATCATCGCGACGATCAGCGGCATGTATCAGTTCCAGTGGCCCACGCGCACGGGCAACTATTACACCGGCTGGCAGCAGAACCGCCGCGAAATCGCCACGGGTATTTTCGATGTGATCGTCTCGCACAGCACCTTCGGCGGCGCGGATGCCGCGCCCGCCCCGGACCCCAAAGTCTTGATGGAAGACAAGGTGGGGACGCAAACTCCCAGCGTCTTGTTCTGCGAAGTCGGCGACATGAACACATCGCTGATGAACTACATGGCGCTCAAGCGCCAGGTGGACATTAGCTTTATCATCAATGGCCACGCCACTTCGATGCAGGACATGATGGACGGGATTGACAACGCCGATTTCGTGATTGCCGCTGAATCCGGGACGATGCTCGTTGCCGATTTTCTGGCTCTGAACAACTGGCAGGACCAGATTCTCGATACATTGCGCGCACGGCACGATTTCCGCCAGATCGGCAAATTCACGTTTCGTAAATTCGGGCGGAGCATCTACGTCTTCGAGCACATCGGTTTTTTTGGGTTTAAGGTCGTAAAGGGTTTGGGCGCCATCGAGCCGGCCATACCGGCGTTGCATCAGACGGCGGTGCGGTGGGGAACAGGGCCGCGCTCGACGATTCGGGTGAACGCCAAGACCGCCGGCGATTATGATCTGTGGTGGAACGCCCGCACGTTCTGGCCCGGACAAGTTGTCACCGTGAAATTGGATGGCATTCAAGTCGCCAATCCAACCGTCATCGCCAGCCCCGTAAATTTCACCCAGGCCCTGATCCCGCTGAAGCTCACTGCCGGTCTCCATCAAATTGACCTCGTTTATACCTACTGGCAACCTCCCGGCATCGATCCCCGGCCGATGGCGGTTTTATTTAAGGAGTTGCAGGTATATAAGACCAAGCCGGAGAGCGTCGAGGACGGGCCTCTTGCACGGCGGGGCCGATGAACAAGCCGTCATGGATTGGCTGCACGAGAGGGAAAGGGAGTCGATGTGCTTCCCGTCATTGGGAATCGAGCGCCTCCGCCGACCCGCGCGAAAGCTATTGGCGCTGCTCGGGTGCGATGCGGGAAGCCGGCGACCCTGATTAGCGCGGGCCCCCGCGAAACGGCCGCATTTTGTACGGCGATGCTCAACGACGAGCACGCCGCGCGACCGGATCGACCGCCGCTTCATCTGGCCCGGCGAGCGCGCGCCGCTCGCGGAGCTTTGCCGCGAAACCTTGGACAACGGGCCGGCAAAGCCGTACCTTCGACTCCCATCGCCCTAGAATCCAGATGAGCGTCATTCGAATCGAGTCACGAATGAGTGTCGCCGAACTCCGTGCTGATCGCTAATGCAGCGGCTTTTGCTCCTGGGACTGAACCATACGACCGCGCCGCTGGAGGTGCGCGAGAAGTTGGCGTTTGGCGCCGGGCAGCGGGCCGATGCGCTGATTGCATTCAAGCAGCGTTTTCCCGATTGCGAAGCCGCCCTGATCTCGACCTGCAACCGCGTTGAATTATACATCGCCCGCGAAACACATGGGCGTCCGCGCGAGGAGGAGATGCTTTCGTTTCTGGCGGATTTCAAGCACATTTCAGCCGCCGATTTTCAAGCCCATCTGTATTCCAAGGCGAATCGGCAGGTGGTCGAGCATCTTTTCGCGGTGGCCGCGTCGCTGGATTCGATGGTGCTGGGGGAAACGCAAATCCTCGGACAGGTGCGCGAAGCCTACGATGCCGCCGCCGCCGCGGGGACGATCGGCCCTTCGCTGCACCCGCTTTTTCAGCGCGGCTTGGCGGTGGGCAAGCAGGTGATGCACGAAACGACGCTCAACACGGGCCGCCTGAGCGTCGCCAGCGTGGCGGTGGATTACGCCAGGCGCATCTTCGAGCATTTCGCGGACAAGACGATTCTTTGCATCGGCGCGGGGAAGATGTCGCAACTGGTGTTGCAACATTTCGTGCAGCTTTCGCCGGGCCAACTGCTCGTGTGCAACCGCGATGCGGCCCGGGCGCAAACGCTGGCGGCGAAGTTCAATGGCCAGGCGGTGCCTTTCGAGAAACTGGCCGAGCATCTGGTGGCAGCCGACATCGTCGTCTCCGGGACCGGAGCGCAGCAGCCCATCATTACCCGCGCGCTGTTCGAGGGCCTTCGCCGCCAGCGGCGCTATCGGCCGATTTTCATGATCGACATCGCGGTGCCGCGCGACATCGAGCCTTCGGTCGGCGAATTGGAGAATGTCTACCTCTACAACCTGGATGATCTGCAGCAGGCGGTGGCGCACACGGCTTGTCAGCGACAGGGCGCCGTGGCCGATGCCCGCGCCATCGTGCACCGGCACGTCGAGGAGTTTGCCGCCTGGGACCGCCAGCGCGAGCTGGGCCCGACGATCACCCGGCTGTACAGCCGGTATCACCAGGTTGCCGACGAAGAAGTCGCACGCACGCTGAATAAACTCCCCGGCATTGGCGCCGCCGAACAGGCCCACCTGCGCGAGCTTGCCCGCCGGATTGTCAATAAAGTACTCAATGATCCCGTGCAGGTGCTCCGCCAGTCCGATGGCCTGCATCCGCCTGCCGCGCAGTACCTGCATGCGATGGAAAAGCTCTTTCACTTGGAAGGACAGGATGCGGGCGAGCCGCCGGATGACGACGATTGACCAGGGCGCATTCAACATCGCGCGGCGGCGTCGGTTCTGCTTAGCATGAGCGCATCCCGCCGGTTCGATCGACTGCCACGGTTTCTGGCAATCCTGGCCATTTGTTTCCCACTTGCCGTTGATGCGATTGCTGCCCCCGCGTTGCCTGTGGCGACGACGCGCGATCTTGCGCCGGTGACCTCCGATTGGCTTGTTATGCCCGTCACGCGAAAGGCCGCGATCTTTTCAAGCGACGGCGGCAAGAAATTGATCCTGACCAACGGCCTGATTCGCCGGGCATGGCGGATCGAGCCCAATGCCGGTTGTGTCGAGTTTGACAATTTGATGACCGGGGCCGCGATTCTTCGCGCTGTGAAGCCCGAGGCCTCCGTCACGCTTAACGGCGTGCGATATGACGTCGGCGGCCTCGTGGGACAGCCGGATCATGCCTATCTCACCGACAAATGGGAGCAATCACTGCGCGCGGCGCCGGCGGCGATGCGGCTGGCGAATTGGGAGGTGGGCCAGACGCGCCAGCGTTTCGGATGGAAGCGCGTGCGGCATCGTGACGAGAGCCTCCCCTGGCCGCCGCCGGGCGTGTCGTTGCGGCTGGATTTTCAGCCGAGCGATGTCGATCGCGTGAAGTCAGGCGCGAGCGGGGGAACTGCCGGGGCGTCGAACAAGATCGCGGCGTTGAAGAATGTAAGCGTCAGCGTACATTACGAAATGTACGATGGGATTCCACTGATTGCCAAATGGTTGACCGTGCACAACGGAAGCGGCCAGCCGGTGAGGCTGCAAGCGTTTGTGAACGAGATTCTGGCGGCTGTTGAAGCCGAGTCGGCCGTGGACGCGCGGGAGCGATGGCAATTCCCAAACCTGCATATTGAAAGCGATTACGCCTTTCGCGGCATGGATTCCACCACTGCCGACCGAACCACCCACTGGATTGCCGATCCGCAATATCAGACGCAGGTGAACTACGAGCGAAAGAACCCCTGCCTGCTGGAATCGCGCCCGCCAATTGGGCCAGATGCCATCCTCGCGCCCGGCGCGACGTTCACTTCGTTCCGCACGTTCGAGCTTGTGTATGACAGCACCGATCGCGAGCGCAACGGCCTGGCGCTTCGGCGGATGTATCGAACGCTGGCGCCCTGGGTGACGGAAAACCCGATCATGATGCACCTGACGGACGCCAGGCCCGCCGCCGTTCGACGCGCCGTCGATCAGTGCGCGGCGGTGGGCTTTGAGATGCTGATCCTCTCGTTCGGCAGCGGGCTGAATATGGAGTCCACCGACCCGGCATATATCGCGCAGTTCAAGGAACTTTCCGATTACGCCCGGAGCAAGGGCGTGGAACTGGGCGGCTATTCACTGCTGGCCAGCCGCCGGGTGAACGACGAAACCGACTGCATCAACCCAAAAACCGGCAAGCCCGGCGGCGCCACCTTCGGCAACTCGCCATGCCTGGGCAGCCAGTGGGGCGAAGACTACTTCAAGCACATCGACGGATTCCTGCATGGCGCCGGCTTCGCGCTCCTCGAACACGATGGCTCCTACCCCGGCGATGTCTGCGCCTCCACGAAACATCCGGGCCATCGCGGGCTGGACGATTCGCAATGGACGCAATGGTCACAAATCTCCGATTTCTATCGCCAATGCCGAAGAGATGGCATCTATCTGAACGTGCCGGATTGGTATTTCCTCAACGGCTCGAACAAAACCGGAATGGGCTACCGTGAGACGAACTGGTCGCTGCCGCGCGAGCAGCAATTGATTCACGCCCGGCAGAACATGTTCGACGGCACCTGGGAAAAAACGCCGTCGATGGGATGGATGTTTGTGCCGCTGGTGCAGTACCAGGGCGGCGGCGCCGCCGCCACCATCGAGCCGCTTTCCCAGCACCTCGATACCTACGAGGCGCATCTCGCCAATTGCTTCGGCTACGGCGTGCAAGCCTGCTATCGCGGCCCCCGTCTATACGACACCGACATAACCCAGGCGCTGGTGAAGCGGTGGGTGGACTTCTTCAAGGCGCACCGGGCGATTCTTGAATCCGATGTCATCCACCTTCGCCGTGCCGATGGCCGGCAATGGGACGGCATCCTTCACGTCAATCCCAATATCAATGAGCGAGGGTTGGCGGTCATCTACAACCCTTCAGATGAGCCGCTTGAGACGACGATTGAATTGCCGCTGTATTACACGGGGTTGACGGAACAGGCGATGGTGTCGCAGGAAGGAAAACCGGCGGCGCTGTATAAGCTGGAACGGGCGTACAAAATCCGCATAAAGGTGCGGGCGCCGGCGCATGGACGAACGTGGTTTTTGATTACCGCCAACTTGTGAAGCGCTCACGGCGTCTTTTTGTTGTCATCTTCCAGAGAGGATAGGGAGAGGATAAGACTGCCATGTATGAATCGGTGAGTCACGATTAGCGCGTGGACTCTACGCGGCCGTCACGCGACGGCAAAAAGAGATCGCGATCAGAGGTGAAGCTCGACAGGCTTGTGGAGCCACCTCTCTCGTTGGATGGGTCACGCCTCGCCATACTGGTACATCAGGGGAGTGACCCCACGCTGCCGTATCAGACGTTGGTGACCCGAGAGAGC
>DASRLH010000018.1:0-5821 GCA_035648595.1 Tepidisphaeraceae bacterium
CGGCGGATGCGATCCCTCGTCTGCTTGCGGGCCTTGCGGATCGAACGCCTTCGTACCTTGTTCGCCCTGGCTTCCATGCCAATACTCCTTTGAATCAATGGAACGTTAATGCCACCAATGTGTTATACTCGCTGGCAGAAATAAAAAAATGTGACGAAAGATGAGGCGTCTCGCCCGTGCGAACGGCGTGGCAGTCGAGGAATTACGATATTGCCAATCTCAAAGCACCCCGCACGGGACTTCGGCGAGCGCTCAGTCGAGCCGCGGGACGCCCGTGATACGACAAGGTTTCTCCACGGCCGAATACTTAGTCTAACGAGCAAACAGACCATCCACCGGCGAATCGCCTTATCCCCTCGAATGCGCCTCCGTGCCCCAGTGCCTCCGTGGTGATCTCCTCCTCGGCTTCGTCGCGCGAAGCGTCACGGCCCGAACCGATAATTAAACCGCCCGTTGGGCGCGACATCCCCCTTGTCGATGAAATCCGCGATGTTACCGGTCGGCGGCACGTTGTCCGCCCACTTGAAATCAAATCGCGGCACACCTGCCCCAAGCCCAAGCGCGCTGCGCGGCACCGCCAGGTGCATCTCGTTTCCTCGCACTGCGTAGTGCGCGGCTCCCGCATTCTCCCATTTCCATCCGCCGGCGTTGCGCTCGATGCCGCACGTTCCCTCGCCGGGCCGGGCGCGGTTAATTAGAAAGTCATATCCCTCCCAGCCGGTGGCGTGATTGCGGTCGGCGTCGATCAGGAGGTTCATCCAGTTCTCCCCCGCCGGTGCGCTGATCGGCTCACGCGTGCGGACGTAAAAATAAACATTGGCCGCATCGTACGACACCTTTATCGTATCGAAATCATTGCGGCCCGTGTCGTTCTTATACGGCCCGGCGCCGCCGTAGCCGGGATGATTGCGGTGGGCGGTGTCAAACAGATCATCAAGGTATTCGGGCCGCACCGAGTCCCACTGATGGAAGTCGCCGTCAATTGCGATGGTCTTTGCCGGTGATAGCGGCGAGTTTGGGCGCACGCCCTTGAATCGCCGGACATTGGCGACGAGTTGGTAGTAGAAATCATCGCCATGCCCGCCGCGCATCGGCTCGATGTCGCGGCTGAATTCCTGGCTGTAGGTGTCCACGAAAAATGTCCCGCCGGGTCCGACCGCCTCGCCGGCCATTTTCATCGAGCCGTCCTTCGAGACAAACCGCTGGGCGATCCATTCGTTCCAGCCGGTGACGAAAATGAATTGCGGATCCACCTCCAGCGCGCGCTTCCACTGCTCGGCGAAATACTGTCCCCGCTCAGGATGCCGTTCGCCCGGCGACGGTTCGTGGCCGGCATGAAAACTGCGGCCGATATTGCTGACGGGATGCTCGGCGACGCACACGCAGATTTCTTCGGGCTTGCCCGGCCCATCATGCCAGCCGGGTTGCTGCGGGGTGTGATCGAGCCAGGGCCACTTGTCGCGGCCATCGCCAAACCATTTCTGCCCCTTGGTCCAAGCCCATGATTCGCGGAAGGTGAAGAACGCCCGCGCTGCCGGCTCAACACCGGCTTGCGATGCCAAGATCAACGGCTTTCCCTTCCAGCGAAACCAGAGCGGCGAGTACAGACCCTTGGAATAAAGCGTTTCATACAGATGCGCGATCACGCGATCCGAGCCGGAGTGCGCGATGAACGCAAACTGCGGCGTGCGCCCGCCCTCGCGGCGGATTTGCGTGAAAACGTCGCACACCTTATGCAGCGTCGCATCATACGTGAGGGCGTTGGTCACATCGAAAATCACCACGTCGATTCCGGCATCGGAAAGCATCCGCGCGTGCCGGCGAATGACGAATTCGTCGTCGCTGGTGTAGTAGCCGAGCGCCGGCTGTGACCACCAATGAAACGCCCCCGCCGGGCCCCATTTGGGATGGAGCGGATCGGCCGCGAGCAATTTGCTGATGTCATATAAATGCCGCTGCCCCGGCTGCATCCACAAAAAGTAGAATATGCCCACGAACTTCCCCGCCCGCGGCGCCCCGCATTCCTTGAACCCCGGCAGCGCGCGGCCCAGCGCGTCGGCGCCCACCCAGGTATCGGCCCCGGTGTCGCGCGGCGGGGCGGCACTGGCGGGAACGGCAGTCCAGATTGACCCAATTACGAGGAAGATCGCGAAAAGTTTGGCGCGCCTCATTGTCTCGAAGTGTATCGATGAACCGGATGCGATCAACGGTTCTGCGCTCGCTGCACGCGGCGCAGGTGCAATTGAGCCGTGTCGAACAAGGAGAAAAGCGGCGGGGACGCCGCTTCTACGGTTCGCATGAAAGCATCTTCACCGCTCGTCAACGCGATCGGTTATGATCTTCGCTCATGCAACACCGGGACGCGGAAGTATCGGATGTGGTGATCGTGCTCAAGAGCGAATGCGCGGCGGAGAAGCTGCCGCAGACGACCGATGCGCTCAAAAAACTCGGCATGGAAATCGAGAGCATCGACGAGGGCAACGGCGTGGTCTGTGGCACGGTGGACGCCGGTAAAGTCGAGGAAATCCGCAAATGGCCCTGCATCAATTATGTGCGCGTTGAGTTCACCTACATCGCCGACTATCCCGCGAACGATCCGCGCAATCAGGATCCGGCGGAAGAGCCAAACGAGGATTCCGATGATTGAACGCCGGGTTAGTCGGCATATTCCCAGTAAGTATGGATGTCATCCACGCCGGTGACTTCCGCTTCCAGCTTCCACTTTTGCGCCTGGCCGCCCACCTTCACCTGAAGGTCGGCGAGGTAATCCGTGGTTTTCTTCTGGTCGAGGGCGGTCAGTTCTGTTTCGAGCATCTTCACGCGAATGGTTTTTTCATCGTCGCTCAGCGGCGACAGCGTCTCGATGGTCCACTGGCCATCTTCCTTGACAAAGACGTTGTCCTTGCGGGTGAATTTGAGTTTGGTGTAAATCTTCACGTCGGTGCCGAAATGGGCGCCGAAGGTGAGGCCGACGGGCACGACGCGCTTTTGAATGGTTTTGCCGTCGTTCCACGCCAGCACGTTAAACAGTCCGCCGTAATGATCCGTGTTCTTCTGGCGGCTGAACATGTCCTTGATGTGGATGATGACGGCTTGCTCATTTTTGGTCAGCTCGCCGGGGATAAACTGTTTTTCCATCTCGCCGCTGTCGCCCTTTTTCTCGATGAATCCGCCGAGCATCTTGTCGGCGGCCGCGGCGGTAAGGGTCGGCGCGCTGTAACCGGGCGTCTTTTTCTGTGCCTGGGCGATCTTGCCCAGGAACGCCTTGTCGAGGGCCGGGTTCTTTTCATCGCCTTGGAAAACGCTGACGGTGATGAGGGCGAATTGCCCGTCGTTGAGCTCACCCTTCCAGAGCGTCACCGGCTTGGCGTCTGTAATGGGCGGCGTTTTGGGCCCGCCGTTCCATGTTTTGGACCCTTCGGGAATGCGCTCATCGAGCGGCTTGCCATTGGCCTCGCCGTTCACCAGCATATACACATGGTCGGGCACGGCGGGATTGATTGAGTATCTCTGAATGGTGCGGAGATAGGTCATGTCGATGCTGACCGGCCGCGCCGCGGCGCCGGCCATGGAAGCCGAGCCGGCAATCAAGGCCAGCGAGGCCAGGGCACAACGAATACGCGATTTCATCAAAAAACTCCTGAATGCAAGATGTTTGAAGTACATTTCTCCCGGGCAACCCGCGCCGCGGAATCGGGGATTATGCGGGCCGATGCGGTTGGCCGCAACCGTAATTCTTACCATTGAGGGCGACTGGCGTTTGAGGGGATTCGCCTGGGATGGATATGGGACTAGTGCATTGTCACTCAATGATTTTAGGGTAAATCGCTAGGGCTTTACCCTAATTTTGAAGAGTGACAATGCACTAGGCCGCTGAAACGGCCGGACACCCATGATACATCAGAGCGTGCGCGAATTTTCGTGGACGCGAAAACGTTGAGAATGGAAGGTTTTGGTGGGGCAGACAAGAATGACGCCCCGGTAAAAAGTCCGCGATGGCGATTTCGCTGGCAGCGCCGAGTCGCCTGAGTATTTTCGATTCCACAATGTTCCCGGACGGCTCGAAGATCGTCATTCTCATTTATCGCGCCGTGCAATTCATCCGACGGCCCATTTTCTCGCGCGCAAGGCCGCCGGAGGTGGCTGACATCTTTTGTTTTGTCAGCCCGAAACGGTGGGGCAGCGAGCTGAGCCATATCCACGCGAACAGCCGCACATATGTTCCGCTCATTTTATTGCGCCGCGCAGCCGCCTCCGTTGGCGGCTAGCCGCGCCGCTTGCAGGGCGCGTCCGGGTGCGGATAGCGCTATACGTGCATGTTTGATGATCTAGCCCTTTGGCGAGCAGTTTCACCAACGTTTCGTAATCGGGTCGTGGCCCTGAATAGTTGCGTTTCGCCGGGCGAGGAGTTTAGATGTTGGCTTAAGCGTGACGGATCACGCCGGGGAGTGGGTCTCAGTTGAGGTGAGTCATGGATGACGTGTCTCGGTTTTGTTGCCAGAACCCGCGCTGTCGGGAGCATGGGAAGCGAGGATTGGGCAATCTATATGTCCGTGCCCGCTACGGAAAAGCCAAGTCGCGGCGTCTGCTGTGCTGCCGGATTTGCGATCAGCGATTCAGCGAAAGCAAGGGCACGCCGCTGTTCGGGTGCAAGCTGGCGCCCGAGAAGTGCCTTTCGATTCTGGAACATTTGTCCGAGGGGTGCGGGATTCGGCAAACCGCCCGACTGGTCAAAGTGGACCGCAAGACAGTGGGGCGACTGTCGGGAAAGAGCGGGGGGCACGCCAAGGCGTTACACGACGAATTGGTGGCTTTTTCCCCCGGTGACCCAGGAAGTGCAGATGGACGAAAAGTGGTCGTTTGTCGGCAAAAAGCAGGAGAATTGCGACAGCGACGATCCGGCGGGCACACGGCGTGGCGATTGTTGGGACCATGTGGCGATTGACGCCGAGCACCGGTTGGTGCTGTGCGTGGTGCCGGGCAAGCGGACGGCGGAGAATTGCCAGGCGCTTGTGGACGACGTCTGGCGTCGGATGGAGGGACGATTGCCCCGCCTGATGACAACCGACGAATATCCGTCGTATGCGGTGGCGATCCACCGGACGTATGGCCGGCGCATGGTGCCGCTGGAAGTCTTGCCCAGACGACCGGGCCGGCCGCGTGTGGAAAAGAAGTTTGTGCCCGCGGCGTTGAACTACGCGGTGGTGCACAAGCATCGGAAAGACGGGCGGGTCGTGAGGGTTGAATCGAAGGTGGTGTTTGGAACCGGAAAATAAAAAGGGGATAAGGATATTTATTGATGCATCATTCCGCTTCAGGTAGCCTCCCGCCATGCCGCGAACCGCTCGCATCTCCCCCGGCGGGATGATCTTCTATTGCCTCAATCGCGGCAACGACCGGCCGCCCAACTTCGATGATCCCGGCGACTATGCCGCGTTTGAGCGCGTGCTGGTTGAGCGCGTGCTGGAAAAGACGCTGGAATTCACAGACGGACAAGTAGCTGGAAATGATCCGTGAATCGCTACGGCGTGGCGGACCGTTCGGCGAGCCGGGCTGGCAGGCGGCAATCGCCGCGAAACTGGGGCTGGAATCGACGTTTCGGGAGCATGGGAGGCCCAAAAAGGGACAAGAGACATCAATATGTCCTCATCCCCTTTTCCTCAACTCCCCTTTTCCTCAACCCCTGGTATATAGGTTTCGAATAAAAAAAACAGAATTTTGAACCTTCCAGACTGCCTCCTGAGAGAATCGGATGCTGTTCCCGGTCTTTCTTATGGAGGTAGCCCTATGGCTGCAACGATCGCACGCAAGCGTGGCCGCA
>DASRLH010000019.1:0-7761 GCA_035648595.1 Tepidisphaeraceae bacterium
CGGCGGATGCGATCCCTCGTCTGCTTGCGGGCCTTGCGGATCGAACGCCTTCGTACCTTGTTCGCCCTGGCTTCCATGCCAATACTCCTTTGAATCAATGGAACGTTAATGCCACCAATGTGTTATACTCGCTGGCAGAAACAAAAAAATGTGACGAAAGATGAGGCGAGACGCCCGTGATACGGCCACGTTTTCCTCGACCGCCTTCGACACTCACTAGCAAGCAGGGACCCGCCTTTTACTTTCGCCGTGCTTTCGCTAGCATGCCTCGCTTCGATTCACGACAGATGGAGGTATTTTCGAGATGGCTGATCTGAAAATGGTGTACGAAAAAGACGCCCCGCTGGACGCGCTCAAGGGCAAGACGGTGGCCGTGCTGGGGTTTGGGTCGCAGGGGCATGCCCATTCGCTGAATCTGCGCGACAGCGGCATCAAGGTGATCGTTGCCAACCGCAAGGACAGCACCAATGGCCGGCTGGCGATCGAGCATGGGTTTGAGCCGGTGAGCGTGGACGAAGCGGTGCGGGCCGGCGATTTGGTGATCGTCACGCTGCCCGATGAAGTGCAGCCGGAGGTGTATCACAAATCGATCGCCCCTCATCTCAAAGCCGGCAAGGCGCTTGGCGTAACGCACGGCTTCAACGTGCATTTCAAGACCATCGTTCCGCCAAAGCAAGTGGACGTGCTGCTCGTCGCCCCCAAGGGGCCGGGGCACCTGGTGCGCAGCGAATATGAAAAAGGCGGCGGCGTGCCTTGCCTGCTGGCGGTGCATCAAAACCCGTCAGGCAAAGCCCGCGACCTGGGCCTGGCCTGGGCGCGCGGCATCGGCGGAGCGCGCTCGGGCATCATCGAAACTACCTTCAAGGATGAATGCGAAACCGATTTGTTCGGCGAACAAGCCGTCCTGTGCGGCGGACTTTCCGCCCTCATCAAAGCAGGCTTTGAAACGCTCACCGAAGCCGGCTATCCGCCGGAGATGGCCTACTTCGAGTGTGTTCACGAGGTGAAGCTCATCGTCGATCTGATCTATCAGGGCGGCCTGGATTACATGCGCTTCAGCATCAGCAACACCGCCGAGTATGGCGATCTGACGCGCGGCCCGCGCCTGGTGAATGCCCAGACCAAAGCCGAGATGAAAAAAATTCTCGGCGAAATCCAGTCGGGCCAGTTCGCCAAAGAATGGCGCGCCGAATATGAAGGCGGCATGAAAAACTTCAATCGCCTCTACGAAGCCGACAACAATCACCCCGTGGAAACGACAGGCCGGCGGCTGCGAAAGATGATGCCCTGGCTGAAAGCCAAGGAACCGCCGAAGGCGAAGTGAACGCCTCCGCAATTTGTGGCACGGGCGGCCCGCCCGTGGCTTGCCGTACCCGGCGAGCGTCGTGCGTATGCGGACGACACAGCAAGAGCCGGCGTAACACTTCTTCGAATATAGAATTGGTGTAGTTCGGGGGGAGAAACGGTCACCGTATCACGGGCGTCTCGCCCGTGCCGATGGCGCGGCAGTCGAGGAATCACGATACTTTCAATCTCAAATTGCTCGGCACGGGCGAGACGCCCGTGATACGTTAACGGCCTTCGTCGAAAACCTCGCACCCGCCCCGGAGGCGATGTTCCGCCGCTTCTCGGCTACACTACCTCATCATGCCCCCCCCCGCGCCAATCCCGCCCGGCTCGCGAGGGGGCGAAGCGATTCTTTCCTTCGATCGCGGCACGCTACTATTCCGTGGCGCCGGCTCCGATCGTCCCACCGATTTTTCGGGTTGGACCTGGGATCACCGCGTTTCGGCATGGCGATGCCATGCCGTGCAATATGCCATGTTGCGCGAGCAACTTCGCCAACGGCATGGCACTCTTTTCCGCGACACCGTGCGGCCTCCCCTCCGCATTCACTGGCCCAAAGCCAATCTTCCCGAACTGCGGCAGGAGCAACTCGACGCCCTGGCCGCCTGGGAGCAAGCCGGCCATCGCGGCGTGGTCGTCATGCCGACCGGCACCGGCAAAACCGAAGTCGCCCTGGCGGCCATGCTGCGCACGCGCGTCGCCACGCTCATCGTCGCCCCCGTCCGTGATTTGATGCACCAATGGCATCAGCGCATCCACGCACGATTGGGCTACGACGCCGGCATCGTCGGCGACTCTCATCGCAACCTTCAGCCGATCACCGTCACCACCTACGACAGCGCGTACCTTCACATGGCCGACCTCGGCGACCGATTCGGCCTGGTGGTTTTCGACGAGGCGCATCATCTTCCCGGCCGCTCGTACCGCGAGGCGGCAATGCTTTGTGCCGCCCCCATGCGCCTGGGGCTTACCGCGACGCCCGAGCGCGCCGATGGGCGCGACGCGGATTTCCCCGATCTCATCGGCGGCATCGTCTATCGCCAGGAGATCGCACACGCCCGCGGCAAATCGCTGGCGGACTATGAAGTGGTGCGCATTCCAGTCCAGCTTGAGCCCGCCGAGCAGGCGGCGTATGAATCAGCCGGCAAAACCGTGCGCAACTTCCTGATGGCCAAACGCGAAGAGCAGAAGGATTATGATTTTACGGATCTCTGCGCCGAGTCCGGCAAAGACCCGCAGGCTCGCCGGGCGCAAAAGGCCTTCTTCACCCGAAAATCCATCGAGGACCGCGCCCGCGAGAAACTCCGCGTGCTCGAAGACCTCTTCCGCGTTCACGTCGGCGAGCGCATCATCGTCTTCGCGGGATCAAACATGATGGCGATGGATATATCCAGGCGTTTCCTCGTGCCCACGCTCTTGAACCACTCCCGCAAAAAAGAACGGCGGACGGTGCTCGAGGGCTTCGCCGCCGGCACCTTTCCGGTGCTGGTCGCCAACCGCGTGCTTGATGAAGGCGTGGACGTGCCCGCGGCCAAGGTTGCCATCGTGATCGGCGGCCAGGCCTCCGCGCGCCAGGCCAAGCAGCGCCTGGGCCGCATCCTTCGCAAGTCCGGCCGCTCCCGCGCGACGCTTTACGAAATCGTCTGCCAGGACACCAACGAGGAACTGCGCTCGCGCAAACGCCGAAAGAGCGACGCGTATGTGGGGACGCGAAGAGGGAAGGGGCCTTCAACAATAAATGCGAACCCCCAAGTGCGGCGGAAATCCGAAATCCGAAGCACGAAATCCGAAACAAATCCAAAGGAAGAAAACGGAAATGTCCAAAACAGGATTCCGGAAAGCGGATTGCGGAACGAGTGTATCCGGTGAATACGTGTCACTGATTGCGAGAGTCCCGTTTTGGATTTTGTCCTTTGGATTTTGAATTTATTTCGGATTTCGTGCTTCGGACTTCGGATTTTCGGCCAAATTCAGTCGCAACGACTTCGAACTTAATTATATTCTCCTCCCCAACCCCAATGCTTCGCGGCGAGCATTCCATTGTGATCTTCGACAGCGGGCGGGCGGCGCCGGATCGGCTGACCCGCGCGCGGCATGCGCACTATCTCCAATACGCCCATCGCATGCTGGCGGCGTATCGCGCGGGCATTGGGCGGACACGCCGGGAACTGCATCGGGCGGTCGAAAACATCTTTTCCCATGAACCCGATTGCGATCCGCGCCGCGTGGCGGCGTTCAGCAAGCTGCTGGATGAAGCGGGCGAATACGACCGCGACGAGGGGGGAACGGCCGCGGAACTGCGCCTGAAGGTATTTACGTCTGCCGCCCGGTATCACCCGCTGGTGACGGCGGCAGACCGAATCTTCGAGCGCACCGAAAGTGAAGTGAAGCAACTGATCGCCGCCGAGCAGGGCCAGCCCTGGAGCGAGATTGAGCCGGCGCTTTATGCCGACGTGCTCGACTTTCAGCGCCTCATGGCTTTCAACGGCTACCTTGATGAACAGGCACTGCTCTCGCGCTATAACGTCGCGCAGCTTCAGGCGTGTTTGTACAAGGCCCAGGCCGTCGCGGTGCATGCGCGAAGCGACTTCAAGACGGTGCTGCGGTATGCAAAGTTGGCGCGGCTTCTGCATGAAATCAGTCGGATCGGCGCATCGGAATATCGCATCGATTTTTCCGGCCCGGCGTCGTTGCTTCACGAAACGCGCCGATATGGCGTGGGCTTCGCCCGCTTTATTCCCGCGCTGCTGGCCTGCCGGGATTGGGACTTGCAGGCGCGGATGCTTACGCCCTGGGGAAGGCCGGCGGTTCTTGCGCTGAGTAGCGAAGATGGATATACAAGCCATTTGCCCGCGCCCGGGGAATTCGATTCATCGATCGAGGAGTCCTTTGCCCGGAATTTCGGCGACGAGCGCGACGGCTGGCGCTTGATCCGCGAAGCCGTGATCCTGCACGAAGGGCAGACGACTTTTATTCCAGACTTTACCTTTCGTCGCGCCGATGGATTGGAAGTTCACCTTGAAATCGTCGGCTTCTGGACGGCCGAGTATCTGGAAGCCAAGCGAAAAACGGTCCGCCTGTTTAAGGGACGCAATATTCTGTTGGCGGTGGCGCAGCGCTCGGTGAAGCAGGGCGCAGCTATTCCACAAGACGTTATCATTTACAAGACGGCGCTGAAGGTTGAACCGGTGTTGGAGGCGCTGGCGCGATGGGTCTGTTGAGATTCACGATATCGACATTGTTCAGATGGCCTGCCGCCTTCCGGCTGCTGCCAAAACGGATTAGCGCAGAGTTCGCAAAGGCGCAAAGACTCCCGGCGGGGGCGAGCCCGCACCTGAAAAAAGAGGGGAGCCACGAATGGGCACGAATGCACACGAATGGAGACAAATTATTCGTGCCCATTCGTGCTTATTCGTGGCAGTCCCCTCCGTCTATCTTACAAATAGTCATGCGCGGCTTTCGATCTTCTTCAATTCAGTTGCATTTCCGCCGATGGCTCTCCGGCAGGCCATTGGGGCTGGAGCTGTTCGGGGCGGTTGTCGTCTCGATCTCCTGCACGGGAATCTATGAGATTTGCAATTGGGTGACGGCGCGGCGCCGGGACGTTGGGACATTGTATTTCGGCTGGGAGCGGCATATTCCGTTTGTGCCGGCGATGATCGTGCCGTACGTGTCGATGGATCCGCTGTTCTTTCTGGGATTTTTCCTGTGTACGAGCCGGCGGGAGGTTTATGTTTTGGCGCGGCGCCTTGTGTGGGCGGCAGTGTTGGCCGGCATTTGTTTCCTGCTGTATCCGTTGAAGATGGTTTTGCACCGGCCGCCAGATACGGGCGTCTTTGCGTTGCTGTTCCGATTTCAGGATATCGTGGATCGCCCGTACAACTTGGTGCCCTCGTTGCATATCGCCCAGTGCGTGATTGTCGGCGCGGTGTATGGACGCCATTGCCGCGGATGGATGCGGATGTTCGTGGTCACATGGTTTGTGCTGATAGGGTTGTCCACCGTGCTCACGTATCAGCATCAGGTGGTGGACGTCGTGGCGGGATTGGGCTTGGCGTGGATTTGCGTTCGCGCCTTCCCCGCTTGCCAAGCGCGGGCCTCCCTATGACACTCATCGCGGAGTTTGGAACGGTCGGTTCGCAGGTTGCGACCGCGCGGTTATGGCGGCATCGCGCGGCAAGCCAGCCGCGCTCATCTGAAAGGCGATGGTTTAAGTGTCTTCGCGCACGCTTTATCTCTGCGCCGGCTTGCAAAGCAGCGGCTCCACGCTGATCTCGTGGTGCTTTTTACAGCGCGGCGACATGGACGGCATCCTAGATGCGCGGTTCGATCATCTCCCGCGGATGCCGGCTGCGCTGAATCGACCGCTGGCCTGGTGCAAATTCACGATCGCCTGTTTTCGTTTTTCGGAGGTCATGGACTTTTTCCAGGCCGAGGGGTGGGAGCCCCGGCCCCTGCTGGTGGCGCGGGACGTGCGAAGCGTCTTTAATTCGCTGATCACCAAATCGTATGGCCGCAACGGCGTCACCGCCGATGATCCACCGATTCGCCTGCGGCTTTCGCGCTATCTGGAAGATTGGGAATTATTCCGCGCGCGCGGATGGCCCATTCTGCGCTTCGAGGATCTGGCGGATGATCCGGCCGCGCCCCTGCGCCGCGCCTGCGAGGAGCTCGGCGTGCCGTTCGATGAGGCCATGTTGACCTGGCCCAAGCCCAGCGCGCAAATCGCCGACGCGGGCTTTGGCAACGAAACCTTTCTCAAGACCCGCGGCGCGACTCTGGCGCAGAGCGTCGTGCCGGCGCTGCTGACGGTGAAGACGGAACACATTCCGCCGCTCGATTTGGAATGGATGGAACAAAAGTTCGCGGAAATGAATCGGCAGATGAACTATCCAGAGCACATTCCCTCCCAGGCCCCCGCTGATCCGGCGCGGGCAACGCCGCGGTTTGAACTCACCCGCCGATATGCGCGCCTTCAGCGCAGATACCGTCTATCGCGCTCGATCCGCAATGTGACCGAATGGGCCAAAGGCGCGTTGGGCAAGAGGCCCGTCGGCGCCGCCCCGCCCGCCCCGCCGCCCGCGGGCCCGTAATTTCGCCGGGGGCGAATTTTCGGGAAAGCGTGAACGCCGATGCCGGCAGGTTTGGTGGGGCGTCATTCTCGACGCCCCACCGAGCGACCATTGACTTTCCCGAAACTCGCGCATGCCGCGTACGCGATGAGGCCGCACCCCTACACATTCCTTTCCACCTGCCTTACCTTAATCGCGTGGTCATTACCAAAACGATTTCGGAATGCCGCCAGGAGCGGGCGAAGCTGGGGCGGATGGCGCTGGTGCCAACGATGGGCGCACTGCATGCCGGTCATGTTTCGCTTTTGACACTGGCCCGGCAGCAAGCGCCAAAAGTTGCCGCCAGCATTTTCGTCAACCCGACGCAATTCGGCCCGAAGGAAGATTACAACAAATATCCGCGCCCGCTTGAGGATGATCTGCAAAAATGCGAGCGGGCGGGCGTGGATGTGGTGTTCGTGCCCGGTCCCACGGAGATATATCGGCCCGGGTTGCCGGAGGTGGTGGTCGATCTGCCGCAATTGACCGGCGTATTGGAAGGCCGGCATCGGCCGGGACATTTTCGCGGCGTCTGCCAGGTCGTCGCCAAGCTCTTCAACGTCATGACGCCCGATCTGGCGATTTTCGGGCAAAAGGATTTTCAGCAGCTTCGTGTCCTGGCCGCGATGGCCGATGCGTTGGACTGGCCGATCCAGGTAATTGCCGGCCCGACCGTGCGCGATCCCGACGGCCTGGCGATGAGCAGCCGCAACCAATATCTGTCGCCGGTGGAGCGCGAGAAGGCGCTGTCGATCAGCCGGGGTTTGTTCCTGGCACAGGGCGAATTTCAGCAGGGCGTTCGGCAGACCAACCGGCTCATGGCCAGCATCCAGCACGTCCTGCTCGAACAGCACCTGTCAATCGACTATGTGGCCGCCGTCGATCCGATTTCCCTGAAGAACGTGGAAGTTATTTCGGGACCGACGGTGTTGGCGGTGGCCGCGCGGATCGGCGCGACCCGGTTGATCGATAATCTGGTCATTGGATGATGAGGCCCACCTGTTGGGCGTGGCCATCTTCCGTGGCACGGGCGGCTCGCCCGTGGCCGCGGTACGCCGCGGCGTTGGCCGGTACTCCGGCCAAATTGCCCCCAGCGCAGCGACCGATGGCTTCACGCACACGAAGAACGCTGCAATGCTAATCTCTTCTTTCTTTTCATGCTGAAAAGATTTTTTACGCGGCATTTGCGAGTTTTGCGGTATTGGCAGCACGCGCCGTTAGCAGTGCGGCGACAATCAATCGGCCCTTGTCGCTCAATAGATAACGATGAGTTTTGGGAACCTTATGGACCAGGCCGTGAGCA
>DASRLH010000020.1:0-33469 GCA_035648595.1 Tepidisphaeraceae bacterium
CCAGCCGGCCCAGGCGGCCGCGATGGCGGGTTGAAAAGGACACGGAAGGCCAGGATGGCGAAACAGATTTATAACACCGGCGATGAAATGGAAATGCTCGAGCAGTTGGACGCGGCGGGCGTCGATCAGTGGGCCAATCACGCATCGGTGATGCGCCGATGCGCGATGGTGCGCCGCTGGACGTTGGCCAAGCTCGGCGGCAAGGAACTGGGCTATCTCGAAAGCCAAATCACCGCCCGCTTCCTCTTGCACATTCACGCGACGTACGGCCTGGACGTGTGCCGCGCCTCGCTTTTCAAGTGGGACGAACTTTACAGGGAGGGCGGCATCGCCGCCCTGATGGACGGCAGAGCCACCCGCGGACATTCACCTCGCAGGGGCGGGGCGGGCGGCGCGATCGAAGGGCATTCGTAAACCCTTCGATGGACAATTGATCGAAGTTTGAAAAGCCGGCCACAATGGCCCGGCTTGAAGTGCGCGCCCGGCAGTCTTGCAAAGTAGGGTGCGAAGATTGCAAAGTACGCCGCGAAACTACACAAACCCAATGCGGAAACGTGGTGTCTGCGGGGTGAGATACTCGGCGAGACATCTTGCGAGACAACGGCGAGTCGCGCCTCGCCGACTTTTCGGCGCGGCGGCTTGTAACCTTCGTGGAGGCGGGGGGTTATGGCGATTAACAAGATTTTGATAAATGAGGCGCGCCTCGCCGGTGTCTCGCTGGTTTTGGGGTGGTGGTACGGGATGCGGGGCCGGGCGTGAGGTGTTGAGCTTTCGCGGGGTGGGCCCAAGGCGTGTTGCGCGCAACACCGGCGCAACATGGCCTGTTCGCGAGCCGCCGGCGCGTAACTGGTGTCGGGGCAAATGGTTGCGAAAATTAAACCGCATGATTTTGATATTGTTGCAGTCTGGCCAGCGCACAAGCGCCACAAACTGTCACGAAGCGCAACGGCAACGCTACGCCGTCCCATTTGCCGGTACGTTTAGGTTTGCATGGCGGTCGGAGAGGTTCGATGGGATGATGCTCGTATGGATAACGTTCGAGAAGGCCGGGGGGGCCGGATTCCTCTGTGGCTCAAGATCATTTGCACGGCGTTCGTCGCCGTGCTGGTGCCGTTTTATTTGAAGACGTATGGGCCTTTGAATTTTCTCTCATTTTGTGACGCGGCGCTGTTTTTGACGGTGCTGGGGTTATGGCTGGAAAGCCGGCTGGTTTTGAGCATGCAGGCGGTGGGGATCGTGCTCCCGCAGTTGGCGTGGATTGTCGATTTCGTGCTACGCGCGGTTTTTGGACATCCGGTGATGGGATTGACGGACTACATGTTTGATCCGGGCATCGGGCTGTTCGTGCGGATTCTTTCGAGCTTTCATGGCTGGCTGCCGCTCGTGCTGATCTTTTCGCTGTGGCGGCTTGGGTACGATCGGCGGGCGTTTGTCTTGCAAGCCATCTTCGGCGTCGCGCTGTTGCTGGCGTCGTTCCTGTTCACGCCCAGGCCGCCGCCCAGGTATGTGGGGCAGGTGGTCAATATCAATTGGGTGTTCGGACTGGGGGATAAGAGCGTGCAGACGTGGATGGCGCCGGGGCTTTATCTGGTGGTGGAGATGATTGTGTTTGTGGTTTGCATGTTTTTGCCGGCACATTTGGTGTTTTCTCGATTATTCGCGGGGAGGGTGGGGCGCGGGTGGATGCGGTTGCGATCGCAAGCAGTGATGCGCGGAAGGGGGAACTCTCACGTCCGATGAAATCCGGGAGTGAAATACATGGTCACTGAAGTGACCATGCCAGGCATAAAGCACTGAAATTCGAGAGGGAATCAATAGCTAAATTTAGGGGCCAGCGATGATCGCGCCGGCGCGATCGGCCTGGAGGGTCTCTCCGCTATCGGCACAGACGGCCGTCAGCCGGCCATGCGCGCCAAGGGCGGCGCCGGTGTCGAGCAGCACGATTTGCGGGCCTTTCACGGGCAGGGCCTCTATGCCGCGACGGTAGTTGCTGACGGGGGTATGGCCGAAGTAGCCGGTGCGCTTCCATCGCTTTTTCCAGAGGATTTGCGCCTCGGTGAAACGATTCCAGAGGATTTGGTGGCGCAGGCGCACGTCGGCGGCGAGGCGGGCGAGCAGGTCGGGGCTGGTGTCCGGCTCATCGGGATCCCAGAAGGCATGGGCCACGAAAAAATTGTCGTATTCCGCCACGGGCCGCAGTGATCTGAAGAACGCGCGGTGCGCCTCGGGCACGACTGCCACCACGCGGTTCAGCCGATCGAAGTCGGGGTGTTGGAGGAGGAAATCC
Source organism: Tepidisphaeraceae bacterium (assembly GCA_035648595.1). Classification (GTDB taxonomy): domain Bacteria; phylum Planctomycetota; class Phycisphaerae; order Tepidisphaerales; family Tepidisphaeraceae; genus RYN-428. Next base: position 2,288 of record DASRLH010000020.1, read on the forward strand.
AGCTCGGCGTAGTCGGCGCCGTACGCCGTCAGGGTCTGGGCCAGGCCGTGGTTCATGAACCATCGGAAGCCAGACATCGGGTCGGGCGAATCCTGATGGCAGATGTAGCAGGTGCCGTTGAGGATCAGATCGAAAATGTCATCGTGGTTGCCGCGCAGAAAGGTGGCATGCTCGAGCCCCAGCAGCCGTTTGACCACGCCGGGCGCTTCGGGCCCGCGATTTACATAATCGCCGACGAAAATAAACCGGGCATGCGGATCGCGGCCGGGGATGGCTTTCAGCAGCGCATCGAGCGGCCGCAACATCCCATGAATATCGCCGATCACCCAACGCATGGGCCTCTATTCAACCATATGCGCTACCCAGGTGAAAGGTCATATCGCCAGCAACTGCGCACAGAGAATTGGAATCAGCGTGGCCAGCGGGGCGACGGCGGCATACGCGACGGCCGGCGCATCCGAGCCGGCCAGGTCGTTGGCGAACAGCAGGGCCGGCGAACTGGTCATCGCGCCCGCGACCCAGCCGCTCAAGGTCACGAAGTTCATGCGCAATGCCAGGCGCGCGAAACAGCCCACCGCAAAAACCGGCAACAGCGTGATCGCGGCTCCCCACAAGACGTAATACAGGCCGCTGCCGGTTAGCAGCTTATGCAACAGATGATCGCCGGCTTGCAGCCCCACGCACGCCAGAAACACGGCCAAGCCAAAATCGCGGAAAAGCTGATTGGCGGAGACGGGCATGTACCAGATCACCGATCCGACGTTCCCCAACTGCGACAGCGCGATCGCCGCCAGCAGCGGGCCACCGGCCAGGCCGATGCGCAGCGTGACGCCCAAGCCCGGCACGCGCAGCGGGATGCTGCCGACGATCACGCCCAGCACGATGCCCAGGAAGATCGGGATGAGTTGCGGGCGATCCAGCGTCTCGGGGCAATTGCCCAATTCCGCCTCGACCGTTTTCACGCCCGCCTCGGGACCGACGACCGTCAAGCGGTCCGCGAATGCCAGACGAAGGGCGGCGCGTGGAACCAGGTCGAGGCCCGCGCGGTTGATGCGCGCGATCGTCACGCCGGTTCGGCGGATCAGATCCAGCTCGCGCAACGATCGGCGCAGCACCCGGGTTCGCGTCACGACCAGTTCCATCCGGGTAACCTCTCCCCCGTCGCCGGTTAGATCGGCGGTGGCCGGGCGGCCCATCGCGGTGACCAATTCCTTCAATCCGCTGCGCGCTCCGACCGCGCGATAGATGTCGCCGACCTGAATCCGCGTATCGGCGGTTGGCACCGACAGCGCGTCCCCGCGGCGCATCCGGCTGAAAACGATTCCCCGGCCATGAACCAGCGGATGATGACGCAGTGCCGTGCCGGTATGCGACGGTTCGGTCACCTCGAAATCCATGGACGCGACCGGCGGCCGGCGCAATTCCTGCGCGGCGGCCATCCGTTTGCGCTCTTCATCCAGGCGTATGCCGAAAACTTTCCGCAACGCCACGATCACAAGGATCGGTCCGATCATTCCCAACGGATAGCTCACGGTGTACGCGAGAGCCGCGGTGGCGACGGCGGCGTTTGCCGCGGCGGGCGCGCCGGCCAGCTTATTCCCCAGCGCCTCCTGCCCGGCCGCTAGTCCGGGCGTAGTCGTGAAAGCGCCCGCGTACAAGCCCGGCGAAGATCCGCTCGTCAGCCGCGCCAGCTTCACCACGCCCAACGTCATTACCGCGCCCAGCGCCAGCACCGTGACGGCCAACACATTCAGCCGCAACCCTTCGGCCCGCAAACTGCTGATAAATCCCGGCCCCACCTGCAATCCAATCGCGTAGACAAAAATGATCAGTGCGAAATCCCGCAGAAATCCCAGCACCCCGGGATCGACGCTCAGTCCGATTTGTCCGAAGAGCAGCGCGGAGAAAAGCACACCGGAGATTCCCAGCCGAACGCCGCGAAACCGGATCGCGCCAAAGGCCAACCCCAGCGCCACCGCCAGAGAAAGCGTCGCCATGCCGCCGGCAACGGAGCCGTCGAGAAGGAATGTGGCCAGGGATTGCATGGGAAACCCTTATACTGACACATTGCTCCAAAACGCAAAGGCTATCGCCCGAGCAGGCACTTCGAAATCATCCACGCCCGATAAGAATACGAGTTTACTGCTATTGCGCGACAGCAAGTCGGGCGAAGCCTTGGCGATGAGGATTGGTGTAAATCCGAGAATCCGCGCAGTCCTTTAATCCTTCCCAAACTCCACTTCCCCGCGTGCGTTCCCGCCCGCAATTCCTTTGGAAATCTGGCCGACCCGGCAAGCGCGGGGTAGTGTTGGGCAGCGGGGAAATCAGCATTCATGCTCGGCGTAACGAGTAACCCAATCACCGGCCGCATGCCGGTGCGAACGACCGGCTTACGGGCCATTGCCCGTTTGGCAACAGGAGAAGGTACAGATGCAACGGAACTTTCGCACCATGGATCAGGCCCCAACGCTCAATCACAAAGCCCGGCGCAAAGCCGTGTTGTGCGACGCCATTGAACGGCTTGAGGGGCGTTGCATGCTGGCGGCTCATATCGTGGGCGACGCGACGGTTTATTCGACGATCCAGAGCGCGGTATATGCCGCCGCCCCCGGCGCGACAATTAACGTGGACGCCGGCACGTATCCGGAACTGGTGAAAATCGACAGGCCGCTCACCCTCCGCGGCGCGCAGGCCGGCGTCGATGCACGCTCGAACATTCGGATAGCCGCCAATTCCGAGAGCATCCTCACCGGCTACACCTACTCCGACGGCACGCGCAGCGGCGGATTTTACATCAACGCCAACGATGTCACGCTCGACGGCTTCACCGTTCAAGGCAACACCAACGCCACCGGCTCATGCCCGGCGGGCGTGGTGATCGCGCCCAAAATTTCCGGCACGCATATCCTCGACAACATCATCCGCAACAACGTCACCGGCCTGTACCTGTCCAACTACAGCAGCACTGACCCCGCCATCATCGAGCACAATCGCTTCAGCAATAACAACAACCCCGGCAACAACAGCGGCCGCGACATCTACAGCGACGGGGGCGTTTCCGGCGGAAACCTTACCAACGTATTGATCGACTCCAACGCCTTCGTCACCAACTCCAGCGTCGCCGGCAGCCAAATCTACGAGGGCGCGCTCGCTCTGGAATCGCGCACGCTCAACTCGCAATCCAATATCACATTCAGCAACAACGTGGAAGACGGGGTGGGCAAGGGAGTACTGATCTACAACGCCGACAACCTCACCTTCACCGGCAACACCATCACCCATACCCTCGATCAATGGAGCGGCGCCCTGCGCTTCGAAGGCGGCGACACCCACGTCCTGATCTCCGGCAATACGATCTACGACAACACCGGCCCGGGGGTGGCCGTGGACAGCAAGGCCCTTCCAATGGCCAACTCCGGATTCGTTCTCAAGAACAACAACTTTTACAACAACAACACCGTCTACGGCAACAAGCTCTCGGTCGTGGTGGACGGCACCACCTACAACGGCACGTTCGATGCCCGCAATAACTGGTGGGGCGATGCCTCGGGCCCCGGTGGCGACGGCACCGGCAGCGGAGCCACCGTCTACGGCAACGGCCTCTACGCCCACGGCTCGGGCGGGTCATGGAGCACTCTGCCCGGCGGGAACGTCATCTTCTCTCCCTGGAGCACCGCCCCCAACGGAACCGAGCGCGCGGCATACTGGGGTGCGCCCGCATCCGATGGCGCGCCCATCCAAGTCGAAGACTACGATCAGGGCGGCGAAGGAATCGCGTACCACGACCTGGACAAAGCCAACAACGGCGGCAAATATCGCACCGCCGAAGGCGTGGACCTCGAGGCCTGCACCGACGCGGGCGGCGGATACAACGTCGGCTGGACGGCCGCCGGCGAATGGCTGGGCTATACCGTGAATCTCACCCAGTCCGGCACGTTCCGCGCCGACTTCCGCGTCGCCGACGGCTATGCCCTGGGCGGAACTTTCCACCTGCAGGTGGACGGGCAAAACGTCACCGGCGCCATGACCGTGCCGGCCACGGGCGGCTGGCAGAACTGGCAGACGATCTCCAAGGCCGGCATCAACCTCGCCGCCGGCGTTCATGACATGCGAATTGTCTTCGATACCAACGGCACCAGCGCCTCGGTCGGCAACTTCAATTGGTTCCAACTTACCAACACCACCCCATCGCCCCTTCCCGGAACGCCCACGAATTTAGCTGCCGTCGCCACCGGGGCGAGCAGTGTCAACCTTACCTGGACTGATGCCTCCACCAACCAGACCGGCGTGAAAATCGAACGATCAGTCGATGGCGTGAACTTTACGCAAATCGCGCTGGCCAGCGCAACCGCCACTTCTTATACGGACACCACTCCGGTAGCCGGCACATCTTACAGCTACCGGGTGGTTGCCACCAATGGAGCCGGCGACTCAGCGCCATCCAACTCGGCGTCGGTCGTCATGCCGATGATCCCCGCGGCGCCGACGAATCTCGCAGCGACCGCGCTCTCCGCCACGCAGGTGAATCTCACCTGGACCGACAATGCGCCCGGCACTGAGGCCGGGTTCATCATCCAGCGCAGCGCCGATGGCATCAACTTCAGCCAGATCGGCATCGCCCCCAGGGGCGTTGCCACCTACAGCGACACGTCCACAACAGCCAACGTCACCTATACCTACCGCGTTGCCGCCACCAATCTCGCGGGCGCCTCCGCCTACTCCAACACTGCCAGCGCCACCACGCCCGCCGTCACAGCAACGACAACGTATTTGAGCGACATGAACTGGGTGAGCGCCACCGCCGGCTGGGGCAGCGTTCAGAAGAATGCGACTGTTGTTGGAAACACGATCACGCTTAAGGGCGTGACCTATGCCAAGGGCTTGGGCACTCACGCTGCTTCACAGATTGTCTACAACCTGCAGGGCGGATTTTCCAGCTTGCAGTCGGATGTCGGCATCGACGACGAGGAAGCGGCCAAGGGGCAGGGATCGGTGGACTTCCAGGTGATCGGAGATGGGAAAATCCTATTCGACAGCGGCGTGCTCACCAACGCCAGCCCCACCATCAGCATCAACGTGAATGTCACCGGCGTGCAGCAATTGACGCTGCTTGCCACCAATGGCATCGCCAACAACATCGACTACGACCATGCCGACTGGGCCGGCGCGCGGCTTGTTTCCTCCGCCACGCCCGCGCTCCCGGCGGCGCCATCCAATTTGACTGCCGTCGCGGCCTCCCCCAGCCAGATCAACCTGAACTGGACGAACAACGCCATCAGCGCCACCGGCTTCCTGATCGAGCGCGGCACGGACGGCATCAACTTCGCCCAGATCGGCGCCACCGCCGGCAATGTCACACACTATCAGGACACGGGCCTAACCGCCGGCAGCGGCTACTTTTATCGCGTTCGCGCCGCCAACGCCGGCGGTGACTCGACCTATTCCAACCTTGCAAACGCGGTAACGCCCAGCGCCTCCGCGATTACGACTTATCTAAGCGATCTGCCCTGGGTCAGCGCGACGGCGGGCTGGGGAACCGTGCAGAAAGACACCAGTATCGCCGGCAATCCCATCACCCTCAACGGCGTCACCTACGCCAAGGGCCTGGGCACCCATGCCAGCTCCCAAATCGTCTACAATCTCGCCGGCAAATACACCAACTTCCTGTCCGACATCGGCATCGATAGCGAGGAAGCCGCCAAAGGCCAGGGATCGGTCGATTTCCAGGTCTTCGGCGACGGCAAACTCCTCTTCGACAGCGGTCTGCTCACCAACTCAAGCCCCACAATGAGCATCAACCTGAACGTCACCGGCGTTCAGCAGCTCACCCTGATCGTCAACAACGGCATTCCCAACATCATCGACTACGACCACGCCGACTGGGCGGGGGCGCGATTGTTATCGGTTGTGTGAGGAAAATGCAGAGTTGTTGCTTGATCGGGCCGGATTTGGCGCTATCATATGATGTTATAATCTGGTCGGGGAGCGGGGGTTATGAGCCAGATAAAGTCTGCCATGGCAACCGCACAAGAGGTACAAGCCTTTCTCGACCAGTTTCGCTTATGCGTCGAATTTGGAGCGACAGTTAATTTTCGACAAACAGCCAAGAATATACAAGGATTGGCAACGCTCAATATGACTCAGACCCAGGCAGCCGAGCGGGTCTGTGCGTTACGACCGACTCGTTATTGCAAAGGACCCGAACCTGATCGAGATCAAGATGGCAAGGAGATTTGGGTTTTCGGCTGTGAGGAGAACGAAGTGGAAGTGTATGTAAAGCTCCGCCTCGATACGGGCAAACCATTCTCCCGGCCGGTGATCCGCAGCTTTCATCCCGCCGAGCATCCGATGAGTTATCCATTCAAAGGCGGCTGACATGAGCGAGACGAAATATTGCCCAATGTGCGAGGCCGACCGTTCGTTCCGGCGCGAGGTTGTTCGCGAGGAATACGAGGTGCGCGGGGAGAAGATCGCTTTGGAAGTCCCCCGGTTGATTTGCCAGATGTGCGCCGAATCCATGATCGATGAGGATTTCGGTGATCCGACGCTCAAACTTTACGCCGAATATCGTCGCCGCCACAAACTCTTAACCCCTGACCAGATCCGCGGCATTCGCGAAAGGTATGCACTGAGCCAAAGCGCCTTCGCGACGCTGCTTGGAACAAGCCCTGCCACGCTCGCTCGCTACGAAGGGGGAAGTGTCCAGGACAAAGCCTACGACCACCTGCTTCGGGCGTGCGACAATCCAGAATACATGTCAGATCTTCTGAATCGCGAAGGCGCCGGACTATCGGAATTGCAGCGGCGTAACGTGACCGAGGCGCTGGGTCGGATCCGCCAGGCGGCCGCCGTCTAACTTCAATTTTTAGTGATACGCCCCATGCTCCGCCGGCGACACATCCAGTTGCGGGGGTTTGGAACCGGTCGGCTCTGGCTCGGCGATATAGCGGGGCTCCCCCTTGGGATTGATGCCCGGCGGGTGGTTGCGGGTGAGGTAGTCGCTCATCGTCAGCGTCAGCATGATCCCCAGCCACACAAAACCAGCAGCGGCAAATACCACCGTCAGGCGGCTGGCGTAACGCACGTGCATGAAAAACAGCAGGATCAGCAGGCCCTTGAGCACGGCGATCGTGACGGCAATGATCGTGTTCCAACCCGAGCCCAGGGCGTCGAGGTTGATGAACGCCGTCACCACCGTGATGATGAGCAAAATCATCAGCGCGATGAGCACGGCCAGGTAAAGCCGGGGGGCGACGAGATGTTCTTGTTGTTCGGGCATGGCTAGGGGTTGCGCAAGAGATAAAGGATCGGGAACAGGAACACCCATACGGTATCCACGAAGTGCCAGTATAGGCCGACCACTTCCACTGGGTTATGCCAGTACGGCGTGAACTTTTTTCTGCGGGCCATGATCAGCAGCCAGGTCATCAGGCACAGACCGATGAGCATGTGGGTGGCGTGGATGCCGGTCATGACGAAGTAAAACATCATGAACAACTGCTCTTGCGGGGGGCGGGTCTTTCGTTCGCGGGGGTTTCGGGCGGCTTGGCCCGTCCAATGATCGAACCGGGTGAACGCGCGGGTGAAGGCGCTCTCGGATTTGGGATCGGGTTCGTGCGTCGTGAAGGTAATGCCCGGCACCAGACCCTCATCATACTCCAGGTAATACTCGGTCATTTTGATGCAGACGAACACGGTGGCCAGGGCCATGGTGATGATGAGATTGCGGACGATCTTTTCGTTCTTGCCCTGCTGGCTGGCGTGGACGGCCATCGCCATGAAGTAGCTGCTGAGCAGGAGGATGCCGGTGTTGACGGTCCCCAGATACCATTTGAGATCGATGCTTCCCTGACGAAACGCCTCGGGCCAGCGCAGGCGGTAGATGCCGTAGGCGACAAAGAGCGCGCCAAAAAAGAGAATCTCGGTGGACAAAAACGTCCACATCCCCAGCGTCGCGGTTTCCCGCTGCTGATCGGCGCTCTCGAACTGATGCTCGATCGTCGCCGACCGAATGTCGGAGGGAACAATATCAAGATGGGTGGCATGTACGCTCATGGAACCTCAACAACTACTCGAGGAAATTTCACCGCGGAGACGCGGAGACGCAGAGAAGATAAGAACACGCGACGGATCAGAACTCAATTACTCCAATGATGCCTCTGCAAAATTAAAGACACAATCGTATTCATAATTGAATCCCTCTTCGCTTCTCTTGTCTTATCTTCTCCGCGTCTCTGCGCCTCCGCGGTAATTCCTGCATTCGGTTACGTCGCTGGCTTCGAATTCTCTGGTCCTATGTAATTCGAGTTCTGCGCCCGCAGCTTGTGGTAGGCGTACGCCTCCTCGGTGACGATCGGGATTTCCGCGAAGTTATCCTTTGGCGGCGGCGAGGGGGTCTGCCATTCCAGGCCGGTGGCGCGCCAGGGGTTGGGCCCGGCGATCCGTCCCCACTTCAGGGACCAGGCCAGATAAAACAATGGCAGGATATATCCCACCGCGAGTATGGAAGCGCCGGCAGTCGAAAGCACGTTATACACCTGAAACTCCGGAGGATACGAGTGATACCTGCGCGGCATGCCCAGGTAGCCCAGGATATATTGCGGGAAGAACGTGAGGTTGAAGCCCAGGAAGATCGTCATGGTGGCGATGCGACCCCACCATTCGGGGTACATGCGCCCGCTGATTTTGGGCCACCAGTAATGCAGGCCCCCAAAGAACGCCATCACCGTCGCGCCGACCATGATGTAGTGGAAATGGGCGATGACGAAGTAGGTGTCGTGAACGTGTACGTCCATGCCCAGAGTCGCGAGCATGACGCCGGTCAGGCCGCCCATCGTGAAGAGTCCGAGGAAACTGAGCGCGCAAAGCATCGGCGTATCGAGCTGCACCGAGCCTTTGTACATGGTGGCCGTCCAGTTGAAGACCTTGACGGAGGAGGGTATCGCGACGACGAAGCTCAGGAGCGAAAAGACCATGCCCGCATAGATGCTCATGCCCGCCACGAACATATGATGGGCCCAGACCAGGAATCCCAGGAGTGCGATCGCCAGGCTGGAGAACGCGATGAACGGATAACCGAAGGATCGCTTGCGCGAGAAACAGGTGACCAGTTCGCTCATCACGCCCATGCCCGGCAGCACCATGATGTAAACGGCAGGGTGGGAGTAGAACCAGAACAGGTGCTGGAAGAGAATGGGATCGCCGCCAAGAGCCGGGTTGAAGATGCCGACGCGGAAGATGTGCTCGATGCCGGTCAGCAGCATGGTGATCGCCAGCACCGGCGTGGCCAGCACCATGACCAAGCTGGTCGCGTATAGACTCCAAACAAACAACGGCAGCCGAAACCAGGTCATCCCCGGGCAGCGCATCTTATGAACCGTGACGATGAAATTGAGACCCGTGAGGATGGAGCTGAAGCCGTTGATAAAAATGGCGGTGACGGTGAGGGCGACTTTGGTGCTGGAAAAGGCGGTGCTGTAAGGGGTGTAAAAGGTCCAGCCGGTATCGACGCCGCCCAGCATGACCATCATCGCCACGAAAAGGCCCGAGAGTATGAAAATGTACCAGCTCAACAGGTTGAGGCGCGGGAAGGCCAGGTCCTTGGCGCCGATCATCAGCGGGATCAGGAAATTGCCCAGCGTGGCGGGAATGGAGGGGATGAGGAAGAACCATACCATGATCACGCCATGGATGGTGAACAGCTTATTGTAGGTGGATTCCTCGACGAGCAGCCCATCGGGCGTTAACAGGTTTAGCCGAATCAAACCGGCGGCAAATCCGCCGATGGCGAAAAAGAGCGTGATGGAAACCAGGTAAAGGATGGCGATGCGCTTGTGATCCGTGGTGAGCAGCCACGAGGCGACCGTATGGCGGACGTTGAGATACGTCTCCCGCGGCTGAAGCTCGGGCAGATAGGTGAGACTGGCGGGAATGGTGGCCATAATGCTAAACCTCGCGAATGCGTCAGTCGGTGTAGTCGATCTCCCCGGTCGTAACCTGTAACTTTCAGGTGGTGGAATGATATCGCCGGGAGTTTGGAGCCCGCGCGCCGATGTGGCACAACGTATCACGGGCGTCTCGCCCGTGCGTAGAACTGTTGTGAATGTGAAAGGCACAACTTGCAAGCTCATGCCGTCGGCACGGGCGGGACGCCCGTGATACGTCGCGCCATCCGACAAGTCTCCAATTCCACGTCCGTTCATTATTTGTGCGCTGACTCATCGGTTGCTCCTGTTACTCCCCGGCGAAATAAATCCGCGCTCGTTTTGATCCGGCCCGATCGCCGGCGGCTGTCTTGCCGGGGGGTAGTTGGGAACGTGGTCGGGGAATTGCCCGTTGATCGGCTGTGTCGCCGGCACCGTGCGCACGCCCGACTCGGCGGCAGCCGCGCCCAGCGAGCGGATGTACGCCACCAGATCCATGATCTGCTCCTCGCTGAGTTGCCCGCGATAGCTGGGCATGATCGGCGGAAACCCGGCGACCACCTTCGCCGCCGGCTCGATGATCGACTCGCGGAGATAGTCATCATCGGCCAACACTTTTTCGCCGTTGTCCAGCGTCACCATCGTGTTATACAGGCCGGCCAACGTGGGAGCGCGCTGGCCGTGGCAGGCGGCGCAGCCGTAGGTCATGAAAAGCTGCGCCCCGGCGGCGGCGGGCGGCTCATCGGGCGGGGCGCCGGCCAGCCATGCCTGGTATTCCTCGGGCTGCATCGCGACCACCGTGCCGATCATCTTCGAGTGCTCGGCGCCGCAATACTGCGAGCAGAAAATGTGATACCGGCCCGGCTTGGTCGCCACGAACCACTCGCTGACGAAACTGCCCGGCACCACGTCCTGCTTGATGCGGAACGCCGGGATGTAGAAGTCGTGAATCACATCCTGCGATCCCAGCATCAGCTTGATCGGCTGGCCGATCGGAACGTGCAGCTCGTTGATTTCCCGCGCGCCCTCGGGATGTTGGATTTTCCACATCCATTGTTTGCCGACCACGTTGATCAACATCGCATGCTCTGGCGGGCGTTTCATTTTCGCGTAAACATCCGCGCCCCAGAAAAACATTCCCAGCATGAAGATGAACGGCACGATCGTCCAGGTAATCTCCAGCTTGTTGTTGTGCACCTCGGTCGTGGGAAACTCATCGGGCGATTTCCGCCGATAGCGCAGCGCCAGGTAAACCACGCAGACCAGGATCAGCAGCGTGAAAAAGACCGAGACCCCCATGAGGTAATAAAACAGATGATCCACCTGGGGCGCCATGGTGGAGGCCTGTCTGGGGAATAGTCTGAAGCTCAGGTCCATTACATCACACGCATCGTTGGGACGTTGATTCCGTGGCCATATCGAGTCGTTCCGCGAGGCTATGCCGCTCCGCCGGGTGGCGCGGCTCTTGCCGCAGCCGCCTTTCGGCGGTCGCGCAGCACGGTCAGCCAGATCGACCCGCCCAGCAGTACCAGCGTGATGACGCCGCCGGTCTGAATCAATCGCATCACCATCAGGCCGTACTTGCCGGTGGTTGGGTCATAATGAAAGCAGTAACTCAAAATGCGGTCGCCCGTCGAGGGGGAAATCTTTTTCTCGCCGGCTTCGAGCAGCGCCAGGCGAAGATCGGTCGGGGCGTAATCGATGCCGAAGAAATAGCGGGCGATTTTTCCTTCGGGAGTGAGGATGACAATGCCGCTGGCGTGTGCCCAAACATTATGCGGCCCATCCCACACGTATCGAAAGCCGGCGGCCTGGGTAAGCCGGGTGATCGAATCCTGGGAGCCGGTGAGAAAATGCCAGCCTTGCTCCGCGCCGGGCCGGCGATAGGCGCGGAGGTACTGCTCCTTCTTTTTGGCCGCCAGCTCCGGCGTCTCGCGCGGGTCGAAGCTGATCGTCAGCACCTCGAACTGCTCGCCGCAGTTTTGCGGAAGGCTGGTCATGGTGCGCGTCAGATCATTGAGCACCATCGTGCAGAGCATGGGGCATTGGTAATAAACGAGGGTGAGGATGATGGGCCGCTTGCCGAAGTAACTGCCGAGCTTCACGGGACGGCCGGCTTCGTCGCGGAATACTAGATCCGCCGGGATCGCGCCGCCCAGATGCGGGTCGATGCCGACGTCACGGAGGATCGAGGGCTTGGTGTTCGGCTTAACATTGACGGGAGTCGGAACCTGGGCCTGAAGCGGCGATGTGACCAGAAGGATGGTCAGGACGGCAATTGAGAGAGCAGACCAAGCCATCGGCACGGGCGGGACGCCCGTGATACGACTTGGGTTGCGGATTGTTGCGCAATGATCTCGTTCACGGCGATTCATTGTTGGCCTCCCCTCTTTACGCCCGGCTGGGTGTCATACGGCGGGATACCTTTGGGGACGATGGAGTTGGTGTTTTTGCCGGTGGTGGTTGCCGGCGCTGGTGGGGCCTTGGCACGCGCGAGGGCCTCCAGGGCCACTTGTTGCGCGATTTGCGGGGGGATTTGCACCTCGTGCGTGAGCGGATCCACCTGCCAGCCGAGCTTCTGGAACATCCGGTCTTCGTTGCGGTGCATCTTATCCAAGTCCTGGTAATCGAGATCATCGTGCCCGAGGCTGGGTTGGAGATTGGGAGCCGGCGGTTGCTGGCTGATCGCGACGGCGGAGCGGGGATGATCGACCGGACGGTCCTGGAAAACCATGTTGTTCATAACGGCCCAGGCGATCGCGAAAATGCCGGCCATGCCGACAATAAACAGGATCAGGAAAATCGTCAGCCCGCGCAAAAGGCGCGGAATCTCCGGCTCATAGCCCATCCGTAGTGATTCGGAGGAGAGGCCCATCGGCGGTTCGTCTTCATCCACCGGGCGGCGCTGGCGCTCTTCGAGCAGGCGCGCGCGATCGGTCTGGGCCGGCAGGAAGCCGGTCGCGGGCGTCAGGCCTTCGCCGGGCGGCTCAGGCGAGGCGGGGTTGGATTCCGGGGTGTTCGCCATGTTCAGTAATCCTGGTTTCCGCGGTCACTTGCTCAGAAGTCAATGTTTCAATCGGCACGGTTTGTCCCAACGGCATAAGGGGATGGCCGGCCAGGAGCCACATGAACGCTGCCACCCACATCCCGCCGATCCCGGCCAGCGCGGCGAGGCTCGCGACGCCGTTTAGCCAGTTGCCGTGTGGAAAGGGCCACGCGCCCGAGGGGGCGACCATCCAGTAATCATCAAGCACGCGCATCAACAGAAGGCCGCAGCACAGCAGGAGCATGTAGTGAGGCTGCTTTTTAATGCCGCGCATCAGCAAAAGGACAAAGGGCGTCAGGAACCCGAAGAAAATGAGCAGCCCCGCCAGCACATGCCAGACGTTGCTGCTGCGCTGCACGTACCAGCCGATCTCCGATTGCAAATTACCCATCCAGGTCACGAGCAATTGGGAAAACGAGCAATACGCCCACATCACCACGCAGGTCATCAGGAGGTTGCCCAGGTCGTTGAAATGATTGGGCCGCGCCCGTCCGGCAAAGGGCGGCGTGCGCCATAGCAGGGCCAGCATGACAATGGCGATGCAGCTCCCGGAGATCGACTGCCCGGCGCAGATGATGAACCCGAAGACGGTCGAGTACCAATGCGGCTCCAGCGACATCAGCCAATCCACCGATGCCAGGCTCATGCTCAAAACGTAGAGCACCAGTCCCAGCGCGCTGACGACCCGCAGGCGATGGGCTGTTTCCTCGGTGGGAAGCCGATCATGGCGGAGCGAAAGCCGCCGAAGCAGGAACGCCAGCGTGAACCAGATCAGGAAATAGGCGCAATAGCGCGCCAGGAAGAACGCCGGGAAGAAGATCGCGCGTTTGTGCTGCACGACGGCGTCGTGATTGGAGGGATCGGCCCACGGGTACAGGTCGCGCATGCCGACGAGGAACGGGATGCCGAGAATAAACATCACCGGCACCACCATCGCCCCGGCCTCGCTGAATCGCCGGACCAGCAATCCCCATTGTCCGCCGGTGAGGTGATGGAGCATGACGACGGCCATCGATCCCAGCGTCACGCCCAGCCAGAACATCCAGGCGAAAAGCCAGGCCCGGTAAAATTGCCCGGCGAATGCGTGATAGTGGAAACCGACCAGCAGCCAGATGACCACGCATATCCCAAGCCCGATCGCGCCCACCAACCCCGCGGCGCGCTCGGCGCGGCGAAGCTCGGGCCCAATGGGCCCAGCGGGGAAATGCCCGGGCGCGAGCGGGCCGGGCGGCGGCGCGTTGGGCGGGAAGTTGCTCGGCGAATGGCTCATGGGCGCTTGCCTCCCAATTCCCGTCGATCCGCGTCGCTTAAGTGTGCCAGGGTATTTTCCGGCGCGCTGCTGGCCTGCAAGGCTCGGATGTACGCGATAATCATCCAGCGATCCTCGGTTTTCACGCGGTCGTTGTAGCTGAACATGGCGCCGTAGCCGTTGCTGATGACCTGGTAAAAATGCGCATCGGGGGCGGCCCGCAGGCGGTCCAGGTGAAACGACGGCGGCGGCGTCAGCCCGCGTTGCACGATCATGCCGTTGCCGTTGCCAAGCCGGCCGTGGCATTCGGAGCAGTAGATATTGAAATGCTCCTGGCCGCGCAGGAGAACATCCCGCGTGATGGGGAATGGAATTGCATTGGGCGCGTGCGTCGGATCGCTCCAGGCGGGCAGGGACGTACGCACGTCGGCATACGGAAAGCCGGGAGAATCTCCCGCCGCCCGCGCCACCGTTCCTGGCGGGACCGGCCGGGCGGCAGAGCCGTTGGAGAAAAAGGTGTTGCCCTTGAACGCCGGGTGAACGCTGGGCTGCTCTTCCATGTTGTGCGGCGGCTTGAATTTGCAGCCGGCAAGGGCGAGGGCGGCGAGAAGGGCACATGAAGAGGCGCGCGAGCGCCTACGAAAGACGTGGCTCGGTTTGTGTTTGTGCCTGCCGAGACCGAATGGAAAAAGACGCTCTGCCGTGACACGGGCGTCCCGCCCGTGCCGATGGCGGGGAACACTTACAAACCGCGATTCTCCTGATTCGCAAGCCGTAGGCACGGGCGGGACGCCCGTGTCACGTTGAGGGCCCAAGTGCCGTCGCTGGTCTACCCTGGCGTGCTTCATCGCGGCACCTCCGTTACCGCGACCGGCTCAAGCGATTCCAGGAACTGACGGGTTTTTTCGGCGTCAAACCCTGGGTCGGCGGCTTCAATCAGGAGGAAGAAGCGATCGCCGTTGGAGAGATCAAAGTTGGCGAGATTGAACATCGGATGATACGGCATCGGCAGCCCGTTGAGCGCCATCATCCCGAACACCGCCGCCAGCGATGCGAATAACACTCCAAGCTCGAAGGTGATGGGGATGAATGCTTCCCAACTATTGGGCGGACGGCCGCCGATGTTCCAGCGCCAGCTCAGGACGTTGGCGTACCAGAGCATGAAAAAGCCGCTACAGGCGCCGCAGAAGGCGCCGATCAGCACGATCATCGGCACCCGCGTGCGGTGCATGCCCAGTGCCTCGGCCAGGCCCTCGACGGGGAAGGAGCTGAACGCATCGGCGCGCTTGTAGCCGGCGAGGCCCACCTGCTTTGCGGCGGCGAGCACCGCCTCGGGCGTGTTGAACTCCGCCGCCAGGCCATAGAGATTTTTGACGTTTAGCGCCGCCATCTTTCATCGCATCCGTTACTTGACGTAAGCCGGCGAAAACTCCGCCGGCTCATGTTTTCCATCATGGGTTGTGTGGACCAGCTCGCGCATTTCCGACATCGATATCACCGGCAGCAGCCGGGCAAACAGCAGGAAGCACAGGAAGAAAAATCCGATCGTTCCCGCCAGCGTCGCGTAGTCCCAGAACGTGGGGTAATACATTCCCCACGCCGTCGGCATGAAGTCACGGTGCAGGCTGGTAATGACGATCACGAAACGCTCCACCCACATTCCCAATTGGATGATCATCGCCATCAGGAACATCATCCAGACGCTTTGGCGGACTTTGCGAAGCCACAGCAATTGCGGAATGAACACGTTGCACGAGAGAATCAGCCAATACGTCCACATGTACGGCCCCATCGCGCGGTTCATGCTCATGAACGATTCGTAGACATCGCCGCTGTACCATGACATGAATTGCTCGGAGGCGTAGCCGTAGGCGACGATCAGGCCCGTGACTAAAAGGAGTTTGCCGCAGTTGTCGATATGTCGGATGGTGATGAAGCCCTGGAGCTTAAACGCCCAGCGCATGGGGATGGCGAGCGTAAGCACCATCGCAAAGCCTGAGAAGATGGCGCCGGCGACAAAATAAGGAGGCATGATGGTGGTATGCCAGCCGGGCACGATGCCCCCGGAAAAATCCATGCCGACGACGCTATGCACCGAAACCACCAGCGGCGCGGCCAGGCCCCCCAGAAGCAAGTATGTCGACTGGTAGCGTTGCCAGTGAATTGCCGACCCGCGCCAGCCGAAGGACATGATGCCATAGGTGATCTTGACAGGCTTGCTGATGGCCCGGTCGCGCAGCGTCGCCAGATCCGGGATCATCCCGACGTACCAGAAGAGCAGCGAGACCGTCGCATACGTGCTGACCGCGAACACGTCCCACACCAGCGGGCTGCGGAAGTTGGGCCACAACTGCATCACATTGGGGTACGGGAAAAGATAGTAGAACCGCCAGATGCGCCCCAGATGCAGCACCGGAAACATGCCGGCGCAGGCGACGGCAAATAAAGTCATGGCCTCCGCAAACCGGTTGATGCTGGTGCGCCAGTGCTGTCGCATGAGCAGCAGCATGGCGGAGATAAACGTGCCGGCATGGCCGATCCCGATCCACCAGACGAAGTTGACGATGGCGAAGCCCCAGGCGATCGGGATGTTGACGCCCCAGATGCCCACGCCGCGCGCGATGAGATACACGATCGCGAACGTCAGCAGCGAAACCAGCCCCATGGTGAGGGCGATGCCAAACCACCAGAGCAGGCCCGGCTTGCGGCGCAGGATCAGGTTGCTGATGTGCTCCGTGACCGAAATGGACGTATTGCCCGGCTCAAGCACCGGGTATTGGATCTGCGCGAAGGTGTCCAGCGGAACGTCGGTCATGCCGATACACCCGCTTTCGAGAGTTTGCGATTGGGATTGCTCAATCGGCCCAGGTACGTCGTGCGCGGCTTCGTCGTCAGGTCTTCCAAGAGGCCGTACGAAAGCTGATCCTCGCGGACTTTGGCGATGGGGCTGTTGGGCTGGTTTTTATCGCCAAAGACGATGGCCTGCGTGGGACAGGATTGCTGGCAGGCGGTCTGAAGTTGGCCGAGCAAATCGGTTTGGCTCGACGGAATCAGCGCGCGGATGCGTTTGGCTTCCGCCGCGCCGGCGGGCGTGCCATCGCCCTCGGCGGCGCGGGCGCGGTCTTCCAGCCCAACCGTCATCTTCTCGATGTCCATGCGCGTTTCGTTGAGCCGCTGCACGCAATAGGTGCATTTTTCCATCACGCCGCGGCTGCGCACGGTGACATCCGGGTTGTATTGCAGCGCGCGGCTGGGCGTTTCAAAGTCGGCAAAGAGGAAGAAGTTGAACCGCCGCACCTTGTACGGGCAGTTGTTCGAGCAATACCGCGTGCCGATGCAGCGGTTGTAGGTCATTTCGTTAAGGCCCTCTGCGCTGTGCGTCGTGGCGCCGACCGGGCAGACCAATTCGCACGGCGCGTTTTCGCAGTGCATGCAGGGGACGGGCTGATGGGTGATCTGCGGCTCATCGACGGCATCGACGCCGTCGATGCGCGGCTCGTTGGGTTGTGTGCCGTACCAGTCGTCGATGCGGATCCACTGCATCTCGCGCTGTCGGCCACATTCGTCCTTGCCGACCACGGGGATGTTGTTCTCGGCCTGGCAGGCGACCACGCAGGCGTTGCATCCGATGCACGCCGTCTGGTCGATCGACATCGCCCATTGATAGCCTTTGGAATAATCCCAGCCGCCGTGGTCCTTGTCGGGGTAGAGGCTGAGTTGTATTTTTCTGCCCTTGAAGAGCTTCTCGTCTGAAAGCCCCCTGGCTTTCATTTCGGTGTCGCCGCCCAGGCGCGTCACCCAGTTGGCGTCATCCTGGAATTGCTCGAGGGTTGCGGTGCGAACGAGCTTGCGGTTGAGGACTCCGATTTCCTGATCATCCATGCCCGGATGCTCGATGGCGCGCGGCTTGAGCCGGCCGCTTTCGGAGGGAACCTTCATGCCCGGCAGCGCGGCCATGGCGTGATGCGAGCGGGTCATGACCAGGTTGCCATTACCGGCGGCTTTGCTGATCTGTACGCCGATGCCCATGCCGGGGCTGGCGGCGGTTTGCAGGAAGTAGGCGTTGTATCCGCGAATCTTCCCGTCAGGATCGTCGGCCACATGCCCGGCTTGCGTGCGGCCAAAACCCAGGTGCAGCGTCAACACCTCATCGGCCTGCCCCGGCACGATCAGCACCGGCAATTCCAGCGCGCGCCCGGCATACGCAACCTTGATGAGGCTTTGTTCCGTCACTCCCAGTTTTTCCGCCGACCGATAGCTCATCAGCGCCGCGTTTTCCCACACCAACTTCGTGAAGGGACGCGGCAATTCCATCAGCCAGGGATTGTTGGCGTACTGGCCGTCCCAAACGCACATGTCCAGCCGGAAAACGATTTCCCAGGCGTCGGGGTTGGGCGCGGAGGCTGGTTGCGACGGGCCTGCTGAAAATGCGGTGGAATTACCCGTAGATTCGCACGCAGGTTCCTTCAGGTCTTGCAGCGCATTCCCCTCTCCCGGTACTCCGGGGGAGGGAGCGAATCCAACGATGATCCCCTCGCGCAAGACCGATTCCCACCACACCTGGAACTCCCTCTCCGGCTTTTTCTGCTCCTTGTGCGCATCCTGTTGTTTCTTCCAGAACGGCTGCCAATGGGCGCGGACGATTTCGTATCCACCCTGATCGGGCTGGCCGAGCGCGGCGGCCATGAACTCCCACGCCGACCGGCTGGCCGAGGAGAGCGGGAGGATCAACGGCTGAATGATGGAAGGCGTGCCATCGTAAGCGCGCAGGTCGCCCCAGGCCTCAAGGTAATGCGATTCGGGGATATGCCATTGGCATTCAAATGATGTCTCGTCTTTATGGCTGGCCAGATGCGCGGTGAAGTTGGCGGAATTTCCCGCCGCGTCGCGGGCGTTGCTCAGTTTACGCAATACGTTCTGGAACTGCACGTCGGCGGGCGCATCGTAGGCGGGGTTGCCGCCCACGATCAGCAGCGTATCGACCTTGCCGGCGGCCATGTCCGAGGCGAGCGATTCGATAGTTCCCGCGCCCTGCTTCTCCACCGGCTCGATATATCGCACGGCTTTGCCGATGCTTCCCAACGCTTGATTCATCGCGAAGGCCAGTGCCTGCAGCGCTGGCGAATGATGATCGGCGGCGACCACCACCGCCACCCCGCCGTTGGCGGCTTTTAATCCGACCGATCGCAGATCATCCAGCGGCGCTTTCAAATCGGCGGCAACCGCATCCAGCCATTGTTCCATCTCGCTGGAAAACGAAGGCTTGCCCGCATCGGCCACGCCCAAACGCGAGGCGAGGGCTTGCGCGATTGGCTCGATTTGGCTGGGCTTCACGGCCTTGCGGTGATCGGCCATGGTGCCGGTGAGGGAGAAGCTGCTTTCGATGACGTACAGGCGATTCATGTTTTGCCGGTCGGCATCGGTGCCGGGCTTGCGCCGCCGGCCATCCATGAACTGCCGGGCGTACGCCAGGCTCCCCACATCGTAAAACATGAAGTCGGCATCGAGGGAGAGGATGACGTCGGCCTTGGAAAAGTCGTACACCGCCTGCCCGGGGCCGCCGCCGTTGCGCCCGCAGCATCCGGCGCGGCGGGTGGGATCGTGGACATGCCATTGCGCGCCGGGATAGCGTTTGAGAAATTCGTCGATCTGGATGGCAAGCGAAGGGGAAGTGATTGAGCGCGTCAGCAGCCGCACACCGGCGCCATCTTTGCGCCGGGACGCCAGATGCGCGGACATCGCGCTGTAAAACGCGCCCCAGGAAGTGGACATGTCGCCATGCGTGACCAGCTTTGAGCGATCCGGGTCGTATAGATCCAGCACCGACGCCTGCATGAACACATTGCTGGCGCCCAGGCTGGCGGAGTGGGCGGGATTGCCCTCGATCTTGGTGGGCCGGCCTTCGTGGCTTTCGGCCAGCGCGCCCAGGGCGTAGCCGCTGAACGGCATTGCGGTGGCGTAAAAAGTCGGCCGGCCCGGCACCACTTGCTCGGGCGGATTCACGTAGGGCACGATCGTTTCCTGCGGCTGGTCGTTGCATCCGACCATGCCCGCCAGCGCCAGCGACGCGCCCATGAGCTTCAGGAAGTTGCGCCGCGAAGCCGCATCATCCCACTCGGCGGCGCCGGGCGCGAACTCATCACCGAGCTTTCTGAAGAACTCGTCATCCCCCGCCAATTCATCAAGCCCGCGCCATAGCGCCGGCCCGCCGCGAGCCGCCAGGCGCGCGCGGATCGACGCCAGATCGCCGGTCATTGCCACGAGGTTTGCGCTGTCACTGTCCATCGTTTCACCAAATCATCCGCTCGTCTGTCCGCGTATCCCGATCACCGATGACACGTCGAGCAATTCTGCAATTGCTGGCGCGGCAGAATGTGATATTGCTCCTTGAGCTTCAGACCCAATTCCAACTGCGTGGGATTGCCGCGATTGGCATCCTTTTGCGGGTCGTAATGAAGATTGAATATTTCCGAGCGCGGGCGCAAGGCGCGCTCCGGCTCGCGGTGGCATTCCAGGCACCACTCCATTTGCAGGCTCGATTCCTTCCACATCAACGGCATGCCATCCACTTCGCCGTGGCAAGTGACGCAGCCGACGCCTTTGTTCACATGGATCGAATGATCGAAAAAAACGAAGCCCGGCAGATTGTGCACGCGCGTCCAGACGATCGGCTTGTTCTGCGACCAGCTATCCCGCACCGGCTGTAGCAGCGGGGCGTTTACCCAGATTTGCGAATGGCAGGTCATGCAGACCTTGGTGGCCGGCATCCCCGCGAACGACGAATCCTCAACCGAATTGTGGCAATATCGGCAGTCGATCCCCAGCCCGCGCACATGATGCTGATGGCTGAACGGGACCGGCTGGGGCCGCGGGTCGCCCTGGCGAGTCATGTAGGAAGATCGCTCAACATTCCACCCAATCAGTCCGGCGCCCGCCGCCAGCGCAATGGAGCCGAAAAACGTCGCCTTGGCGAGCGTGTTCATCGCTGGATGAAAGAGTTGCGGCATACGGTGCGCTCTCGAAAGCCATCGACCCTGGGCCCGATGGCGGTCAATTTATGCGCGGACTTGATTTCCATGCAATGGGAAATTTTTCGAAAATTCAAAAAATGTGGAATCCCATGGGACAGAAAGAGGGAGCCACGAATGGCCCAGCGCCGCCTTCGGCGCCAATCAGAAGGATTGGCGCAATGACCGCGGAGCCGCGAAGTCGCAAAGCCAAGTTCGACGTTTTGAGAACGAGATTATTTGGAAGCTCGAGAGAAAGGACTTCCACGAATGAACACGAATGAGCACGAATAATTTTTCTTCATTCGTGTGCATTCGTGCCCATTCGTGGTTTCCGTCTTTCATTGGGTTGCGGGTGTCCGAACCATTCACCTGTAATTCGTGAATTGCACCGGCACCTCCGGCGGGTTGGCGCGAAGGTGGGCCTGCACGGCTTGCAGATCATCGCGCTTGGCGCCGCTCACGCGCAGCGCGTCCCCCTGGATCGACGCCTGCACCTTGAGCTTTAGATCCTTGATGCTCCTTTGGATGAGCTTTGCGGTGTCCTTGTCGATGCCGCTTTTAAGCTTCACCTTTTGGCGGACGGTTTTGTGGGTGGCTTGCTCGAGTTTTTGGGGATCGAGGGCCTTGGGATCGACGCCGCGCCTCACCATTTTTTCGACGAGCAGTTTCCGCACGACTTCAAGCTGCGACTCGGCATCCGCCGTCAGCGTCAGCTCCTTGTCCTTGCGATTGAGTTCCGATACCGACGCGGAAGTGCCCTTGAAGTCATAGCGCGTCGTCACCTCCTTGATCGCCTGATTGATGGCGTTGTCCATCTCCTGAAGGTTGATCTCGGAAACGATGTCGAAGGAATGGTCGGGCATGAGGATTGGTCGGTTGTGGGTTGTGGGTTGTCAGTTGTCAGTTGCCAGTTGTGGGTTGTCGGTTGCGGGTTGTGGTTGTCAGTTGCGCATTATGGTATTTGCGCAGGGACGATTCAATACCCAACGAGCAGTGGCACGCCGAGCGGGGCGTGGCCGGAAATAGTGGCACGGGCGGCTCGCCCGTGGCGTCGCGGTACGCCGCGATGTTCGACCGGTACTCTTAGTCGAAGGCGCAAGAGCGCAGCGTTCTTCGTGTGCGTAAGGGCATCGGTCGCCGCGCTGGAGGTGGTTTGGCCGGAGTACCGGCCAACGCCGCGGCGTACCGCGGCCACGGGCGAGCCGCTCGTGCCACAAATTCAGGAACACCCCGACCACGGTTTCGGTTTGCCGGGCGTACAATGGCTGGATGACGCAGACCCGGAACCCATCGCAAATCGACATCTGGCTCCATCGCTTTAGGAGTATACGCCGCACAACCCCCCGCGCAAGCCGGCGTATGTAATCATGCGCGACGCTGTCGATTCGAAAAAATCCTCGCGCTAAAGAGAGGTTCGTGGTGATTCGCGGATTGCTTCTGGTATTGGGGATGTCGGCGGCGCTGCTGGCGGTGGTCGTGGCGACAGTGGCGATCGGGCTGCATCGGATCGCCCGGGCGCAGAAGGCGCAGGACGCCGCCTGGACGCCGGCCAATCCAGCGCCGGCGGCGCCACGAGCGGGCGCGCCGGCGAACGCCGTGAAGAATGATCCGGTTGTTCCGCAGCCCGATCTGATCGATCTATGGGCGGGCGACGCACAATTGCGCGGGAACATTCGACTTAACGATGTTGCAGCGCCACGGGTACACGGCGTCTCGCGCCCAAATCCCCGCTCGAAAAAGAAGCGCATGAGCCAAATCCCAGACACCCCCCCGGTGACGGCGTACATCACCGGGTGGCGCGAATCCGAGGACGCCGCCGTGTGGACCCTGAATCTGCCGCGCGCCGGCGAGTACGAAATCGACCTCACCTACGCCTGCCCCAAGTGGCAGGAGGGAGGCGAATTTGTGCTGAGCATCGGCGGCAAAGACCTTTCAATTCAAACCGAAGGCACGCGCGGCGAAGCGAGTTTTCGCGCCGCGGCGCTCGGCAAGCTGACGCTTCCCGCAGGAAAAGGCAGCCTCACCGTTCATCCCGCCGGTACGCTCAAGGGGTCTCGCGGAATGAACCTGCGCAGTGTGGAGGTGATCGCCACGTCCGGTAGCGCGGAGCCGTGACCGAATGCCTCGCCCGCGCACGGATACGCGGCTTCCACGGTTCGCCCGAATGCAGTGCGGCTTGCGCCAATCGGTTTGTACGCCCTACCGTGGAAGCGACGTCCTCGTCGCTTTCGGAGGTGCTGGCGATCTGGAGAAGACACGCGGCGGGGACGCCGCGTTGACGTGGAAGGCGGCATCTTTTAATCAGAAACTTTTCACGGGCAGGCGCGTCCAAATGTTTTATTAAGGGCGCGCGAAGCTTGAAAGGTGGGGCAGACATTCTTGTCTGCCATCCCTCTGCACCACCGAATACGCGATGGCTTTCTGGATTTGCTCGCCCTTCGTGGACAACCGTCTATTCGAAAAAAGGACCCCTCCCATGCGCAATCGTTTGACTCTCGCCGTCCTTAGCTCCGCCGTGGCGGGCGTATCGATGCTTTCGCCTTTGTCTGGCTTCGCACAGGTTCGCGCCCAGCCGGCCAAACCCGCGGCGCCGGCGGTTGATCCGCACGCGCAGGGCCGTCAGCAGCAGGCGGTGCCGATCAAGGAAGTGGTCCTCTACACCAGCGGCGTGGGCTACTTCGAGCACTTCGGCACCGTCAAGGGCAACGGCGACACCGAATTGCATTTCAAGGCCGACCAGATCAACGACATTCTCAAATCGTTGCTGCTGGAAGACCTGGATGGCGGCAAGGTGGCGGCTGTTACCTATGGCAGCCAGGGGCCGTTGTCGCGCACGCTCAAGAGCTTTCAGGTGGACCTGAGCAATAGCCCGCCGTTGAATCAGCTGCTTTCGCAGTTGCGCGGGGCGACGGTGACGGCTTCACTCCCGCAGGGGCAGGTGACGGGGCAGATATTGTCGGTGGAGAAGAAGCAGAAGCCCGCCGCCGACAAGCAGATGATCGATGTGTGGGTGGTGGATTTGCTGCTGCCGGCGGGGAGCATCCGGCCGGTTGAACTGGATCAGGTGAGTGAGATCAAGCTGGATGATCCCAAGTTGCAGCAGGAGTTGGTGAAGGCGCTGAGCGCGGTGGCGGCGGCGCGGGATCAGGACCAGAAGCCGGTGAACATCCGCTTCACCGGGCAGGGCGAGCGGCATGTGCGGATCGGATACGTAGTGGAAGCACCGGTGTGGAAAACGTCGTATCGGCTGGTGTTGACGCGGGAGAAGAAAGCCGGCGGCGGGGCGAATAAGCCGGAGGAAACTCAGAAAACCGAGCCGATCGATTTGAACACAACCCTCAATAGGCCGCGCGAACGACAGTACGTTCCGCCCGGCATTCGGCGCGCGCCGGCAAACGATTTCACGCAGGCGATCACGGCGGCCGACGCCGCACAGAAGACTTCCGACGGGCAGGAATCCGCCAAGCTCCAGGGTTGGGCGATCATCGAGAATCAGACGGACAATGATTGGGAGGACGTGCAGTTGTCGCTTGTCAGCGGCAGGCCGATCAGTTTTATCGAGGACTTGTATCAGCCGTTGTACGTGCAGCGGCCGGTGGTCGAGCCGAATCTATATGCAAGCCTGCGGCCCCAGACGTACGCGACGGGGATGGACGGCGCTATGGACCAACTGCGCAAAGCTGACCGCGGTGGAGAACGTCAAAGTGCAGGCGGGGGATTCGGCGGGGGGCGGGGG
Source organism: Tepidisphaeraceae bacterium (assembly GCA_035648595.1). Lineage (GTDB taxonomy): Bacteria > Planctomycetota > Phycisphaerae > Tepidisphaerales > Tepidisphaeraceae > RYN-428. Next base: position 27,252 of record DASRLH010000020.1, read on the forward strand.
CCTGCCGGGTTGGCCGAGGCAGGCGTGGCGCTTTCAGCAGCCCCTGCCGCCTCCGCAAAGTCCATGGACTTCTACCGCCGGGCCGCGATCAACCCCACATCCTCCGTCTCCGCGCTGGCCTCAGGCGCGGCCGTCGGCGAATTCTTCGAGTACACGGTCGGCAACGTCAGCCTCCCGCGCCAAAAGTCGGCGATGATTCCCATCGTCACCGATTCCATCGAAGCCCGCCGAATGAGCATCTACAACGCCGGCGTCTTGCCCGATCACCCGCTTCTGGGCGCTCGCCTCACCAACACGACCGGCAAACTCCTCCCCCAGGGGCCGATCACCGTGCTTGATGGCGGCGCCTACGCCGGCGATGCGAATATCGAGGACCTGCCCACCAAGCAAACGCGCCTGATCAGCTACGGCATCGACCAGCAACTGCTGGTGCATTCCAACGACCAAACCTCCAACACCTCCCTCACGACCGGCAAGATCGTCAAGGGCGCCTTGATCCTGACCTACAAGCAAACCTTCCATCAGGTCTATGACGTTCAGAACAAAGGCAAGACCGACCGCACCCTGTTGATCGAGCACCCCCGTCGAAAGGGCTGGACGCTGGAAACGCCCGCCGGCGCATCGGAAACGACCGATACGCTCTACCGATTCGAGGAAAGCGTGCCCGCGGGCAGCAGCAAAAAATTGGCCGTGCAGGAGGGTTTTGTGAATGCCCAGGGCATGGCAATTCTTCCGATGGATACCAGTCAGATCGACATCTACCTGCGCGGCGGCACGATTCCGCCCGATGTGAAAAAATCGCTCCAGCAGGCCGCCAAACTCAAATCCGTGCTGATCGATACGCAACGCCAAACCCAGCAGCGCGAGCAGAGCATTGCTGAGATCACCCAGGAGCAGGGCCGGATCCGCGAGAATATGAAAGCCGTCTCGCCCAACACCGATTACTACCAACGGCTCGTGAAGGAACTGGACACCCAGGAAACCCAGATTCAAAAGCTCAAGGGCGAAGTAAAGGACCTCCGCCAGAAGCAGGATCAGCAACGCAAGGATTTGGAAGATTATCTGATGAATCTGAATGTGGGTTGAGTTGCAACAAGCACGGGCGGGACGCTCGTGTCACGATTGAGGCTGCATTTCCGGGGCTGACACACATCTGGTTATGCCACAGACGAACCGCGCATAGTCGCGCACGGCTATTTTTAGCGCGGGTCGGCCTCCACGACGCGCTCCGCGTTCGCTGAAGCGAACCCTACGCGCTACGCGCGATATTCGGCATCGGCGTTTTTTGTTTCGCGGCAAGTCGGTTATTGTCTCCTGCCGCCATGTCAATGAACTCGGAACTTTCGGACCTCTTCGCCACCTTCGCGGCGATCATGGAAATCAAAGGCGAGAGTACGTTCAAGGCGATCGCATTTTCAAAAGTAAGCCGCATTTTGCGCGATTTGCCCCGCGATGTGACCAAGGCGTGCGAGGACGGATCGATCAAGCAAATCGAGGGGCTGGGCGAATCGAGTTGCCGGATTATTGGCGAGGTCGTGAAGACGGGCCGCAGCAGCGACTTCGACGAGGCGATGGCGAGCGTGCCGGGGGGGCTGATTCCATTGCTCCAAATCCCCAGCCTTGGGCCCAAGACGATCTCGCTGCTGTGGAAACAGAGGGGCGTCACCAGCCTCGAAGACCTCGTCAAGGCGATTGATTCGGGCGCGCTGGCGAGCCTCAAGAGCATCGGCGAAAAAAAGATACAGTCGATCAAGGAAGGCATCGCCATGCGCTCGCAGGCGGCGCAGCGAATGGGCATCGGGGAGGCGCTGCCAATCGCCGAGGAACTGGTTTCGCGCCTGCGCGCGATGAAGGCCGTGAAACAGGCCGAGGTTGCCGGCAGCCTGCGGCGGCGCCGCGAGACCATTGGCGATGTCGATCTCATCTGCGCGCTGCACACCCCAACCACCGCCGCCGAGGTGGCGGATGCGTTCGTGAAGTTTCCCGAAGTTCGAAAAGTGCTCGGCCAAGGCAACACCAAGGCCAGCGTGCTGACGGCGGGGGGGTTGCAAGTGGATCTGCGCATCGTGCCATCCGATAACTTCGGCGCGGCGCTGATGTATTTCACCGGCTCCAAAGACCACAACGTGAAACTTCGCGGCCGCGCGCAGGACATGCGCCTCACGCTCAATGAATGGGGCTTGTACAAGCTCAGCGAATACGACAAAGCCGCCAAAAAAACCGGCGAAGCGCCCTCGGCCAAGCCTGTTGCGAGCAAGACAGAGGAGGACGTTTACCAGGCGCTGGGCCTCCCGTGGATTGCTCCGGAGATGCGAGAATCGCGCGGGGAGATCGAGGCGGCCCTGGCTGGCAACTTACACGCCCTCATCACGTCCGCCGACATCCGCGGCGATCTACACACACACACGACCGCCTCCGACGGCTCAAACAGCATCGAGGAAATGGCACGGGCGGCGATGGCGTTGGGATATCAATTCCTTGCCATCACCGATCATTCCAAATGCCAGGTGATTGCTAACGGCCTGACCGCCGAGCGGCTTCTCAAACACATAACGGAAATTCACAAAGCGAACGAAAAGATAAAGGGCATCACGCTGCTGGCCGGCTGCGAGGTGGATATTCTCACCGACGGGCGGCTGGATTTTGAGGATGAGGTGCTGGCGGAGCTGGATATCGTCGTCGCCAGCCCGCACATCTCGCTCAAGCAGGACGCGGAGAAGGCAACCAGGCGGATATTGCGGGCGATCGATAACAAATACGTGAACATCATCGGCCATCCCACGGGCCGATTGATCAACCGCCGAGCGGGTTTACCGCTGGAGATGGATAGAGTTATCACGGCAGCCGCCGCGAGCGGCACCGCATTGGAAATCAATGCCGGCTATCCGAGGCTGGACCTGAATGACATTCACGCCCGCGCCGCGATTGAAGCCGGGACGATGCTCGCGATCGACACCGATGCCCACAGCACCGGGGAACTGTCCGGCCTCGCGTACGGATTGGACGTCGCCCGCCGGGCGTGGGTCACGCGGCGGCACGTCATCAATTGCATGACGAGTAGCGAATTGAAAAAGTTTCTGAGCAGGAAGCGCGACCGATAGAAGAAAGGCAGGGAGGTGTCCCAACGATGCGACGCGCCAAGGGAGACGGAGGAAAGTTTTCTGTGACACGGGCGTCACGCCCGTGCGCGTGGCGCGGATTTTGAAAAACTTCGGTGCTTCCCAGATTCCAAAACGCCACGCACGGGCGAGACGCCCGTGTCACAAGGCATATTTCTGAACGCGCTTTGCAATACGCGCCTATTGCGAAGGGCTGAGGTGTATAAAAAAAAACGGACCGAAGGGGAGCCACCGCCTTCGGCCCGTTCAAAAGTTTTCCGGCACGCTAGAAGATAATGCGCTATCGGCCCGCGTCAATACAAAATTGCAACGAAAAATGTGAGACTCATGTTCCTTTCAAAAACTCCAGGAGAGAAATGATCCCCACCAGCACCGACGTGACCCTCGAAGTAAAGGACGCCGCCCCCGCGAATATAGAGGCGATTGTTGTCTTCTCGACCGACGCGGGTCCAAAAGTCGATCGCGGCAATCTGGACGACGCCAGCCGCGCCGCCCTCAAGCGCCTTGCCGCCGGCGGCGCGCTGCGTGGCAAGACCAAGGAAGTCGTCTTCGACATCCTCGAAGTTTCGCCCGGAAAATTCCGGCGCATCTTTTCCATTGGACTGGGTGAAAGTGAAAAGGTCACGACGGAAACGATCCGCCAGTCGGCGGCTCATGCCGCCCGCGCGTTGCGCAAGCACCGCATCGCGCGGGCCGCGTTCGTCGCGCCGGTCGTCTCGCAGGTTGCGATCAGCGACGCGGTCGAGGCCGTCATCATCGGTGGATTGCTCGCGGCTTTTGATTACGAGGAATACAAGGGAACGGGCCAGAAGAAGGAAGAGGATGCCGCTCCCAAAAAACTCGCCTGGGCAATGATCGCGCCCAAGGCCCAGCACAGTGAAGTGAGCGCGGCCGTCGAGCGCGGCAAGGCAATCGCCGACGGGCAAAACTTCGCCCGCACCATCGCCTCCCGTCCCGGCAACAACATCAATCCCCCCACGCTCGCAAATGTCGCCCTTGAAATGGCTAAAGAAGCCGGACTGAAATGCACCGTCCTTGATGAAAAGCAGATGTTGAACCTGGGCATGGGCGGGATTCTGGCCGTCGGCGCGGGAAGCATCGCGACTCCGCCGCGAATGATCGCACTTGAATACAATGGAACCGCCGCGAAGAAATCCGCTTCGACGCCCAAAGCCGCGAAACACTCCCGCGCCCAGTCGAAAAGCGCCGACACTGAAAATTCCAAGCCGCTGCTGGTCGTCGGCAAGTCGATCACCTTCGACACGGGCGGCATCTCCATCAAGCCCGCCGACAAAATGGGAAATATGATCTACGACAAGTGCGGCGGCATGGCCGTGCTGGGCCTCATGTACGCGCTGGCCAAGCTCAAAACCCCCATTCACGTCGTCGGCGTTCTCTCCAGCGCCGAAAACGCCGTCAGCTCGCAGGCCTATCGGCCCGGTGATATTTTGCGGATGTACAATGGCGTGACCGTGGATGTCACCAACACCGATGCCGAGGGCCGCCTCGTGCTTGGCGATGCGCTGGCCTGGGGCATCGAAACCTACAAGCCCGCCGCCGTGGTGGATCTCGCAACGCTTACCGGCGGCGTGGTCACCGCCCTGGGCCGCACCATGGCCGGCGTCATGAGCAACAACGACGAACTGGTCCGCGAACTCGATGATGCCGCCAATTCCGCCGGCGAGAAAATCTGGCGGCTGCCCCTCGGCGAGGAGCAGCGCGACCAGATCCGCGGTCATCATGCCGACATCGTCAACTCCGCCGGCCGCGAGGGCCATCCCCTGCAAGGCGGCGCGTTCCTCAGCTTCTTCGTCCCCTCCGATGGCTCAATCCCCTGGGCCCATCTCGATATCGCCGGCCCCGCCGATATCGAAAAAGAATGGCTTTATTATGCACGCGGCGCCACCGGCTGGGGCGTGCGTACTCTGGTGAACTGGGTCGAACGCCGCGCCGCGCGATTTGAATGAACGCATCTGTACGGGGTATGAAACCATCCAATTAATTCGCCCCAGCGCGAGCCTTCGCCTATGCGTCGCGCTACAATCCCCTCCGCGGCAATTTTGCGGCTAACTGCAAGATTGCCGTCTCCCAGTTCCGCCAATCCGTATGTCGGCGGGGGAGGCAATATCAGGGGATGGCTGTAAAACCGATGGACGTACCAATGATTCCCTCTGAGAATGCCGTCGCCCACAGACGGCGAGTAATGATTGTTGAAGATGATTTGCTGGTTGGAACGGGCGTGCGCGCTCAACTTGAAAAGCTGGGCCACGAAGTGGTTGGCCACGCCTCCACCGCTGCCCAGGCCAATGCACTGTACCGCGAGCAGACCCCGGATATTGTGCTCATGGATGTCCGGCTCGACGGGATCGATGGCATCGATCTCGCCCGCCAACTGATTCAAATACGCCGCTGTCCGATAATTATTCTCACCGCCTTCAGCGACCGCGAACTCATCGACCGCGCCAGCCAAGCCGGCGTCTTCGGCTATCTCATCAAGCCCGTCAGCGCCGAAAGCATTCAGGCGCAAATCGAAGTGGCCGTCCATCGATTCGCCGAGCATGAAACGCTTCTGGCCGAAAAGGAGCAACTTGCACAAACGCTCGAGACGCGCAAACTCGTTGAAAAAGCCAAGGGTATCTTCATGAAACGCCTCAGCCTCGACGAAGCCGAGGCACACAAGCGCCTCCAGCAGGAAAGCCAAAAGCGCAGAATGAGCCTTTCCGACCTGGCCAAAAAAATCATCGAGTCCGAAGAACTCCTGGGCGGTTGAAAAGGCGCGCCTCTCCTCGTAGGGTTCGCTTCAGCGAACGCGGAATTCCGGCCCGTCGCTAAGCGCCGCTCGCGTCCTCGTAGAATTCGCTTCAGCGAACGCGTTCGATCGTCCACAAAATCAGTAAAACGCCGCTCCATCTCTTTTAGCGGCCGGCCGCAGGCCGCGTTCAAGCACCAGCAGACTCCCCTCACCATCCACAAACAATCTCCCCGATGCCCAAATCCCGCACCCAATTCCTCTGCAACCACTGCGGCTCGGTCCATCCCAAATGGCTCGGCAAATGCCCCGACTGCGGCACGTGGGACAGCCTCGAAGAATACAAAGCC
>DASRLH010000021.1:0-2120 GCA_035648595.1 Tepidisphaeraceae bacterium
CTCGACCTATGATTCGCCGGTCGTTGATCTCTACGTTGGTTTCTTTCGCAGTAGGAGCATCATGTCCGCCGGCCTTGATGAACTTGCGTTTCCGAAACTGACCGCCGAGGAGATTCGGCTGCTGCGGCCTTTCGCCTCGGAACAGGAGTTTGCCGATGGCGCGAAGGTGTTCGAGGCCGGCAAGCCGTATGCGGACCTGTTTGTCGTCGAAACCGGCACCGTCGAAATCCGCGATCCAGGCGATCACGGGCGTTTGGTGACGACGCATATGCCCGGCGAATTTTCCGGCGATATCGACCTGCTGACCCGGCGGCCCGCGTTGGTGGACGCAATCGCGGGCGGGGCGACGCGAGTGCTGCGCGTGCCGGGCAGTCGAATACGCGAAATGCTCAATCGCGTGCCGGGCTTTGGCGAAAAGCTCATGAAGGCTATCACGCGCCGCCGGCAGTTGCTGATGGGAGAAGGCGTTGTCGGCCTGCGCGTGGTCGGGCCGGGGCGATGCCGGGAAACGGCGCTGATCCGCGAGTTTCTTTACAAGAGCTTCGTACCATTCACCTGGTTCGATCCGGCCACGCCCAAGGGCCGGGAGATGTTTGTCGCGCTGGGGTCGCCGCCGAAGCTGCCGGTAGTGGTCAACACACAGGGTCGCGTTTTGGTGAACCCATCCCTCGCCGAACTGGCCCGCAGCGCAGGCATCTGGCAGGCCTGCCCCGATCAGGACGTGGACTTCGCGATTATCGGCGCCGGGCCGGCGGGCATTTCCGCCGCTGTCTACGCGGCATCCGAGGGGTTATCGACCGTGGTCTTCGACCGCCTTGGCCCCGGCGGGCAGGCCGGGGGATCGTCGCGCATCGAAAACTTCATCGGCTTCCCCGCCGGCCTTTCCGGGATGGACCTGGCCACTCGAGGCGTACTTCAAATGCTCAAATTCGGCGCGCAGATGGTCGCGCCGATCAGCGTTGAGCAAATCGAAACCGCCGCATCGCCCGGCATGCCGCATGTGCTGCATCTGGATTGCGGCGCCAAAATCCGCGCGCATACGATCCTGGTCGCGACCGGCGTGCGCTGGCGCAGGCTCGATGCGCCGGGCGCGGATCGATTCGAGGGCGCCGGCATCTACTATGTCTGCACCAGCGTCGAGGCGTTTTTGTACAACACCTCGGATGTGGCGGTGGTGGGCGGCGGCAATTCCGCCGGGCAGGCCGCCATGTACTTGGCCGAATGCTGCCCGCAGCGCCGGGTGCACATGCTGATCCGCCGGGAGCTGGGGCCGGGGATGAGCGAGTATCTGGTGAGCCGGCTGCGCGCCGCGGCCAACGTGACCGTTCACGAAAACGTGGAGATTTCAGCCGTCATCGGTGAAAGGCGGATTGAGGAAGTCGAGCTCCACAACAAGCAGGCTGACACGCATTCGCGGCTGTCGTGCGCCGCGGTTTTCGTCTTCATCGGCGCCGAGCCCTCCGCCCCCTGGCTGCCAACGGCGATCGCCCGCGACAAGCTCGGCTACCTCCTCACCGGCACCGACGTCGTGCGCTCGGGCCACTGGCCGCTGACAGACCGCGATCCGTGCCCCCTGGAGACGACGGTGCCACGCATTCTGGCCGCAGGCGATGTCCGCTCGGGATCCACCAAGCGCGTGGGGTTTGCCGTGGGGGATGGCTCGCTTGCCGTGACCTGCGTGCATCGCCTAAGGGCGACGGGCGGGTAGGCCGCGTGGGGGACCCCACCACGATCGCGATGGAAACGATCCGTCGCAAAAACCGGATGTTCCGCGGCACATGCTTGGGTCAAATCGTGTGCGCAGAAAAGCGGCGGGGACGCCGCTTCTACAGTAGAAGCGACGTCCCCATCGCTTTTTGCTCCGGCCGGCGCGGCGCTCCAAAGCCGGGATTTGCGTGGCTGGCGATGCGATTGCCCGCCCGGCGGGTCGGCCTAGTCTAAATAGCCGTGCGCGACTACGCGCTGTTCACGAATCGCCGAAACAAAAAGGGGCGCGGAGCGGGAATATGCGAACTCAATCGTGACACGGGCGTCCCGCCACAGGCGTCCGGGATATGGCAAGTTTACGCGAATGGGTTCCAATGAGCCAAGGGAGAGCGTGGACAATAGGCAGGGGATCG
>DASRLH010000022.1:0-27426 GCA_035648595.1 Tepidisphaeraceae bacterium
TCACCACCGGGCCATTGGAAGGCACAAATAACAAGATCAAAACCATGCAACGACAAGCATACGGCTTCCGAGACCCCGACTTCTTCAAACTTAAAATCTTCGCTTTACACGAAACTACCTACGCATTAGTCGGATGAACCAGTTTAAAGGGTAGACTGTCGTCACTGGTGCTGCCATCCATCGAAAACTGTAACGTATCACGGGCGTCCCGCCCGTGCCGATGGCGTTGGAGTCGAAAAACTGAATGTTTGCGAAAGCTTCTACGCACCCTGCACGGGCGGGACGCCCGTGATACGATGAGGGTTTATGGCCGACCTCCAAATCCATCGTTTCTACGAAACGTGTCTGAAACGGCAGGCCACCGAGGCGTGGCTGGTGGCGGGCCAGCCGCCTTTGCTCCGGATTGAGGGGCACCTGCACAAACTCGAAATTCCACCGTTATCGCCAGCCGATGTGGAGACGGCACTGCATAAGCTCGCCGCTCCAAAACAATTGGAATTCTATCGGGAACATGGTTTTTTGGATTTCGGTTCGTCCTATGCGGGCGGCCAAATTCTGTTTGACATAACAATGTTGAACCACTCCGGCCAGTGTCTTGGCCACTTTCGGGTCACTTCGAGGGAGGCGGTACCCGGGACGACGCCAGGCCATCCTTTCAAGGCAAGCGCGCGGGCGGAGCCATAGTCGAACTCCCCCGCGTCCACCGCCAGCACGGAATCGAAGCGATCGAACCCGCCAGCGGCCCGGCAATATACACCCACAGGTATTGCAGATGCCCCGACACCAGCGCCGGCGCCAGCGACCGGGCCGGGTTCATGGAGGCCCCGCAGATTGGCCCGGCGAACATCGCCTCGAGTCCGACGACCCCCCCGATGGCGATGCCGGCCATGATGCCGATTTCCTTTGGCCCGGTTGAAACGCACAAAATCACAAACATCAGCAAGCCGGTCAGCACCGCCTCCAAAACGAAAGATTGCAACGCCGAGCCGGCGGGGAGGGTCGCGCCAAGATAGGCCTTATTGGTGAACAGCGCCCGCAACAGGAGGCTTGCGAGAATCGCCCCCGTCAATTGGCTAAGAATATATGGAACGACGCACCGCCCCTCCATCCGCCGCGCCAGCCAGAACCCGACCGTGACCGCCGGATTGATATGCGCGCCCGACACATCGCCGACCGCGTAAACCATCGCCATCACGATAAGCCCGAAGGTGATGGAAACGCCGACGTGGCCGACGCTTCCCGGAACGACCGTGTCAATAACGACGGCCCCCGTGCCGGCGAACACGAGGGCGAAGGTGCCGAAGATTTCAGCGGCGTATTTTTTCATGCGACTCACATTTGGTTTCGCCATGGCCTAAGGTAAGCAACGATGTGCCGGCGCACCCGGCAATCACCGGCGTCGAGCGACGCTTTGGCGCAATTTATGATGACGCATGATGCCACAAAGCGTCTGGATGATGCAAAAATGACCGACGTAATCAACCGCACCGCCGGCCACGCGCCCGCACCCGCGCCCTCGATACGCACACTGCGCGGCCTGGACTGGGTGAACTTCTTCCTGGCCGACGTGCAGACCGGCGTTGGCCCGTTCCTGGCCATCTATCTGGCGGCTTACAAATGGAACGAACAGCGCGTCGGCCTGGCCCTCACCATCGGCGGCCTGGCGGGGATCATAACGCAAACGCCATCAGCAAGGGGGCGAGCCGTTGACGAAGCATCATAACGAGCTTCGGCTGTGGACGTGTGCGCGTCAGGTGGGCGTCCGCATTCGTGCCACCTAGAACTCCGTGAAAAACGAGCCGCGATCGCTCGACATGAACTCTGCGCGTAACGCGATCGCACCGTGGCAGTGGCTCACATTTCCGCTCCAACCGTCGCGAAGAACGATGCTGCGCTCGCGCTCGCTTTAGGTCGGGACGAATCGTTTTTTCTCCGTATGCGTCGCTCCATCGTTCGATTATAAAGTTCTTGGATGACCGACGTCGGAGTCAGAACACGCGCTTCAGTCCACCCCGCGCTGCCTGTATTCCTCGTCTTTTGCCTGTAGAGGCAAAACGCTGGCCGTACTGTACCCGTTGCTGCCGAGGCGCGAATCTGCTTTCGGCAAAGAGAAGGTCTGTTTCACGAAGGAGAAGTTAATGGAAACACGGATGCTCGCAATTCAAGAGAACGGTTGCGGCACGGCTTTTCCGGACGTGATCGGCCCAAACCTCCAGTGGCTGGATGTGCCGTCAATGCCTCCTTCCGCAGGTGAGCGCGACGATGAGCGATTGAACGGCATCGTGCAGAGTAGAACAATCGTAAAACCCCAACGTCGTGCCTTGCACCGCTTTGCACTGGTCGCGCCTGCATCTTCGCCGCCTTATGCTCACCGATGAAGAGAGCGTATATCGCATAAGCGGTCTACGGGCCATGTCACGACTCATTACAGGAGATGAACTCTATGAGCGATAGCTCCGCTGGTGATCAAAAGATCGTCCTCCGCATTCGCCGACAGGATCGGCCCGATGCCTCTCCTCGATGGGAAGAGTTTGCGATCCCCTGGCGGCCTACGCTCAATATCATTGCCTGCCTCCAGTACATCGCTGCACACCCGGTTACCTCGGCTGGCAAGGAGACCACTCCCGTCGTCTACGACAGCGGCTGCCTGGAGGAAGTATGCGGTGCTTGCACGATGCTGATCAACGGCAAGACACGGCAAGCCTGCTCGGCGCTGGTGGACGAGCTTGAACCGACTTACAGCCGCCAACGACGGGACCATGACAACCCGGTGTATGTTCCAGTGGATTATGGGACCCACCCGCGGACTCGCGAACGTCACGCGCGCCCGCGGGACGAGCCGATCACGCTGGAGCCTCTGACGAAATTCCCGGTGGTGCGCGACCTGCTCGTCGATCGTCAGCGATTGTTCGACGACCTGAAACGCAGCAAGTGCTGGGTGCCGATCGACGGCACTTACGACCTCGGCCCCGGTCCGCCGATCTCGCGGGAACTGCAAGAGGAGCGATACGTGCTGTCGCGGTGCATCAGTTGCGCCTCATGTCTGGAAGCCTGTCCACAATACACCGCAACAAATCACTTTGTGGGGGCGGCGGTTTTCAGTCAGGTGAAGCTGTTCAACATTCACCCGACCGGTAAAGCGATCAAGGACGAGCGGCTGGATGTCATGATGGACGACGGCGGCATCTCCGATTGCAGCAAGGCCGGCAACTGCGTCGTGGTCTGTCCGAAAAATCTTCCGAACCTGGAATCCATTGCGAGCGTCGGGCAGCAGACGACGCTGGCAGCAATCAAGCGGTTCTTTGGCGGATGACGACAGGTTAGGATAAGGGAGCGAATGCAAGGAGGATCAACGCCTGCATCGCGGATCGATTACGACTTTTAATTGGGTGCGATATGTCGGAACATGAACGATCGCAGGCCATGAAATCGCCGCGCGTCGCCGAGTCGCCGCGCATGCGGCTTTCGACGTTCCTGCCGCTGATTTTGCCAATTCTGGTAGCCATTGCCGCGGCGTACGTGCAATGGATCACGGTGGGCCTGCCGCGGGTCCCCGCCGCGGGTCACCTCACCACTGAGACGACCACTCAACCGTTTGGCTTTCCACTGTGGATCGGCATCACGCACTACGTGAATCTTCTGTTCATGGTCCTGTTGGCCCGCAGCGGCCTGCAAATCCTGATGGATCATCCGCGGCTCTACTGGAACGTCCACTGCACCCCCGGCAGTGAATGGGTGCGTTTCACGCCGGTGAAAGTGCCGCTCGACCGGTTTTATACCGCTAAAGACGATGCGCGATATTTGACGCCATGGGTTGGTCTCCCGGGCGGCCGCCATACGCTGGGACTGGCACGGCACTGGCATTTCATCAGCGCGATGTTCTGGGTCGTGAACGGTGCGATCTACATCTCTCTGCTCTTTGCGACGACGCATTGGCGGCGTATCGTGCCGACCTCGTGGCGCATCTTTCCCGACGCATGGGCGATCTTCGTTCACTACGCGACTTTTCACCTCCCACCCGAACCCAACGGCTTCTTCCATTATAATGCGCTTCAGCAACTCAGTTATTTCGCCGTGATCTTCATCCTGGCGCCGCTGTCGATCCTGACGGGGCCGGCGATGTCGCCGGCGCTGGTCAATCGCTTTAGTTGGTATCGCCGGCTGCCGGGCAACCGGCAGGTGGGGCGCTCGATTCATTTCCTGATTCTGGGCGCCTACGTCGCGTTCGTCATCGCTCACGTGACGATGGTCTTCGTCACCGGCTTCGCCCGGAACATGAACCACATCGTGATCGGCACCAACACTCTGCTGCCGTTTGGCATGTTCATCGGGTTGAGCGGGCTGGTGATTCTGTTCCTGCTTAACATGATGGCCAACTGGGCGACGTGGCTGTTCCCCAGGGCCATCCAGCGTGCCGGCGACGTGCTGGTCAACCCGGTCGTCCGGCTGCTGCTCGGCGGCCACGCCCCGCGTTCCGAGTACAGGGAGCAGGACATCTCGCCGTTCTTCTGGCCCAATGGGAAGCTGCCCACCTCAGAGCAATGGAAGGCGCTGGCCGCGAATGATTTCAAGGATTATCGGCTGAAGGTATACGGCCTGGTCGAAAACCCGGTGGAGTTGTCGCTGGAAGAACTACGGGCCATGGCAAAGCGGAGCCAGGTTACGCTGCACCATTGTATTCAGGGTTGGTCCGGCATCGCCCAATGGGGCGGACTGTCGATGATCGAGCTGATGAAGATCGTGCGGCCCAAACCCAACGTCAAAGCGGTGATCTTCTATTCCTTCGGCGAAGGACTGGAAGGCGGTCAGTATTACGACAGCCACACGATCGACAATGTGCGCCACCCGCAGACGCTGCTCGCCTACGACATGAACTTCAAGCCGCTCAACGACGTTCACGGCGCGCCAGTGCGGCTGCGCGTTGAAAATCAGCTCGGCTTCAAGATGGTCAAATGGATATCGGCAATCGAGTTCGCCCAGAACGTCAAGCACGTGTACAAGGGCGAAGGCGGTTACAACGCCGACAACGAATTCTTCGATTCAATGGCCGACATTTGACCTGACAATGTATGACTTGGACGGGTCACGTCGAAGGGTTGGCCGCGGAGGCGTCCAGGTGCACCGTCAGAAGCATCCGGCTTTCCTCACGCGCCACCACATCGTGCTCTACTCCCGGGGCCAGCACCAGCAGATGCCCTGTGTGAAGATCATGCACTTGGCCTTCGGCCGTCACCTGAAGATGGCCTTCCAGCAGATGAATCGTTACGACGCCCTTGGTGCGGTGAGGAGGCAGGCGCGTGAGATGGCCGAATAGAAACAGCGCCACGGTGGTGAGGCCGCGCTTGTACAACGTCTCCTGCCGATGCCCGGCCTGGCCGGCCTCGAATTCCTGTCGGAGTTTCGTCGCCACCTCGCTCAGGTCATATTGATGCTGCGGCGCGGCGAACCGCGGCGTGGGATGTTGTCGCAATCGCTCGGACTCGGGAATCTCTCGTATCGGCTCGGATTCTTGCCCTGCCATGTGAAGTCCTTAATGAAAGTCGGCCATGAAATCGAAAACTCGTTGTGCTCACTCAACCGTGTAAGCGGCCCTTGAGATCTTCGGGCCGGAACGGGCCCGGAGAAGCGATCAGCCGCCGGGCGGCATCCACCTGCCCCCAGACGTTCCAGAGCAGCACGCCGCGTACCCGGCCGTCGCGAAGGTAATAAACCACGCCTTCGCGGCAGGGGGTCTTCCAGTCGGTCACCATTTGCAGGCGCGAGTCCACCTCGCCGACGGCTTCGTATCCGAGGTCAAAGAGATCGGAGTAAAAGAACGGAAGATGATCGTACGAAACCGTCCGGCCGGCCATGGCGACCCCCGCGAAGCCGCCCATCGTGTTGGCGTTATCCTCATGTTCGACACGGAGCCACTGGTTCAAGGAGGGATTGTGGAAGCTGGCCACGTCCCCGGCGGCGTAGATATTCGGATCGCTGGTGCGGAGCGAGGCATCCACGCGGATGCCGTTGTCGACTGCAAGCCCGGCCGCCTGGGCCAATTCGACGTTGGGTTGAACGCCGATCCCCGCCACCACGCCATCGGCCATGACTTCGCGTCCGCCGCCGGGTTGATCGCCATGGATTTTCAGGACTGGCTTGCCATCGCGCAACTCGCAACCGGTCACCTTCGCGCCGGCCAGTATTTCGATCCCCTTTTCGCGATAAAAGCCATTCAAGAACCTCGCGAGCTCCGGCGGATACATCTTGCTGCCGATGCACTCATCCGGGAAGATCATCACGACTTGTTTGCCGTTCACGGCCAGCGATGCGGCCAGCTCTGACCCGATAAACCCTCCGCCGATGACCGCGATGCGATTACCGCGCTCGGCCAAGCCGCGCAGATGCTGGTAGTCGTCCACGGTGCGGAAATAAATGATCTGCGCATCACCAAACGGCAATCGTCGCGGCGTGCAGCCGGTGGCCAACAGCAGCTTGGTGTAGGTGTAGGAGGTGCCCTGATCGTCAATGACTCGTTTGTTCCGCGGGTCCAGGGTTCGCGCCGTCCGACCAAGATGGGAGCTCACGTTCTGGCCATCGGTCTTCCGCCAGATGCTTTCCAGGGGCTCACCCTTCCAAAGCGATTTGGACAAAGGCGGACGATTGTACGGCGGGTGCGGCTCGGCACCGATGAGGCCGATCGCGCATTGGCGATCCACCTCGCGGATTCCCGCGATGGCCGCCGCGGCGGTCATCCCGCCGCCGACGATCAGATAGGTGTAATGTGGCATTGTTTGCTCGCCCGTTCCTCCAGAATCTCTGAGATCTGGAACATGTCGCCTTTTTCCTTCTTATTCAGAGCCGAACCCTTGTGCCGTTAAATGATCGGCCTTATCGCTCCCGATCATGCCACGGCTCATCGTTTGACGCACGCGGCCCGTCCGCGGCTGTGCTCCGGTCTCCAGGAAGCCTGCTTCGGACAAACGGTGTAGTAGCAGATGAAAATAGACCAAGTCGCGGTGCTTCGGGCGATCCTGTTTGAGCGACCGCGACTTCCACGGGCCCGGCCGGCAGCGCAAGCGTACGCCGGTAGATCGCGCCATCCCAGCGGTCCACGGCGTTGTCCGGTCTGCGGCGTAACGTCCATACCGTGAGGTCCAGTCGGAATGGCCCTGTCGGCTTCAGAAAAAACGTGTTCTGGCTCATGGGTCGAGGCAGGCGCGAAAGGTTCCACGGCAGAAGCCGGTTTCCAGATCAGCACTTGCTTTTACTGATTTTTTTAAGGGCCGAACCTTTGTGCATGGCCTGGTGGTCGGTTTTGTCGCTTTTGATCAGGTACTGCGGTTCCTCCTTCGAGGCGCGAACCGTGTAGGTCTTAAATGCAACCGCCGAGGTGATCTTCTTCTTGATCGTTCCCCGCACTCGGCCGGCTTCCGAATTCCACGAAACATGATCTCCTACTTTGAAGTTCTTTGGCATGGGTAGATCTCCTTTACAAATTTGCGACGCCCGCTTTGCCTGAATCTTGCAGGGCTGCCTCGGTTCCGAACCAGCCTCCGGTGGATAGGTGACGCGCTTCCTCTTTACGAGGGCCCAAGGCCGGAGCGTATGCTTCTCACAATGGGTCGCACTCATGATGTGTTCCACGCTAAGACCCCGTGCCACCAGTGCGTCGGCAATCAGTGAGCGATGGCAGCGCCAAGGCACCGCCTCGGCGCACATGATTGCAACTCGTTCTTGTTGCGCTAGGGTGATGAGCAGTTGTAGATTCTCCTCGAACTCAGGTGTCTGCATGTAGTCGGCGAAGCCTCGGAAGGACAAGTTACGCCAGGCTGTGTTCGGTGAATCAGGACGAGAGTGCCGCAAGCCGCCCAGCCCTGCCACATGTTGATAGTTAATGCCGACTAACCGTAAAGCGGCCGGCAAGGTTTCCTTGTTGAACTGAGGATTGTGCCAAGAACGTGGTATCGTCCGCACGTCCACGAGCCGCGTCACACGATGAGCTTGCAAAAGTTGTATGAAATCATCGAGCCCGCGCGTCGAATGTCCAATTGTCAGCACGGCAACGGGGCTTTTCATGGCGCGTTTTTTCATAACAGGCAACTTGTGGCGTCCTGGTATTTTGACCCAGAATATCGACCGTTTACACGCTCAGCCCGCCGGCTGACGAACCTTGCGGGCGCTCGTGGCGGGCCAACGGATTGGCGTTGAAGAACCTTGTCGGCCCGGGCACGAGAAGTCGTAAGGCCAGTCCATAGACCAAGTACGCAAGAACCAGTCCAATCGCCGCGTCCCCGTCAATCTTCCGGCGATTCCCGCCAGCGGTATACAGGCGATTCGGCGCGGATTGTAAACTCCATTGCAAAGGCTGTCGTATAATTCGTTGTCGCGCACTTAACCAAGAACGGTGGCAATGTCAGCTCTTGCATCTTTGGATGATATCTTCCCGTCCGGTACGGTTTACGCCTATGACCTTGAGACGTACCCGAATTTTTTTCTGGCCGTTTTCCACGATGGTTCGCGGTTCATCCAGTTCGACCATGCGCGGATCGTCGCGCTCAAACAGTTCATCGCCAACCCCGAGCTGACTCTGGTCGGCTACAACAACAAATATTTTGACGACCCGATCCTCAAGGCAATCCACAACACCTCCGCGGAGCAGCTCACGCCGAAGTTTATTCACGATCTGGCGGATCGACTGATCCACAAGAACGCGGCCGATCAAAACGTCAACCATTTAATCTGGCGGGAGAACCACCCCTGGGGCCGGAGCATCGATTTGATGCAGGTCTTGCGAACCAATGCCGAAGGAGATGGCAGCTTTGTTTCGCTAAAGGAGCGGGGAATCCGTATTGACTGGGCGAACATCCAGGATCTGCCCTACGACCCTTATTTGAGTCTCACGCCCGTGCAGCAGGTCGAGGTTTTGGACTACTGCCGCAATGATGTGGCCATCACCTGGCGTTTGCTGGAGCTCACGCAGGACGACGTGGCGCTGCGCCACGCAATTGGCGCCGCGTACCAGATCAACGTGCTTTCGGACAGCGATGCCGCGGTTGCCGAAAAGCTCCTCCTCGAGTTATACGCCCGCCAGGTAGGCCTGAGCACGCCGGAGGTGAAGAAACTGCCCAAGCCTGAGCAAAATAACATTCCGGTGGCGTCAATACTCCCGCCAGGAATGGCGTATCACCACCCCCGGCTTGGGGGTTTGCTGGAGAAGCTGAAGACCAGCAACATTATAACCGATGCCGAACAGAATATCCGGCTTCACATCGACGGCCGGCCGGTTGAATCGTTGCGGCTGACGCTCGACAACCATGACTATGCGATTGGATTGGGCGGTCTGCACAGCTGCGACGATGCGGGAATCTGGACTGACGATCAGTCGCTGTTGGTGGACATCGACGCCACCAGCTATTACCCGGCGATCCTCATCAACCGCCGGCTCCATCCCGCCCACCTGACCTCCGCGTGGACCGAGATTTTGCAGCAACTGACCGCCGAGCGCGTGAAGGCCAAAAAGGCCGGCGACACGCGCAAGGCCCAATCGCTGAAAATCGTCACCAATAGCTGTTTCGGCAAGAGCGGCAGCCACTTTTCGTTCATGTACGACCCGGCCCTGGCTTACGCGATCACGCTCACCGGCCAACTTTTGCTGCTTCGCCTGATGGACCTGTATCTACACGAACGCCTGGAGATCATCAGCACCAATACCGACGGCATCACCATCCGCGTCCCACGTGACAAACGCGAACGGATCGAGCAGATCAACCGGCAGTGGCAACAGGAGACCGGAATCCCATTGGAAACCACCTATCTAAAAAAGATTGTCCGGCTCCATATCAACGCCTACGTCGCCCAGGACGAAAAAGGCGGCATCAAAACAAAGGGCATGTTTGGCGTGGATGGGCTCAAGAAGAAGGCGGCCGGTAGAATCGTTTCCAAGGCGTTGGTTGCATATTTTATTCATGGCGTGCCGGTGGAGCAGACCATCGCGCACGCCAACGACATCCACGATTTTCTATATAGCAACAAGTCGCCCAAGATGACCTGGGGCGGCGTCCACCAGCAAAAAAACGTCCGCTGGTACGTCTCAACCCGAGGCCGGCCGATCGTCAACGAATACCCTGCAGCCGGGAAAACCAAAGCCCGCAAAATTCGCGTGCCCAACGGTGAACATGCGATGGTCTGCAATCGGATCGAATCCCCGGCGACGCCGGATGATCTCGATCGCATGCACTACATTCGACAAGCCCGCAAATGGATCGCCAAGGTCGATGCGGCTTGTGCACCGTGGCTGTTTGCACCCTTGGCCGTCCCGGCGTTATGTTGAGCTGCGGTCGGGCGATGGCTTACGTCTCAGCCGGGCGCGCCCGCGAGGTTCCGCTTGGCCTGTTCGTCCTTCTTCGCCTGCTCGTTCTGTTCTTTAATGATGGGCTTGACGGCCTCGCCTTGTTCCTCGACAAGCTTGCCGCCAAGCCAACTTGTATAGAGCATGAGACACCCGCCGGCACAAGCCAGGGCTCGGGCAACGACGCCCGGCCGCCGGCCGGCCTGGTTGCTACGGACTCGCAGGACGTAGCTGGCCACGAACAGGGTGGAAACCACCGCGTTCCCGATGCCATGCCGGGTCGCAATGGAGTGGCTGGGCTCGCGTGTTCGTGGAATGTAGCTGTAATCGTGCAGGCCCGTCAGAATGGCGCCGGCCGCGCCCACCAAACCCACGGCCATGCTGATGCGCGCGCTGTCGTCGTAGCTCGGTTGGCCAGTCATCAGGCCCATTGCATCAGATACGTTGCTGACGGCCCAGGCGCCCAACGGGAGGGCGACGATTGCGGGATGAAGGCTGTGGCCGATGAGTTTCTCGCCTTGATCCATGAGATTCATTAACGGTTCCATTTGTCACTCCTTTTTTTCGCCGACTGCGAACCCTCACCACGAGGATTTTCACATTGACATAAAACTTTGTTCGCCGCCCAGGTGTCCCTGGTAAATGACAGCCCCGACGATCGCCAGCCCGATCAACAAATAGAGGATGCTCGGCCAGCGGTCGCTCTTAAAGAACCACCACCGCCACAGAACGAGCCCGATGAGCAGCACCGCGGCACTGGTACCAAGCCACTTGTGGATTGTCATGTTGGTGACGCCGACATCGTCTTTCATCCAAAACAGCCAGCCCGCGATCGCGGTGAACGGCGTGATGCAAGCGGCAAAACACATCGTCCACCAGCCGGTGTCGCGGAGCGTCGGCTTCCGCAAGACCCTGCCGAGGATGTCGCTGCCGACTGAGACTGGAATAAGCGCAGCGGTGAAGTTGACGAGGATTGGATGGACCTTGTAGCTGCTAACGAACTGGTGCATAGCATCATAGATGGTCGCGACGAACACCGGATGCAGTGTCAATTGGAACATAAGCGCCTCCTGGCATTGACGCCGACTTTGTTAGAGAACCGCATCTCCTGCTCCCGATGTATTGCGCCGCCCAAAGTCAACCGCATATGCGTGCGGGCGAGCAAGGAGGATCGGGTCCATCGACAGGTCGATGCCATCGGGCACCCGCGACGGATCGAAAAGCAAATGCCGCTCGTCGTCTGGACTGGTGGGCGAGATCGCCTCGACCCGAAGCCGGCCCAGACACACCACCGGCCTGTCCTTCGGCCAGACGGCTGTGGCGTCGTCCGTCGGGTCGTCTTCGGCGGCAAGCTGAAGCAATAGGCGGAAGAACGCCGGACCAATCGCGAGCCGCCGGGCAAGCTCTGATTGCAAAAAGTCCGGGTCACGCTTCGCCGCATCCTCTCGTGCCAGGTGAATCTCGCCGGCCTCGGGTTCCCACCGATATCGTCCGAATCGAATGATTCCATCTTCGGCGATGAACAGAAAAGCGTGCAGGGCTGAATACGTCTCCTGGGCGTAACTGGCCGGCGGCGGCGCCGTGGTGGACCGGGTGACAAATGCCTGAGCCGCAGGATGATCGGCCAGAAAAGCGCCAATCCGCGCTTTGTCTGGGTGGCCCGTAGCCGGATCAGGCAATTGCACCTGCAGGAACTCGAGAAATTCCTCCGGTGACCGCGCCGCAAACCGATCGGTAGAGAGCGCGACGATATCGGTGTCCTGGCCGCCCGGCAATTGAAGTTTGACGGCCATCCCGCGCAAATCAGCAGATCGATCATCACTTCTCGGATCGCCGCTGGCGTTCGAGAATCGAACGACGGCGGGGACGGATCGGCCTTGGAAATGGGCCGCGCGGCAGATTTGGCGCGCTTGGGGCGTGGCGATGAATGTTCCCGAGCACACGATGCCTTTGGCATGAACGGGCCGAAAGCCGGGGTGTTTGCCGGCAAGCGTTTGCAAGGCATCGACCAGATGCTCGTCGAGCGTGCTTGAAAGTGGTTCAGCAGGCATGCGCCGCTCCTTGTGCGAGGCGACCCTGACCCCGATCGGTGTCGCGGGAAGCGCTCCACAGCGGCCTTGTGACGACCTTTTCCTTCGGTATTCCCTTTAGCATCTCCGGCGGTAAATGCAGATGTTTCTGCACGAGCCCCGGCGGCAAATGCGACATCCACAGCGCCAGCGAAATATCCTGGTAACAACCGCTCTTGAACAACTCCAGAAACTCCAAGTCGCCGCCTCCCGTATTCTCAACATAGTGCGGCAACGATTGCGGGATATAGCCCACATCGCCCGCCTGAAAGTCCATCGTCCGCGCCTTGCCGCCGCCAGTGAATACGGTCATTCGGCCTTTGCCCCGGACATAATACTGCCATTCGTCAGCATTCGGATGCCAGTGCAGTTCGCGCAGGCCACCGGCGCGAAGCGCCACGTGCGCCACGGCCATTGTGGCCGACACGTTAAAGCGGCGTGAGTCCGCAATGCGAACTTCGCCTCCGGTATTCCGCACGTCCGGCTTCTGCGCCAAGAGCCGATAGCTGAATGAATCCGGTACCATTCCTTGCGGCCCAATCGCTGCTTCTCGGTCCTCTTCCAGCGCTCCCGGTACCTGCGCCGCGAAGATGAATAGCTCGTGCTTGGGAACAGCGTCGAATGTCGATTCCGGGACACCGAAGTTCTTCGCCAGGACCTCGCGCGGCGTATGGGACATCCAATCCGAAATCAAGAAGGTGTCGAATTCGGAGAATGCCCCGTCGTCAAACGCAAGGAGAAACTCGCACCCATCTGGCTCAAGGCCTTGAATCGAATGTGGAATCCCCGAAGGGAAATACCAGATATCTCCCATTCCAACGTCGTTCATAAACGACCGACCCTGTGAATCGACCGCGGTGATGCGCGCGTTGCCAGTGAGCATGTATGCCCACTCTGCCGCCGCGTGCCAATGAAGTTCCCGGATTGCTCCCTTGTCCAGACGCATGTTCACGCCGGCGATGGTCTTTGAGATCGGCAGATCGCGAACGGTCACTTGCCGAGCCCATCCGCCCTCCGATATGCGGTTATGGGCCTGGGTAAACGAATACTTGAACGAGTCCACATCTCCGGCATCACTCCGGGGTGGTATCCACGAGTCGGGGTTCTTGGCGCTTCGTCGTGCGGCCGCAGGGTCTTCGTTGTTCATACAAATCGCCATTCAAACTTGCACAACCAAACTCGGATATCCGAATGCCGCGATCAAACCAGTTCATGGATTTTGTCCACGAGGACCGTCTTCATGATCTTGGCGGCATCCGGCGTTCCGCGCAACAGCGACTCGCCGAACTTCATGGCTTGTTCGACCGTCGCCTTGGGAGGCATCGGCGGCTCGTGCGCGTCAACCAGCGCCTCGATGATGACCGGCCCTTCGGTGGCTAGAGCGCGGTCCAAGACCGCCCCACATTCGGCGGGATCTTCGATTGCAAACCCGCTGCCACCACAGGCCTTGGCGAACGCCACGAAGTCGATCGGCTCCAAATCGCAGGCGAACTCCGGGTTGCCCAGGAACACCATCTGTTCCCAGGCAATCTGTCCCAGCATGTTGTTCTTGACGATGACAACCTTGATCGGCAGCTTGTATTTCACCGCCGTTGAGAACTCGGCCATGAGCATGGAGAAAGCGCCGTCGCCGACGAAACCGACGCACTGTCGATCTGGGTAGGCGATCTGGGCGGCAATCGTGTAGGGCAGGCCGTTGGCCATCGTCGCCAGATTCCCCGAGAGCGAGTGCATCTGCCCCTTCTTCACGGGAACATGCCTCGCCCACCAGGTGGCGACGGTCCCGCTGTCGCAACTGACGATCGCATCGTTGCGCAAACGCTTGCCCAATTCGGCGGCGATGACTTGCGGCTTCATGGGCTTGCCGGTGCGGCTGGCGCGCTCGTCCATTAACTTCCGCCACTTCACCATTCCCGCGTGTGCCGTTTCGAGGAACCCGCGCTTTTCATTTCTTTTGAGCAGTGGCAGCAGCGCCGCAAGCGTTCCGCGGCTGTCGCCGACCAGGCCCACTTCGACCGGGCAGCGCAGCCCGATACGAACCGGATCGTGGTCGATCTGCACGGCCCGCACCTTCCTGGCGTCCGGGTAGAACTCCATGTAGGGGTTGCAACTGCCGACCAGCAGGAGCGTGTCACAACCTTCCATCGCGTCCTGCGAGGGCCGTGTGCCAAGCAGGCCGAAGGTGTTGGTGGTATACGGGCTGTCGTCGTGGAGCACCGCCTTGCCAAGCAGCGCCTTGACGATCGGCGCCCCCAGCTTTTCGGCGATGGCTTCCAACTCATCGGCGCAGCCCAGGGCGCCTCGGCCCGCAAGAATACAGACCTTTTCGCCCTCATTGAGCAAGTCAGCGGCACGGCGCAGGTCGTCGGCTCGCGGAACTGGCGCGTAGTGAGTCATTACCTCGGATACATGGTGTGGAACGTTGTTCTTCGTCCGGCCCTTCGTCGACGTCGCCTCCTGGAAATCGGTGGGAATGGTGATGTGAGCGACTCCCCGATACGCGATTGCCGTGCGGCAGGCTAACTCGGTGATGTTCTCGACGTGGGCGGGACCCATGATCCGCTGGTTGTAGACCGCCACATTCTGGAAGAGCTTGTCCAGATCAACGTCCTGTTGGGTGTGGGTGCCGATCAAGTCGTGGAATTGCAGCCCGGTGATTGCCAAAACCGGCGCGCCGTCGAGCTTGGCGTCATACAAACCATTGAGCAGATGGATCCCACCGGGCCCGGAGGTGGCGAGACACACTCCCAGTTTTCCGGTGTACTTGGCATAGGCGCAGGCCATGAAAGCAGCGGCCTCCTCGTGGCGGACATGGATGAACCGCACCTTGTCCTGTCGCTTGCGCAGCGATTCCATGATCCCGTTGATGCCGTCTCCGGGCAGTCCGAAGATCACCTCGACGCCCCAGTCAAGAACCGTGTCGATCAGAATGTCAGCAGCCGTGTCAGCCATGACGAATTCTCCAGTCGTTGTTGAGATTGATGAAAACCGCGTTCAACCGCGGCTTGTCGTTTGAGTCAGCGAGCAGCTTTGCCCTTATGAGCGCGATCGAGCATCTTTTGCAGCACCAGCGCTTCGTTGTGCTCCTGGTCCTTCGCGCCGTATACCAGAGTGACCGTTCCCTCTTTGCTCTTTTGTTTCAGCAGGTCGACAGCCTCCTTGTCCGCGCGCAATTCCTTCCTATACCGCACCTGGAATTCCTTCCACCTGGCCGGGTCGTGTCCGAACCACTTGCGCAATTCCGTGGTCGGCGCGATGT
Source organism: Tepidisphaeraceae bacterium (assembly GCA_035648595.1). GTDB lineage: Bacteria > Planctomycetota > Phycisphaerae > Tepidisphaerales > Tepidisphaeraceae > RYN-428. The sequence continues at coordinate 15,656 of DASRLH010000022.1, forward strand.
CTTTTAGCCAAAGGTCGACCGCAGCCTTCTTCTTGGTCAAGCCGCGCGGCCAGAGCCGGTCCACCAGGATTCGGACGCCGTCCTCTTTGGAGGACGGTTCGTAGACTCGCTTCAGTTGGATGTTCGCCATGTCATTGCTCCGTTTCGATCACCATTAAGTTGCGGACAGATCAATCAGGGCCAGTCCGGTCGTGGGGTCCATCCGCCGGCGGAGGTGGGCGGGGGATTCGACCAGAACGACTTCCAGCGTTGGCCGGACCCGTGCTGCCTTGAGGTGGCCGCCATGGGCGGAACCGTCGCGTTTCCCAACGACCACATGCGCATGGACCTTGGGCCGGCCTTCTTCAAGAGCGATATCACCGGCAAGGGTGAGAACTTCGACCTGTTCGCGGATCGGGATTTCGACAAACTCTTTGCGATCCCAGTCAAAATATGCGAGGGTCGCCTCGCGAAATGCTCCGATGCCGGTGAAATGGCTGGCGGCGAGGTTTTGACTGCGGGCGAACTCCGATAGGCCGGCGATGGGGTCATCATCGATCTCGAATACCAGCGCGAATGTGCGCTCGCCGGCCTGCTGATAGATCAATTTGGATTTCATGTCCGCCTCCTGCGCATCGCGGAGTGCCGTGCGGATTGAAGAAGTAGCCCGCCAATCACGGCGCCGGCCGCCACGCAGGCGATGGTCTTCAACTCCCCCTTGCGGCGCGCTATCTTCCGGTCTCGCAAGAGCGCGGCCTCGGGCCGTTCACCCTTGGACCTGCCGAGACCATCATGTAGCGCCAGTTGAACGACCTGGGCGAGATGGAGCGCCGTCCGGTCGGTTTCCTGGCTGATTTGCTCGCGACAACTGAAGCCGTCGGCGATGATCAGGTCGTCATCCGGCCGCTTTCGCACTTCCGGCAGCAGAACGCGCTCGCCGCATGCGATGGCCACGTCATAATGATCGCCTTGCTCATAGCCGAAGGCACTGGCCATTCCGCAACAACTGGTGGCGGGGTAATCAAACTCCACGCCCATCCGCTTTAGGATTTCCTTCTCGCCTTTGAGCTCGCCGTGGACCTTGTCGTTGAGATGATCCAGTGACTTCTGGTGACAGTGCCCGTGGAGCAGCGCCTTCCTTGCGAGCTTCGGTATGCGATAGTGCGGGGCCCGTTTCTCGAGGAAATCACCGAAGGTGTAGACGAGCGCTTGTAGCCGGATGGCGTCTTCGTTATGCGGCGGCAGAATGTCGGTCAGCTCGTTCTTGAATACCGCCCAACAGCTCGGTTCCAGCACCACGATGGGGATTCCGGCCTGGATCTGAGGCCGAAGCGTTTCAAGAATGTCTTCCAACCACCGACGAGCCATGCCCAGGAAGCCGTAGTCGTACAGCGGCCTCCCGCAGCACACGTGTTGCGTCGGCACTTCGACGCGGAAGCCGGCGTCCTCCAACACCTCCACGGCCGCCTTGGAGGTCTCCGCGTGGTAGAAGTTGTTGAAGGTGTCGGGGAAGAGCATCACCGGAGCGCCGTTGGCGTGCTTTGGCTTGTGGCTTTTGAACCACGCCTGGAAGGATTGGGGCGCGAAGGCCGGAATGTGATGCCGGCGCTGGTCCATGCCCGCGATCCACTTGGCGACGTTTTTCAAGCCCGGCGTCTGCGTGACGACGTTGAGCAGCGTCGGGGCAACCGACGCCAGCCGCGACCATAACGGGATCCACCCGAAGGCGTACGCGTGCCGCGGTCGAAGCCTGCCTTCGTAATAGTGAGCGAGGAACTCGGACTTGTAGGTCGCGATGTCCACGTTCACCGGGCAATCGCCCTTGCACCCCTTGCAGGCGAGACACAGATCCAGCGCGTCTTTGACGTGCTCGCTTTTCCAGCCGTCTTCGATCACCTCGCCGTTCATCATTTCCCACAGCATCCGGGCCCGCCCGCGGGTCGAGTCTTTTTCCTCGCGGGTGGCCATGTAGCTGGGGCACATGGTCTGCTCACCCTCGCGCCGGCACTCGCCCACGCCCACGCAACGCAGCGCCGCCCGACCGAATGAATCCTTGTCTTGTCCGAAATGAAAATAAGTGTCGGGTTGCGGCGGGTTGTAGTCGGGGCCAAGGCGCAGGTTCTCGGTCATGCTGTAGGGGTCGATGACCTTGCCGGGGTTCATCTTCCACCGCGGGTCCCAGATGCTCTTGTACTCGCGGAAGGCCGCCATGAGCTCCGGCCCGAACATCTTGGGCAGCCACTCGCCGCGCGACTGGCCGTCGCCATGTTCGCCGGAGAACGAGCCGCCGTATTTGACGACGAGGTCGGTCGCCTCGTTAATGAACGATCGCCAGTTGGCGATGCCTTTCGTGGTGTAGAGGTCGAACGGAATGCGACAGTGAATGCAGCCCTGGCCCAAGTGTCCGTAGAGCGACGGATGGTAATCGTACTTGTCGAACAGCTTGCGCAGGTCGCGAAGGTAGCTCCCCGTGGCCGGCACCGGCACCGCCGAGTCCTCCCAGCCTTCCCAGGTGTCGGGCATGCCGGGGACCCAGGCGGTCGAGCCTAGCGACCCCTCGCGCACTTTCCAGATCATCTGCTCCTGCTCGGGATCATCGTAGAGCTTCATCGAGGGCGCGTTCGTGGCCTTGGCGATCGCATCCATGCACTTGCGGGCCTGGGCATCGGAGTCGGCCTTGGAATCGCCGCCGAACTCCGCGATGAGGAACCCACCGCCTGGCGGCAGCAGGGCCAGATTGGCGTTTTGATCGCCTTTGGCCTTGACGAATTTGAACAGCAGATCGTCAACTCCCTCCAGTGCGATGGGGTTGAACTCCAATACTTCCATCACGTGATCGGCGGCGGAGTAGACATCCGGATAGCCGAAGATCAGCAGGGTTCGCGCTTTTGGATTGGGGATCAGCTTCATCGTTGCTTCGAGGATGGTGACGCAGGTGCTCTCCGTCCCGACCAGGGCCTTGGCGACATTGAAGTTGTTCTCTGGAAGCAGGTCGTCGAGGTTGTAGCCCGAGACACGCCGCGGGAGCTTGGGCATCTTCGTGCGAATGACGTCGGCATACTTGTCGCGCAGCGCCTTGAGATTGCCGTAGATCTGGCCTTGCGGTCCGCCCGCGCGGATGATGCGCTCCAACTCATCGGGAGAGGTTTCGCCGACGCGGAAACGGTGCCCCTCGTAAGTGAGGATTTCGAGCTCTTGGGTGTTGTCGCTGACGCGCAGGCCCATTCCGTGGTTGCGGCACATGAGCGAGTGAACGCCACAGGAATTGTTGCCGAGCATTCCTCCGAGCGTGCAGTGATCGTGCGTCTCGGGATCGGGGCCGAACATCAGGTTATGGTGCTTGGCCGCAGTGTCGCGAAGCGTGTCCAGGACGCAGCCAGGTTCGACGCGGGCCAGCTTCCGCGCCGCGTCGATCTCCAGTACGTGATGCATGTATTTGGAGAAATCCATCACGATCGCCACGTTGCAGCATTGGCCGGCGAGGCTGGTGCCGCCGCCACGGCTGAGGATCGGCGCGCCATACTTTCGGGCGACCGCCACGGTCGTCTCCACGTCAGCAATGTTGCGGGGGATCACGACGCCGATCGGTACCTGCCGGTAGTTGGAGCCATCGGTGGCATACAGGGCGCGGCTGCCCGCATCGAATCGGACCTCGCCGGCGATTTGAGGCTTCAGCTCGGCGGCCATTGCCTGTGCGTCGGGTGGGGCAATGGCCGTGCGGCTGTCGTCGTCGTGCAGGCGATGAAGTCGGCCCTCCTCGCTCCTTTTGCGTAATACCGTCAGGCTGCTCATGGTTCTCCAATTCCCAGAAAGGATCGCGCGGACGAAGCGAACTACTCCTTCGGCTTCGTGTTGCCTTTGACTTTCTTCTTCTCTTTTACGTCGCGAGTCGTCTTATCGGCGATGCGATCCACCGCTTCGTCATCGATGATCGGCAGCACATGCCCGCCGTAGCGCACCACCGCGACCGACGCCTCCGTTCCCTGTTTCTCAAACGCCATCCGCAGCGCCTCCTGGGCCGACTTGGCGTATCGGAAGCCGATCTTTTGGGCCTCGGCCGGCTTTACTCCGGGCGAAACCATAATGCAGTCCGTCTTGTCGATAATCTGGCAAACGTCCCCCAGAATGGCGATGCCCACCAGGTCGTCCACCTTCCCCTGCTGCACCATTTCCACGATCTGTGCGTGCGGGCGGTATCCGATTTCCAGCACGTTCTTATGGTTGCTGGCGACACCTTCGGGGTTGGGGGCGACGCAGATCATCGAGCCATCGTCTTTGACCGCCATCGTTCCGGCGTAAGGTCCTTTGGCGGATTGCCAGAAGTCGCGGTCCGCAGAGTGCGAGTCGATGATCAGGATGTCTGCCCGCGTCGGCATGTGGGCGGCGTACACTTCCCGGGCGCGGAGGCATCCCTCGCGGTGAGCGGCGACAATGTCGCCGGTGAAGCATCCGACGATCTTCTTGTTGATGTCGTACACCACGTTGACGATGTATTTCAGCCCCGTCAGGCGCCCCGCTTCCTCCATCCGCAGCCGCATGGGGTTCTCGGGGACGCCCATGACCGTTTCGGACATGTGCATGGAGGCTTCCCACTGATTGCGCTCCATGATTTCCTTGCCGGCAATGCCTGGGAACATGATTTTCGCTCCGCCGGACATCCCCTTCACGCGGTGAGGGAGGATCGAGCCGACGCCGAGGATGAAATCGAAGTCGAGCACCAGCTTGTTCGCGGTCACCCGGGTGCCGTCGCGGGTGGCGCCGAAATCGTGCAGGCTTTTGTAGTCGAGCCAGTGATGTTCGTGGACCTTATACTTCCCATTCAGGTTCCCAAGCTTCTGGCGTATCTCGTCGGGCTTCATGGGCCGATGGGTGCCGACTCCTTGGATGAACTCGATTTTCTCATCGGTGATGCCGCCCGCATGGAGTTCTTCGAAGACAGATGGCAGGATGCGTGCGGCTGGCGTGCTACGAGTCGCGTCGTCGATAATAATCAGGACACGATTTCCTTTTTTTACCGCCGCGCGCAGCCGTGGCGCGCCGATCGGACTGCCGAAGCCTTTCTCGAGCACGGTGCCCTCGTCCACATGATCGAAGGCGCGAGGGGAATAAACTCCCATCAAATTCGCATCCGGCACCTCGACCGGCGCAATGCCCTCATAACCTGGATATGGGAAATTGACGTTCAAAAAGCACCTCCGTCAGCTGCGCGTTGCGGTCATGCAACCGTCAGATATTGCACGCTGAATAGTTTGCGCTCATCCGTCCATATGTGCTCGACGTTCCATCCGCCCGCGGCGGCGAGGGACGCAAATTCGAGCAGCGTGTACTTGTATGAGCTTTCCGTGAAGATCGTCTCGCCTTCTCTAAATGCAAACGTCTCACCGGCAACATGGATATTGCGGGCGAACCGGCTCACCAGATGCATTTCGATCCGACCGAGCCGCGGGTTGTAAAAGGCGTAGTGGACGAATTCGTCCAGCCGGAAGTCGCCTGACAGTTCGCGGTTGATTCGCTCCAACAGATTCAAGTTGAAGGCCGCGGTCACCTGGGCCGCATCGTTGTAGGCGGCATGCAGCAAATTGGGGGCCTTTTTCAGGTCCACGCCAATCAGCAACCCGCCATCGGGGCCCGCGCGATTTGCCGCCGACCGAAGAAAATCACGGGCGTCGTGCGGTTCGAAATTGCCGATGGTGGAACCGGGGAAGTAAATCACCGTCCGTGCCGCTTCGCTGCAAGAGGGAAGCGTAAACGCGCGAGTGTAGTCGGCGCAAACCGGAACGATGTTCAAACCGGGGTAAGCCGTGGCGAGAGCGGCGGCGGAATCGAACAATTGGTCGCGGGCAATATCCAACGGCACATACGCGGCCGGTGATTGCAGCCGATCCAGCAGCAGCCTCGTCTTCACGCTCGCGCCACTGCCATATTCGACAAATCGACACCCCGGCCCCAGACACATGGCCATTTCGTCGGCGTTCCGTCCGAGAATCTCCATCTCGGCGCGCGTGAGGTAATATTCCTGCAGTTCGCAAATGCGATCGAATAGTTGAGAACCGCGCCGGTCGTAAAAAAATTTGCAGGGAATCTGCTTGCAGGCTTGCCGCAGACCGTGAATCACCTGGCCGCGAAAATCGTCATGCCCCGGCGCGTCATTGCAAAGGCCAGGCTCGCGCGGCGCGGTCACGCGTTGGTGAAAACTGTCCGTGCCCTCCATCTGGCGGTGACTGACGATTGCATTCATGTCTCCCTCGCGAGCCGCAGCCCCGTGAACTGCCACCGGGCATCAGGCGGGAAAAAGTTGCGATAGGTACGACGAATGTGATTTCGTGGCGTAGCACACGACCCGCCCCGTAGAACGAATTGGTTGCACATGAACTTCCCGTTGTATTCTCCCAGCGCTCCAGCGGGCGGCTGATAGCCGGGATAGGCGAGGTAGGCGCTTCGCGTCCACTCCCAGACGTCGCCGAACATCTGCGACGGCTCCTCGTGACTTCCCGCAGCCGCGGGCATCAATGCCAGGGGCGCCGGATGAAGCCGACCGCGATCGACGAAATTCCCGTCGATCGGCAATGAGCACGAGGCGGTTTCCCACTCGAATTCGCTGGCTAACCGCGCCCCGGCCCATCGGGCATACGCGTCCGCTTCAAAGTAGCTGATATGGCAAACCGGCTCGTCGTCGCTCACCGGCCGCAGCCCCGCCAGGGTATGGTTCTGCCATTGGCCGGCTTGCTCGATCCAATACAGCGGCGACTGCCATTGCTCGCGCTCCACCGTCGCCCAGCCCATTGAGAGCCACAGTTCCGGCCGACGGTAGCCACCATCCCCGATGAACTGCTTATATTCGCCATTGGTCACCAGCCGCGAGCTCAACTGGAACGGCTCAAGAAAGACGCGATGCCGCGGCGACTCGTTGTCGAAGGCAAATCCGCTGCCGTCATACCCCACCGATTGGATCCCCTCGCCGAAGCGGACCCAGCGCGAAGGCGTCACCTCTGCTTCGCGCTCCACGGACCGCTCGCGATATACTGGCCGCATTGGGTTGACCCAAAACGCATGCTTGATGTCTGTCAGCAACAATTCCTGATGCTGCTGCTCGTGATGAAGCCCCATCTCAATCGTTGCCGTCAATCTGGAAAGCAGCGATTCGTTCGCGGCCGAGAGGAGTCGAAGCATCGCCTCGTCAACATGCTTCCGGTAGTCGTAAATTTCAGCGACGGTCGGGCGGCTCAGCAGTCCTCGGTTCTGTCGGCAATGACGGTCCCCAACGGTCACATAATAGGAGTTGAACAGATATGAAAAGTGCGAATTGAACGGCGCATACGCCGTCGCATTGGGCGCCAGCACGAAGGTCTCGAAGAACCAACTTGTATGAGCCAGATGCCACTTCGTGGGACTCGCATCCGGCATCGACTGCACAACGCAATCCTCTGCCAACAGCGGCGCGCAAAGCCATTGGGTTCGCTGACGCACGGCCATGTATCGCTCGGCCAATCCCGCAGTGTGCGGGACGACCAAACCCGTTGGCTCAAGAATAGCCGTGCCCGATGCATTCACGATGGCGCTTCTCCGTATCCCGACTCACCGACTGCAAATATGCTGCCGCACTCCCATCAACGAGGCGGAAAAATGAAATACTCGCGCTCACCCGGCGGTCCGGGCTGCTCGCTCATTCCTCAAAGAAGCGAGCGGAACCGGCCAGTGATGTGGGGCAGAAGCGGATTCGGTTCCCCGCAGTTCATCGGGCTCCTTCCATGATGCCGCGTTCCGCGTGTGCCAGCGAGCGGCCTTTGCCCCCCGGTGGGTTCAGGAAACAACCTGCGACCATACCGTCGTCGCGCTGGCGGCAGGCAGGCCCCTATGGCGAAAAACGTAGTTTCTTGAACGGAGGAGGTGAGATTCGAACTCACGAGACCCTTGCGGGCCTACCGGTTTTCAAGACCGGCGCATTCGGCCGCTCTGCCACTCCTCCGGGGAGACGCGGCAAGTGTAACCCATGCGGCAAATGCGGTCAAAACACAATGCTTCATGGCGTTTTCCGCAGTGAAGCACGAAATCCAAAACAAATCCAAATGGAGAAAGCAGAAAACGACGGCTCTTCCGGATTTTTGCGCGCGCAGCCTGCTTGATTCCTTCGAAGATATCCCGAAAAATCTTATCGGGACTCCAGGATTCTTTGCAAGATCAAAAGAGAGGACGGCCAGGAATGAGCACGAATGAACACGAAGAATTTGCCTTCATTCGTGTGCATTCGTGGCCATTCGTGGCTCCCTCTTTCTTCGGATTGCCGGCTGTGCCACGAGGTTCTCATGGTCTCAATCGATAAGCCGGCGGTCGTGCTTCTCAGCGGCGGGCTTGATTCGGCAACTGCGCTTGCAATTGCGCAGGGCCAGGGATTCGACGTTCATGCCATGTCGTTTCGCTATGGGCAGCGGCATGTCGTCGAGCTGGAATTCGCCCGAAGGCTGGCCCGGCGCGCGGGGGTGAGGGAGCACATCATCATCGATTTTGATCTACGGGCCTTCGGCGGATCGGCGCTGACCAGCAGCCGGATCGACGTTCCCAAGGGCCGTGCGGTCGAGCAGATGTCGCGCGACATCCCCGTGACCTACGTGCCGGCGCGGAACACTATTTTTCTATCCTTCGCGCTGGCGTGGGCCGAGACGCTGAATTGCGCGGATATTTTCATCGGCGTCAACGCCCTGGATTACTCCGGCTATCCCGACTGCCGGCCCGAATACATCGAGGCGTATTCGCGCATGGCAAATCTCGCCACCCGCGCCGGCGTCGAGGGCCTCAAACAGTTGACGATCCATACGCCGCTCATTCATCTCACCAAGGGGCAGATCATCCGCCGGGGCTTGGACCTCGGCGTTGATTTCTCACTCACCAGCACCTGCTACGACCCCGACGGCGACGGCAAGGCGTGCGGAGAATGCGATGCGTGCGTGCTGCGCCTCAAAGGCTTCGCGGAGAACGGCATGGCAGACCCGGCGGCGTATGCAAGCCGCGACGCTCTTTAATCGCCGGGCGAAAGGTGGGCGAGGGCGCTGCGCGGCGGTGAGGGTTCGAGTTTGTCGCTTTGGGTGCGACCAGCAGGGGCGGCGCGCGAGAGGAATGCGGCATCCTCGGATTCCGTTCCGGACGCGGCCATCTTTAGTGGCTCGAAGACAGCCGAGTCGCGGGCCGGGGAAAGCCCGTGCCAACCATGCCGGCCACGGCCTTTTCGGGACGGCTCAGATCGGTGCAACGCTTTTCGCGCTGTCATATACAGATGGTTAGCGTCGAAGTATACTGATGATCGCACATGCCGGGGGGACGGATCGATTGATTATCCAATGGCGGTTCAGTGGTTCGGTTCCTTTGCTTTATGCGGGACGCGAACCCGAGGGAAATATTCATGCGTCGTACAAAAAGCGCTCGCGGGCTCAAGCAAGTTCGTCTTAAAAACGCGTTGAGGAGGGCAGCGCGAGGGGATTATGCGATCGATGCGCTGGAGAGCCGGCTGCTTCTTTCGATTGTGCCGGTGGCGAACCAGCCATTGGTCACGGATTCATCGTTGCCGGCGCTTTTCACCAATCTGAACGGCACGACCTACTTCGAGTCCAGAAGGCCCAGCGTGGCGCTTTGGAAGAGCGATGGAACGGCGGGCGGCACGGCGCTGGTGCAGCCGATTCTCAGCGGCCCGCTCACCGCCGATCAGATTGTCGTCTCCAACAACACGTTGTATGTGGCGGCGGCGTTCGACGCCGACGGGGCGGAGTTGTGGAAGATCGACGGCGCTTCCGCCAGCCCGGTGCTGGTCATGGACATCAATCCCGGCGCGGCGGGCTCCGCGCCGCAAAATCTCACCGACGTAAATGGCACGCTCTTTTTTTCCGCGGACGACGGCACTCATGGCCGCCAACTCTGGAAGACCGACGGCACCTCCGCCGGCACGGGCATGGTTTCGGACATCAACCCTAAGGGCGGTGAATCGCCCAGCGACCTTATCAATGTCAATGGCACGCTCTTTTTTTCCGCTGACGATGGCGTGCATGGAACGGAATTGTGGAAAAGCGACGGCACCTCCGCCGGAACGGTAATGGTCGCGGACATCAATCCGGGCAACGCATCGTCGCTGCCGCAAGACCTCACGAACGTGAACGGCACCGTCTATTTCTCGGCCAACGATGGCACGCACGGCACGGAATTATGGAAAAGCGACGGCACGTCCGCCGGCACGGTGATGGTGGCGGACCTGGCCCCCGCCCCGCCCGACACCACCGGCGGCAAGAATCCTCCAGCCGATCCCTCGTCATTCCCCATCGATTTGTATAACGTCAACGGCACGCTCTTTTTTATCGCCAACGATGGAACGCATGGTTCGCAACTCTGGAAAAGCAATGGGACCGCGCAGGGCACCGTGTCAATCGCATCGATGAGCCAGGCCATCGGCACCACGCTGCCGGCTGAGGCCACGCTGGGCGGAAAGCTCTACATTATCGCCAGCGACGGCTCGCAGCCGTGGCTCTGGACAAGTGATGGCACCTCCGCCGGCACGAAAAAACTTGCAAATGCCGCACTGGGGTCGTTGGAGGCATTCAACAACCGGGTATATTTTGTCGGCTCGGATACGCAATCAGGTTCGGAACTTTGGGCCACCGACGGCACGGTCACAGGCACTTCCCGGTTTGAGGACTTGAATCTTGGTCCTAATGGTTCCATTCCGGGGAATTCGGCAGTGGTCGCAGGCCGTCTTTGGTTTTCCGCCGACGATGGACGTGATGGCTCAGAACCTTGGTCCACCGATGGAACCCCTGGCGGCACGAGCATGGTTGCCGACGCCAATTCGGCGCCGATCACACTCCTGGTCGGGAGTGCGTTTTCAGCAAATGGTTCGGTTTATTTCACCGCTAACTCCGGTTTGTATAAAGTTGACGCAGCAGGCACGGTGTACCTGGGCGGTTTGGACGCATCGCAGTTTACAACAGTCGGGGATAGGGTTTTCTTCACGGTCGACAGCGGTTCGGCCGACCCGCAGCTCTGGAGCACCGATGGCACCGCCGTCGGCACGGTACTGGCGCGGGATTTCCCGCTTCCCTATCCCTATGGGGCCAGCATCACCAATTTGTACGATTTCAATGGTGAGCTTTATTTTTCAGCGCGAGCCAGTTCGACGGGGGATTATCAGGTTTGGAAGAGCGATGCGACACTCGCCGGAACAGTCGCATTGCAAAGCAACAGCGCCGTAGCGGCGCTGGCGCCGCGGAATTTCGCGGCAGTGGGCAACACGTTGTACTTTTACGCATTCGCGCCCAACCAGGGAACGCCCACCTTATGGAAAACCGACGGGACCGCCGCCGGCACGCAAAACATCGGATTGTCCCCCAGTCCGTTCACGTATGTGAACAGCACGGCTGAATATGTGACTCCCGTGAATGTGAATGGGAAACTGGTAACGCTGAGCCAGGTTTCCCAGAACGATGTGGAACTGGTCACGGGCGACGGGACGCAAATCACCCACTTTCCAACCAATGGAATCGGCGGCTTCCAGATCGACCCTGTTGATCCGAGCCGGACACTGGCAGTTTTGAATGGGGAGGCATATTTCTTCACGAGCGCCTCGGTTGGTCCTGCCACCCTCTGCCGGACCGACGGGACAGCGGCCGGGGCATCTAGTGCATTGTCACTCTTTCAATTTAGGGTAGCATCAACGGCATAACCAAGGAAGGTTTTGCCATGCCCAAGACATCGAAGAAGTACGTGGTTCGTCTCACGGATGCCGAGCGTCAGATACTTCAGGAGGTGGTGGTCAA
>DASRLH010000023.1:0-15979 GCA_035648595.1 Tepidisphaeraceae bacterium
TCATGCCATCGCGCGCTCAGCGGCGAAGCGCGGAATCCGGCCGAGCCAATGGCGGTGGTGGTTTCGCCAGGTCGTGGACAACTGCAATCCGGGGTCGATCCAATTCCCGTTGTCACGCGCGCGGTGATTGCTCCGGCCTCGTCGAGGCCACCGGCGATGCCCTCGGAGACGGCACTGGCGCTGCGCGGGGCCGGCGTGGGGCTTTTCGCGACGGCGGCGGCGCTGTTCCTGCTCGTGGCGATTTTGCATTCGATCGGCGTGCTGCTGGCGTGGGCGGCGGTTGCGTCGGCGGTGTTGGCGTGCATCTACTGGGCACGCCGGGGGGCGATGGCCGTCCGCCGGCATTTGCATGGGGGGCCCGCCGCGCCAATTGCCCCGGGCCGCAAGTGGGAGCGATGATCGCGCAGACAGCGCGTGATGAGTGATGAGTGATGAGTGAACCGTGACCGGCGTCGCTGCCCGTCACGGTTCACTCATCACTCATCAATATTCATCACTCATCAATTTGATACAACCGCGAGTCCGCTCAGTTACCAGCAAGGATACGATATGAATCATGTGCTGTCCGATGATGCGTTGAACACACTCTTCCGCGAGGCGCGCACGCAGTCGGCGTGGCTGGATCAGCCGGTGGACGATGCGATGCTTGCGCGAGTGTACGACCTAGCGAAATGGGGACCGACTTCGGCCAATACAATGCCGATGCGCGTCGTCTTCGTAAAGTCGGCGGCGGCGAAAGAGCGGCTCAAGCCGGCGCTGATGGCCGGGAACGTCGACAAGACGATGGCCGCGGCTGTGTGCGCAATCGTGGCGACCGATTCGCGGTTTCATGAGTTCATTCCACAGCTTTGGCCGCACGATCCGCAGTTCGCGGCGATGTTCACCAAGCCCGGCGGCGAGGAGTTCACGCGCATACATGCCTTTCGCAACGCCACCTTGCAGGGCGCTTACCTGATTATCGCGGCCCGCGCGCTGGGGCTGGATTGTGGGCCGATGTCGGGGTTTGACAACGCGAAGGTGGATGCTGAGTTTTTTGCCGATGGGCGGTGGAAATCCAATTTTCTTTTGAACCTGGGGTATGGGGATCCCACTCAAGTTAAGCCGCGAAATCCCCGGCTGAGCTTTGAGGAGGCTTGCAGGATTGTGTAATCACAGGCCACGGGCGGCCGGCGCAGGCATGGATCTGCGTGGAGGGCCGTTCGATCGCATGAGCGCGCGTCCGATCCTGGACAGCCGCGGGGCAATTTCGCGCAAATTGGTTGTGTTATGATCCTTTCCAACGCCAGATCAGAACTCGAACAGTCCTTGGCGGATGAGCCGCGCTGGTATCAATGGGCGGTTCGGGGTCGATTCCTGCTGGCGGGCATTTATTTGGCGATCGCCGCGTCGCTCTTTGCGTGGTTGGCGTGGAATGGAATCCTGCAACAAGACTCGGACACGCCGGTCATCGGGACACTTATCGCATTTGCGTTCTTCGCCGGAATCTTGTTTGGGATGCAGGCGTTGCTGCTGGCCGGCGCGCCGAAGTTGCGCCGGCGGCGCGTGGGCCGGCGACGGATGGCGGTCTCTATCATAACTGGCGGACTGATGGCGGCGCTGCTGAGCGTGGGATTCTTCGCGACCAGCGTCAGCGTGTTTCGTCTGGATTTCGCGGGGGCATTGGATCGGCCAGGATTACATTGGGTTAAAGAGGGATCGGGGGTACGGTTCCTTTTGGTTATGATCGGCGTTCCGTGGTTGATGTGGTCGATCCTGTTCGCGCTCCTGTGGGCGCGCAAATGGGTGACGGGGTTTGGGCGAATGTACAAATTGCTCGTTGCCGGTACGTGGCTGGAACTGCTGGTGACCGTTCCGGTTGATGTGGCCGTCCGGCGGCGCACGCGATGCTATTGCGGCGAAGGCACGTTTTACTCGCTCATCATCGGCATCACGATGATGTTCTGGACGTTCGGCCCTGGCGTCCTCTTTCTTTTTGCCGACGTGCGCCGCCGGCGGCGCGAGCACAGTGGGCTGTGCGTGAAGTGCGGGTACGACCTTCGCGGCCTGCCCGAGCCGCGCTGCCCCGAATGCGGGCGCGCATTCGATCCGGCCGTCGCTTCATCGTTCCCGCTTTCCGGGCTATCGTAACGGCATGCCTTCCCGCCCGCGCAACCGCGATGCCTCGCGCCGCTATCATGACCGCGTCGCCCGGCAATATGATTCGATCTACGAAGACCCCTACTGGGCCTTTCACGATGACTTGACGTGGCGGCAGATCAAGCCGTGGTTGCCGCGCGACGCCAATGCCGCCTGCGCCGACCTGGGATGCGGCACCGGCAAGTGGGGGCTGCGCCTGCTCAAGAGCGGCTTTCACGTCACCTTCGTCGATCACTCCGGCTCCATGATCGAGCAAACCCGCGGGAAGCTCGAATCCCTTGGCCCGCGCGCCAAGCGGGCCACGCTGCTCGCCGGCGACATCGTTGATCTGCCGGCCATCGAGCGCGAGTCGATGTCGTTGATTGTGGCGATGGGCGATCCGATTTCGATTTGCTCCGATCCGCGGGCCGCCGCGCGGGAGATGTACCGCATCAGCAAGCCCGGCGGCATCGTCATCGCCACCGCGGATAACAAGCTGGCGGCACTCGATCATTTCGTCGAGCGCGGCAACCTCGACGCCCTGGAGGAATTCGTTCACAGCGGCCGCACGCAATGGCTCACCGCCGACGAACGCGAACGCTTCGAGCTGACAACCTTCACCCCCGCGGCGCTGCGAAAGCTCTTTGAACTGGCGGGGTTCGAGGTCTTACAACTCATCGGCAAGCCGATTGTGCCCGCCCGACAAAACAAGCTGCTCCTCGAAGCGCCCGGCGCCGTGGAGCGGCTTCTCAAAATAGAAGCAGAATTAAGCAAAGATCCCGCCGCCGCCGGGCGGGCGGGGCATTTGCAGATCACGGCGCGGCGCGGGGCCAAGCCGGATCAGAAGGTCAACTGAACCCCAAGATATGATGAGAATCGATTGGGCCCGTCGATGTCGCGGCCGGCAGAGAAGAGCAGGTGCCAATGGTCGTCGAAATTGTAATAGCCGCCGAGGTTGAAGGCGGTGTGTCCGTGAGTGCCGACGACCGATGCGGTATTGTGCTGGTCCGTGATCCCCATGATCGATCCCCCGCCGGCGCTGGGCGTTTCGTGATAGATTTCGCCGCCGAGCGTGAGATTCTTGCCAAAGTCGCGTTGCAATTCCCATCCGAGGCGGAAATAGTCGCGGTGATCGACGCCCGGGTTGTACCAGAACCCCCCGCCGCCATAAGTGGTCCATTCCTTGTCCTTGCCGAAACTTTTCTGTAGCCATAGGGGAACGAACAGTTGTGTCTGCCCGTTGCCCAGCCCCCTGCCGGCGTCTCCGGTGGGTACTTCGACCAGCGGAAAAACGCCAATTTCTGGGAAGAAGTCGGTTTCGTGAACGAAGCGATATTTGATGCCAAGCTCGGTGTCCCCGTAGCCGTAATGCGCGGCCGAGCCGGGCTCGCGGTCAAAGGCGAGCGGTGCGATCAGATGAAGCTGCACATCAGGCACGACGCCGTAATTCACCTCCACCGCCGGGAATTGGCCGGAATCCGCGCCTGATGTGTGGGTATAGATCGAGAAAAGATAGACTTCCCAATGCTTGTATTCGACGGGGTCCGGATCATCGGTGATGAAAGGCGGCCCAGCCGATACCGGATGGGAAAACAGGATCGCAAAAACAAAAATCGCCCGGGCGATGCCCTGGAGTTGAATCCATGTAAGCCGCATGAGGCTAAAATTAGCTGGCGAAACGGCCAATCGCAAGACCCAAATATGAGCCAGGCGCCCAAGGGTGCGTGACAGTTTCGGCGGCGTCTGTTTTCCCCACTCCCGGCACGCTGGGGGAGTCCACGGAGTAAATGTTGAGAAGCCTCCCTCCAAATTGCTATTCTCTGTTTGGTTTGAGATTTCATCCATCTTTTCCCGCGGAGACCTGGCATGTCGGTTCAAGAATCACCCTCCCCTTCGGTTGCGTCGCGTGCCCACGCCACGGCAATTCTTTGCGAGTCATTTGCCCGCGTGTTCTCCACCGCCGCGTCCGCGCCCGTGGATTCGCCCGCGCAAAACCCGCCGGCAGGTCCCGCAGCGCCGGAGGCTTTGCCGGCGGCCTTTGCCGAGCTGTCGGCGGCGCAGACATTGGCGCTCAGTGCGCTGACCGCGGGACGCAGCGCAACCGCCGCGGCGCGAAAGGCGGGGGTCAGCCGAATGACGATCTACCGCTGGCAGACGCACAACCCGCGCTTCATCGCCACCCTTAATGCCGGGCGGCGACAGGCGCTGGCCTCTGCGCGGCGCCGGCTGTTGGCGATGAGCGACGATGCCGTCACGGCTGTCGAATCCTCCCTGTTCACCGAAGGCGGCCGCCCGGCCTTCGATCTTCTTGGGCTTCTGGGCGTGCTGGTGCCGGTGCGGCCGGGCTCCGACGACCCCGCCATAATCGAAGCCGAACTGGCACAGGGCGCCCTCCGAGGCGCGCCGCCGGCCGGGCGCGAAGCGGCAATTTCATAAATATATAACCTTCAAATAGTTGCGATCATTTATTTACGATTCTAAAATACTCAAACCGTCTTGCCGCGCGTAACATTTTGATTCACGCCGCCCATGCGTGCGGCTTCCGCACCAATCAAAAAAAACTGGCCCCGGCTTGCCGCATTACCGCAAGCCACGGGCGTCCCGCAGCGGGCCGTCCGCGATACGACTTGCGCATTCGACGCTCGAATTCGGCATTCATCCGTTGCTGACGGCTGAAGTCTTATGTTGCCCCCTCTTTTTTCGCAGCCAGCCCCACCGCCCATCCGCAGACACCGCCGACCGCATGTGCCAATGGCGCCGGCACGAAACCGGCGGCATTTGAATCCACCAACAGCGCCGGCCGCGCATCTCGATTACTTCCCCAATCCCTGGGCCTCCTGGGCAACCATCTCCTTGTAACGCTCCAGGACCTGGGGATTGGCCACTTTCTCGATGTTGGCCGCCAGCGCCACCGTCTGCATCATTCGCTCGAAACGTATGCACTTGGCCCACTTTCGCTCCAGATCCAGGGCATGCGCATCAAGATGCTCGGCGTCACGATAAAGCATCTCCCAGCGCGGCGTATCGCTGTCCATATCAATCGCCCGTTGAATGTCAGAACCTTCGTCAGCCATGAGCTTGGCGACGCGGGGATGCCAGGGATTGGAAAGCTCCGGCCAGCGCTGCAATAGCCGAGCGCGGATGGCGCGGTTCAGGCGATCGCGCTCCTGGTTTTTCTGATTGATATTCCCTTGCGTGGTCTTGCGCTGGGCCTCCACCAACTGTGCCAACCGCTTGGCTTCATCGTAGCGATTTTCGGTTGTCAGCTTCAATTCCCCGGATAATCCTTCAAGCACCGCGCGATCGAGCAACGACGCCTTCTCAACCACTTCGCCATACGGCTGCTCGGGCTTGGCCAGCCCTTCGCCGGCGGTCTTGCTGTAGGTTCGCAGCAGGCATTCGGAGGTGGTGGTGGGGATGTCGATGGTGTCGGAATGAATCAAAACATATGCGTGGGCCTCGGCGAAGCTGACGCGGCCGTCGCCGTCCAGGTCGCAGCCGGTGACGGGCTTGCCGGTGCGGGTCTTGCCGTCGAGGGCGGCAAGAAAATAAGTCGAATAATCGCGGTAGTCTTCCTCGCGCGTATCGGGTGTGCAACCGGCGGCGTTGCGGTCTGACTTGGTGGCGAAAAACCCGATCCGCCGCGCCGGCGACAGCTCGCCGTTCAGCTTCCCGTTCTTAAAAATCACGCCGGCAAATCCACCGGCATGGCACTGCACCATCAACAGCATCACCTCCACCTTCGGCGAAAGCCGATCCAGATACCCCACGAACTCGCTGACCGGCATGGGCCGTTCATTCCACATGGAAAACGTGGTGTTCTGCGCCGGCTGCCCCGGCCCGCCATGCCCCGTAAAATAGATGAGCAGCCGATCCCCGTCGCCGAGCTTTTTGCCGGTGGAATTGAACCACTCATTGAGCCCCCGCCGCGTGGCCGGCCCGCGCACGCCGGTGAGCTGGTGCCGGCGATATTCCAGCTCGATCCCGTTCTCCCGATCAAAGAGCCGCGCCAACAACAGATTCAATCGCGGCACCTCATGCGGCGACTCGAGCTGCACCCCGCGCCCGCCCGCCAATCCATCGCTGAACAGCACATCGCTGCCGGCGATGGTGCCTTGGGTGTCGGCCAACACCCGCTGAAAAAACTGCACGTTCTTCTCCAGCGAAACCTGATTATTCTGCGGCCCATCGCCCCCGCCGATGACCAGGAAATGATCGGCGGCAAAGCCGGGGCTGCCGAAGTACGCCAGCAGAACCATCCAGGCCAAAGCGCCCGCCGAGCGTCGCGTCAGGGTGTGCATGGAATGCAAGAATAGCAGAAGACTGGCGGGAAACCACAAAAATAGAACGCGCTTGCGGCACCGGGCGTGCCCGAATCTCCGGGCAGGCGCAACCATTGAAATCCACGGGGTTTGGTGGGGCAGACATTCCTGTCTGCCCGAATCCGCGAGTGCGGGGCATTCCTGCCCCGCCGAGCGGATTCGAATTGGCCTGCCGTGAGCTTGTCGAATCGGTTCGGGAGGACAAGAATGTCCTCCACTCACCGATTCGCCGGCAGACAAGAATGTCTGCCCCACCGCCAATGTCCCTCCCGGAAAATCGGGCACGCCCACGCAATCCGCCCTGTCGCTGATTTCGTGAAATCATTGAGCTTTGAGGATATACTTCGCATTGTAGACTGGGCCCGACACGCCAAAGTGACTGGCGACCGCGGAAGGGAAAAACTATGGCATTCACGCCTCAGACCGAAACCCCGCCGCTGCGTGAAGACGCGGCCGGAGCCCTGCGCGTCGGGGATTCGCGCGTCCTTCTGGAGTTGGTCATCCACGCGTTTGAGGACGGCTGCACCGCTGAGTCAATTGTGCAGCGTTACTCATCGCTGGCATTGCCCGACGTCTACGCCGTGATCGCTTATTATCTTCGCCATCATGAGGAAATCGAGGACTACATGGCTCGGCGCGAGCGGCAGGCACAGGAGGTGCGACAGCGGATCGAGGGATCTCAGGGAGATCTCAAGGAAATTCGCGGTCGGATCCTGGCCCGCCGGCGGCCATAAGGATCTGGCATGTTCCGGCTGCTCGCCGGCGGCGGAAGGTGAGAACCGAGGAATCCCACCGCCGTTGCGAAGTTTCGCGGGGGCTGGGATCGAGTCGCTTAGATATCGAGCGCAAACTGAAGCGCCTTCCTTACCTCCGTCAATCTCCCTGCGGAAAGGGCACAGATTCGTTGCTCGAGGGCTGACTTGGGAATGGTATTGATGGTATCCAGGTTGACCACGCAGTCCTTCGGTACGCCATCGGCGGGAGTCAACTTCACCTCGACGGGAATATTTCGTATCGTGGTGGTGAGAAATGCAACAGTGACGGCACTGCGCACGACATAGGCCCTGTCGCGCGACAGGAGCAGGACCGGCCGTCGGCCGATCGGTGCTGGTAGATTCGCCCACCAGACCTCGCCGCGTTTCATTCCCACCGCTCCGAGCGGACCGGAAGGTGCGGCAGGAGCGCCTCGATCATCGCGGTATCTTCCGGCATCTCCTCGTAACCGCGCTGATATCGCTCATCCAAACTGACGGCCTCCCGTACTACGCTATCCGCATTAAATTCCAGGGCGGCCTCCAGATCGGGGGCGAGCCGTTCGATCACCTTCAACTTATCAAGCGCCGAGAGTTGCCGGGCAAGACGAACGACCTCCTCGATTGTAGCATTCGATGCCATGATGAAAATGGTACGAGTGAGCGGCGCCTCTTTCAAGCAGGCGCCCGCCGCACCGGGGCGCCGGGCGGGGAAGGGGCCTGTTCGCACGTTGGCGTCTGCTGTAAGCTGTCGCGCCGCCGGTGGGATAGGGCATTGCAGGAATGCCCCCCCGCCATCCCGCACAATGCGTTAACGCATCGGATCGCGTGACAACCGCCTCGAATCAAGGGAACCGCCCATGCCACGGCTTACGGAGCAGGAAAAGCAGGATGTGCTTCGCTATCTCGACGCCGGCAAGCCGCTGCCCGACAAATACCGCTTTCTGCTCTTCGACGACAAGCGCGAGGTTGAATTGGTCTGGAATGGCAAGACCAATGAGGTCTGCAACATCTGGCTGCCGTTTCAGACGATCGAGCAGGTGGATGAGCCGCGCAGCGAGGTCGGCGAGGAGATCAACGCCGGCTTGTTTGATCCGCGCGGCCGCCAGCTTCGCGGCTGGACCAATAAGCTCATTTGGGGCGACAACAAACTCATTCTCTCCTCCCTCAAGAACGGCCCCCTCCGGGATGAAATCGAAAAACAGGGCGGCCTCAAGCTGATCTACATCGATCCCCCCTTCGACGTCGGCGCCGACTCCTTCATCTCAATGATCTACGAACGCCTCATCCTCATGCGGGTTTTGCTGCCGGCGGGCTGGCATTCGCGGCAGTGCTATTGAAACGCGTAACTTTCAGGTAAAGTTGCAGAGAGGATGTCGGTCTTTGTAGACACCAAAGCCCGCCTGTTCTGAAACCGTGAGGATGCGTCATTGTTAACTGCAAGACCTACACAACTAAGCTTGTTCCCGGCGGACATAGCAGGCGCGCCGGTCAGTGACGCGGCGTCGTCTACGTTTGTGGGTAACATGCGGCTGCCGGTTCACCGGTGGATTCGTTTCAGTGCCGGTTTTTCTGGAGCTTGGGCGCACGAAACCATCGCGCATTCATCGACGAATGGCGACACCCGTGTCTTTGATCCGTTCGCGGGCTCCGGAACAACGCTCATCGCTGCAGAAAACGCCGGTGTTGCGTCATATGGCGTCGAAGCGCACCCTTTCATCTTCCGACTCGCCCGGGCAAAACTCGCCCGCCGTTCCAATGCAGACGCTTTTCGAGCAATGGCGAAGCGCGTCCGTGTAGAAGCTCGAAACTTCACGCCGCAGATTGACTGTTTCCCAAAACTAATCCGTGATTGTTATTCCGACGACGTGCTGACCGACCTAGACTGCCTTCGACTCGCGGTCGACTCAGTTGATGATGGCTCAGACGCATCCCAACTCGTCTGGCTTACACTTGTCGGTATTCTCCGGCGATGTTCCCATGCTGGTACGGCGCAGTGGCAGTATGTGCTTCCAAAAAAATCCAAGAAGTCGCCATCTCATCCTTTTCAGGCTTTTGACGAAATGGCGGGCCTCATGCACGCCGACATGACAGAATGGATTCTGACGGATAGCGCGCCGTCGACGCTCCTGCAGTCCGACGCAAGGAACTGTGCAGGTGTGCCCGATCGTTTTGCGACGCTGGTCTTGACATCCCCGCCGTATCCGAACAATTACGATTACGCTGATGCAACACGCCTCGAAATGTGTTTCCTTCAAGAGATCAAGGGCTGGGGCGATCTCCAATCCACCGTGCGTCAGCACCTGGTTCGCTCCTGCACGCAGCATGTGCCGGAGAAATCCGTCGATGTTCATGCGATCTTATCTGATTCATTGCTCGATCCAATTCGGGCGGAAATCAGTTCCGTTTCGGAACAACTCGGTAGGATCCGAATGACCAAGGGGGGAAAGAAAACATATCACTTGATGGTCGCCTGCTACTTCCACGATCTCGCCCGTGTCTGGTTTGCGCTTCGTCGCGTCTGCGACAGCCCGAGCAGGGTGTGCTTCGTCGTGGGCGATTCGGCCCCCTACGGCATTTATGTACCGGTCATGGATTGGTTG
This sequence comes from Tepidisphaeraceae bacterium, assembly GCA_035648595.1. Taxonomy (GTDB): domain Bacteria; phylum Planctomycetota; class Phycisphaerae; order Tepidisphaerales; family Tepidisphaeraceae; genus RYN-428. The sequence continues at coordinate 9,793 of DASRLH010000023.1, forward strand.
GGACGCCTCGCCGTCGCCGCGGGCTTTAAGTCCTTCAAGTTCGACCGGACACGCGATCGGAATATAAAGTGGAAGAATCGAAAGCACCGCGTCCCGCTTTGCGAGGGTCGTCTTTGGGTGGAAGGCTAGGGTTGCTCAGATGGCAGAACAGACTGCGTCGGCTGGGCATCAACTCGGCCAACTTGTCGGTGACTGGATGGAGCAGTTCGTAACGCTGCCTCTCCTCCAAGAAGTGGCAAACAGACTCCGGCTCTATCTCGATCACGGCCAACGACAGCGAACCTGCCGCGATGGCAAGGTCATTTGGAATGACGAAGACGGTAACACTGTAGCTTACGATTTTGTTATGGAACTTGATGGAAGCGATGATTGTCGGGGGATCCCGATCGCCTTTTTCGAGACATTCTGGCGACGCGGTAAGCGGCATTCAAAGGACAAGGCACGTGACGACAGCGGAAAACTGATGCCGATGCGAGAACTGCACCCTACGGCCCGGTTCCTGGGAATGATTGCGAGCGGCGACTTTACCAACCCGGCGGTCCAACTGGTTGCCAGCCGCGGAATTGATTTATTTTTGATTCCGAAAGCAAAAATAATCACCGCGTTCGGCGAACACGGCGTGACAATCGACTACCCGGATAAATTCCCGGAGCCCGATAAGGCTGCGCTTGTGGAGAAGTTCCGAGAGACAATGGTGGACAGCCTGCGCACACGAATCGCCAATCGACTACGGGGATTGATCGGCGAGGCCAATTTGCTCGCCTACGTGGATCGTGTCCGCAGTGCAATGGGTGCTCTACCGCAGGAGTTCCGAATTGCCGCCCGCAAGACGGCCAGTCCGATGGCATTTGAGACTGTCGATTCCGTGACGAAGTTTCTTGAGAACCCACTCTTTAGTTTTGATGGTGAGGCCTCGGATGACTACGTTTACCAGATCACGTATTCCGACGGCGCGACGTTCGAAAGGTCGGTAGCAACCATAGAGACGCTGCGAACCCTGCACGGCCAGATGGAGCGGCTCGTGCGTCATGTGGAAGCGATCATAAAGTAACGAGGGGCGCCACCCCTCGACATCCTTGCCGATTTGTGTTTAGAAAATGGGAAATGGATCGCAGCCGACTTCCACCGTTCACACGACGCGCAAGCGGATGATCGGCGTGCAGCGGGAGCTCAAGGCGCGGGGGAAGGACTACCGGGCGTTTGAAATCCTCAACCTGGGCAAATACGAACGGCAGCATTACGTCGGCGTCAATCCCAACCTCCGCGAAGCCGAGCAGCAAAAGCAACTGGCGGACAAGGAAGCCGCGTTTCTGGAACTGATCCTCCGCGCCTACCGCGCCGAGAAGACCGACGGCTTTGCCACCTTCAGCGGCAAAAAGGCGGGCCGGCTGGTGGCGGTTGGGCCGATCAACTTGCCGGTCACGCGCCTCTTCGTCGAGGAGATCATCCTCGAATGCCGCAAGAAGCACCTGACCAAGGTGGACATTCTCGGCTTTGAGTTTGAGATGGGGCTATTCCCCAACGTGCTGGACGAGGCGCGGGCCAAGGGGATCGACATCGCCCCCAAGTACATCCCCGCCGAGGTGTTCGACAAGCGGGCGGTCGAGAAGAACCAGGTGGTGTTTCACGATGTGTCGTTTATTGAAGTCAAGGCGCTGCTGAAAGGGCAGACGGTGGCGGCGGAGTTGACGGATTTTTCGGTCTATTACTCGCAGGATTCCATCGCGGCGGCCGAGGCGGCGATCAAGGAAAAGGGAAGCCGGATCGTCGTCGAGAAGGGGCAGATCGTGAAGGTGAGCAAGGACGCCAAGGGCATCACCACGCGCGAGGTGCTGACGCAAAAATGGACCGACTGGATCGACTATTGGGCGGTGGACTTCGACTACGAGAGCAAGCGGGAAATCATCCGCGTGCAGAAGGAATATGACCCGGACGCCCAGGGCAAACTCGCCGGCATGGGGCCCGATCAACTGAACCTGACCGCCTGGGAAGAGCGCTGGACCGGCGACTACGTCTTCGAGAACGAATGGCAATCCTTCCGCACGAAGAAAGACCGCTCGCTGGAATTGACGAGCATCTATAAGGAATGCGAGCCGGGGAAACGGAAACTGGCGGTGAAGATGGTGGATATTTTTGGGAACGACACGATGACGATCGTGGAGGTGCATGTGGAGGGGAAGGGGAGGAATTGATGGCGAAGATCAATGTGCTGAGCAAGGAAGTGACGATACAGCGGCGGAATGATGAAGATTACATCTGCCTGACCGACATCGCCCGCTACAAGGATCCGGTACGTACGGATTATCTGATACAAAATTGGCTGAGAAACCGCAATACCATCGAGTTTCTGGGCATCTGGGAGCGACTCAACAATCCCGGTTTTAATCCCATCGAATTCGATGGGATTAAGAGTCAGGCCGGACTGAACAGTTTCGTACTCACCGCGCGACAATGGATTGAACAAACGCACGCCATCGGCATCCATTCCAAGCCCGGCCGTTATGGCGGCACCTACGCGCATAAGGATATTGCCTTCGAGTTCGCCTCTTGGATTTCCGTGGAGTTCAAGCTGTATCTCATCAAGGAATTTCAACGCCTCAAGGACCAGGAATACAAGCAGTTTGGCTGGGATATTAAGCGAAACCTGGCAAAGATTAACTATCGCATCCACACCGACGCGATAAAGACAAACCTGATCCCCCCGGAGCTGTCCAGGGCCCAGACGAGCCACATTTATGCCAGCGAGGCCGACGTGTTGAACATGGCGCTCTTCGGAACAACGGCCAAGCAGTGGCGCGACCTGCATCCCGACCAGAAAGGCAATATCCGCGACGAGGCGAACGCGGCACAACTTGTGTGCCTGTCCAATCTTGAAAACCTCAATGCGTTGTTCATTACCCAAGGGCTGCCCCAAGCCGAACGTCTGACCAAGTTGAACGCGATCGCGATCGGGCAGATGAAGCTATTGGTCGAGGACGTGGGCGTAAAACGGTTCGGAGCGGATTAAACACGCCGCGCAGCGTCCTTTTCAACTCTTCCCGCCGTGAAAGGTGATTGAACCCATGGCCCTTCACAAAGACTTCCCCCCCTCCCCCCACGCCATTCTCGACCCGGCCATTCGCTGGTTCCCGGCGGACGAGGCGTTGCGAGAAACCACGATGGACAAGCTGACGCCGCCTCTGGTGCCGACGCTTCGGCGGAAGGTCAAGGAGTTCCGCGACGGGGGATATGTGGGGGCGGCGGCCACGAGCCGGAGCCTGCTGAATTGGTGGTTTAACACGCCGCACCTGGTCGAGGAGGGCGATGGGGCGATGGCGGAGTTTCAATATTTCTTTGCCCAGCGCGAGGCGATGGAGACGATCGTCTACCTGATGGATGTGGTGGGCGTGAAGGACAAGCACGACCTCATGCGATTCGACGGGAGCGGCTTGGTGTCCGCCGGTATGTTCGATGAATCCTGGCGGCGGTTCGTGGTGAAAATGGCGACCGGCAGTGGCAAGACCAAGGTGCTGAGCCTCGCGCTGGCCTGGAGCTTCTATCACAAGCTCTACGAGCCGGCGTCGCGGATGGCCCGCAATTTCCTGGTCATCGCGCCCAACATCATCGTCCTGGACCGCATCTACAAGGACTTCCAGGGCCTGCGCATTTTCTTCCAGGACCCGGTGGTTCCCGACAACGGCTACGAGGGCCGCAACTGGCGGGACGATTTTCAGTTGACCCTGCATTTGCAGGACGAGGTGCGCGTCACGCATCCGACCGGAAATACCTTTCTGACGAATATCCACCGCGTGTATGCCGGGGACGGTATCGCGCCGTCCGCGGAGGATGAAAACACGATGGACTACTTCCTGGGCCCGCGCCCGACGGGCGCGACCACCGATTCGAAGGTGGACCTGGGGATGATCGTGCGCGACATTGATGAGCTCATGGTGCTCAATGATGAGGCTCACCATATTCACGATCCCAAGCTCGCGTGGTTCAAGTCGATTCAGGACATTCACAATCGGCTGCTGCAAAAGGAGGGTCAGCTATCGCTTCAACTGGACGTAACGGCAACGCCCCGGCACAACAGCGGCGCGATCTTCGTGCAGACCATCGCCGACTATCCGCTGTTGGAGGCGATCTGCCAGAACGTGGTGAAACACCCGGTGCTGCCCGATGCTCCAAGCAGGGCCAAGCTCAGTGAGCGGCAGAACTCGCGGTATGTCGAACGGTACGCCGACTATCTGGACCTGGGCGTGATCGAATGGCGGGCGGCGCGGGCCGAGCACGAAAAGATGGGGAAGAAAGCCATCCTGTTCGTCATGACCGACGACACGCGAAATTGCGACGACGTGGCGGCATACCTCGCCGGCAACTTCCCGGACCTTAAGGATGCCGTCCTGGTGATTCACACCAAGAACAACGGCGAAATCTCCGAAGCTTCTTCGGGCAAAGCCAAGGAGGAATTGGAGGCGCTGCGCAAGCAGGCCAACGAGATTGATGCGCCGGGCAGTCCGTATAAGGCAATTGTTTCGGTGCTGATGCTCAAGGAGGGGTGGGACGTGCGGAACGTGACGACGATCGTCGGCTTGCGCGCGTACGCGTCCAAGAGCAATATATTGCCGGAGCAAACCTTGGGGCGCGGGTTGCGGAAAATGTATCCTGGCGGGATCGAGGAATATGTGAGCGTGGTGGGGACGGATGCGTTCATGGAGTTCGTCGAGTCGATCCAGGCGGAAGGCGTCGTCCTGGAGCGGCGGCCCATGGGGCCGGGGAATAAGCCCAACGCGCCGTTGGTGGTGGAGATCGACGAGCAGAACCCGGAGAAGAACCTGGATGCGCTGGACATTGCGATTCCGATCCTCTCGCCGCGAGCGTATCGGGAATATAAGAATCTGGCCGATCTGAAGGTCGAGGAGGGATTCCAGAGGGTGCTCTACCGGCAATTCAGCGCTGAGGAACAGCGCGAGATTGTCTTTAAGGACATCACCACCAACGAGAAGACGCACGTCACGATTCTGGATACCGCCGGGGCGGCGGACTATCGCAATGTGTTGGGGTTCTTCGCGCAGGCGGTCATGAAGGACCTGCGGCTTGTCAGCGGGTACGATGTCCTGTTCGCGAAAATCAAGTCGTTCGCGCGCGATGAACTGTTCGGCCAGACCGTCGATCTTGAAGACCCCAACACACTTCGAAATTTGTCAGAAACAGCCGCCACGAAAACACTACTCGAGGTTTTCAAGCGGGCGGTGAACGCCCTGACGGTGCGCGATCGCGGCGACGCGGAAATCCGCGACACCATCAAGCTGCGCCAGACGCGCCCCTTCGTGGTCAGGGACCAGCCGTACGTCGTATAAAAAAAGAGCGTGTTCAACCGCACCATCGGCGACAGCGGATTCGAGCTGGAATTCGCGGCGTTCATGGAACGGTGCGACGACGTGGCCGCCTACGCGAAAAACTACCTGGCGGTGCAATTCAAGCTGGACTACGTTCAAGCAAATGGGGAACTGTCGAACTACTTCCCGGATTTTCTGGTGAAGCTGGTGGATGGCCGGATCATCATCGCCGAGACCAAGGGCCAGGAAGATATGGACGTCGCGCCGAAGATCAAACGCCTGCGCCAATGGTGCGAGGACGTGAATCGTGTTGCAACGGGGCGCATGTACGACTTTGTCTTTGTGGACCAAGTGGCATTCGAGAAGTACAAGCCCCGAACCTTCACCGACGTGCTCGCGGCGTTTACGAGATTCGAGGGGTAAGTGGGAGCGTCCTCACATCGTCGGCTGCTCGTGTTGCACCACGCCGCACCGGCGTTCCCGTCGCGGCCGCAATCGCCACGTCATCCCGCACACCCGGCGAGAATCGGATGAGGCGCGCCTCGCCAATGTCTCGCCGGAAATTGAGGCGGGCGGGCGTGAGTGGGCTGCGGCAAAGGCAAATTACACAACGGCCGGGGCCGTGTTGCGCCTCTGCGTCGCGCAACACGATTTTTCACAAGTGGCTGTGGCGCAATTGCTGCAATAGCAAATGATTACGGATCGTTAATAGCAATTTTATGACATGTATGCGAGCGCGAAAAGCGCCACAAAGCGCTAATACCGTTCGGCTCGCCGGTTGCTTTTATTGTTGTGGAACTGTATCGGGGCTGACAGGTGTGGGTAAGGGCGGGAGAGCGGGCGGGAGCGGCTGGAATTGGGGCGAACAG
>DASRLH010000024.1:0-3159 GCA_035648595.1 Tepidisphaeraceae bacterium
ACCACCGGGCCATTGGAAGGCACAAATAACAAGATCAAAACCATGCAACGACAAGCATACGGCTTCCGAGACCCCGACTTCTTCAAACTTAAAATCTTCGCTTTACACGAAACTACCTACGCATTAGTCGGATGAACCAGAATCTTTCCCTCGAACAGCATGATCGGATCGCACTGCCCGTTGGCGGCCAGGTCGGCGCGAAGCGCGGCCTTTTCCGCCGCCGTCATGTCCGGCAGGAGCTTGGAGAATGGATGGAAGGCGAGCGGTTTCATGGGGGATGTGTGGATGCGTGGATGCGGGCGCTACGCCGTCCTCCGAAGGCTGGGGACGCGGTTGGGCGTGGGAAGATCGGATTTTTCATGGACCGCCGGCGGGGCTTGCGGCTGGCGGCCCAGGTATTCCGCCAGGTCTGCTCGCGACCTCGCTTCCCACAAAACACCATTGAGGCGCTGAATGATCCGCTGGCGGGAAACACCCAGCTTGCGGGCGATGTTGGCCGGGAAGTCGCCGGCCAATATCAGCTTGAGAATCCTGCGATCCTCCGGCTTCAATCCGGCCATCGCCAGGCGAACCGCCTCTCGATTCATCATTCGTTGTGACGGGTCCCGCTCGTGCGTGTCCACCGGGTCCGATCGCGGCCTGTCGCCGACGCGAACCAATTGCGAGACCTGCGGCATGTGCGCTTCCCGCCCCCGGTAGATCGCGGGGTTGTCGATGACGCCGGCGAGCCGCTCGCTCAACTCCTCATCCGAGGGCATGTGGCCCAGTTGCTGTACCAGATCGCGGCGGGCCCCCTCCACGATCCCGCGTAGCCGGTGGAACCGGACCCCGCCTCCCCGGCGAATGATGACGCACTGTCGCAAGCCGTTGCTGATCCATTTGCGCAGATAGGCCACCGGGGCGCCGCCCTCGTTGCTCCCCTGGATTCCCCGCAACAACGCGAGCGCGCCGTCGGAAATCAACTCGTCCAACTCATCGGTGTAGAATCCCGGCCGCCCCCGTTTCGCTCGATAAGCCATGATGCGCGCCAGCGGGGCGTACGCCTCGAAAAGCCGCGCCTCGTCTTCACGCCGCCGATGCTCCCAATAGCGACGCCAAAGCGCCGCCGACCGCGCATCGGATGGATAGCGGCCATCAAATAACGTGCAAAGCTTAGCCGGCGCTTGCCTCTGCTGCTGGGGGAGTGTCTGAGCCATCCGTGGCACCGCCAAACGTCGCCGGCTTTATCAGCCGTCGATCGTAGGTTGCCAGGAAAGCCCCGGAGAACGCGAGGTGTCCTGATACGTCTTTTAGTTTTCGCGGGCGTCACGCCAGCTTCCTGCTCCGGCGGCCCCGCGCTCATGGACAACAGACTCACTATATCGGGGCAGACCGGCCGTGTCAACTGTAAAGGCGCTCCGCTGGGGGCCAGCCCCCAGACCCCCGAAGTTTTTCGCTTGGGGTGCAACCGGCAGAGGATGACTTAATATTCCGGCGTCCCGCGGGCGCCCTTCCCCCCCATCCTGGCCTGATACCTTCTCACTGCCGTCTTGCCCGTTGGATCCTCATCGAATTCTGATCCAAGCCGCAGGAGCGCGATCTCCAAAATGGCACGGTAATCAGGCGACTTCATCAATTGCTCATGCCTGTCCCTGAGGCGAGCGAAAGATAACTCCTCCGACTCCGACAACGTGAAGCCTGGAACGGCCGCCCAAAATTCCTCGCCATGCGCCTCTGGATCAAAGCGGCCAACTCTCCATCGCGAACTACTGATTGCATTTTGGAGCCTAATGGCCTCTATCCCGGAACGCGGAAGCTCCGATTGCATCGGCACGTGGCGAAGCTCGGCGGCGAGAGCGGCCCAATCGGCGCCTTCCGCGCGTTTCAAGCTTTTATGCAGTGCAACCGCCGCCGATGTCAGCCGGCGGATGTACTCTGTGCGCAGCTCATCGTCGTCTATCGTCGCGAGGGCCGCGCTCGCCGGCGCCGGTCGCTCCTCCCAGTCATCCGCAGCAATTTCAGACCACATTCCAAACAGCGTCGCTCGGTCGATTTTCAGCGAACGCGCCAATGCTTCATCATGGCCGCGGCGCATTTGTTCGGGCGGCTTCGCCATTCCCGCCCATTTCGACAATGTTTGCGCCGAGCATCCAACGGCCTTCGCAAGGTCGCTCTGCCGCCGGAACCCCACAAAACGCGCACGCGCGATGATCCAAGTCCCCCAATGATTGGATTTCTTCGATGCCACGGACGCGGTTCTACCCGCGCGATCCGAAACTGTCGAAGCCGACAACTCATTTTTCAAATTTGATTCGCCTAATCCTCTTGACTTGAACGATACTTGAATATAAATTGATGCAAGAGGATACATCAATGGCACGCACAGACCACTTCGGAGAATGGCTTCGGCAGAGAATTGCCGCAAAGCTGATGACGCAGTCGCAGTTCGCGGAGGCTTCCAAAATCCCGCTGGCAACGGTGACCTGGTGGATCAAGAACGCGCGGCCGCCCCAGCGTCCGCTCTCCCGCGCACGTCTCGCACACGCGCTCGAAATGAGCCAAGAGGAATTCGACGAAGCGTTCGGATGCGCCAACGCCGGATGCCCGCTTTCCAACGTCGCGTGATTGCTCGACGCAACCCACAACCCGCAACCCGCAACCCACAACCTCCAAGGAAGGATGCCATGAACGATCAAACCACAACAGACGCCGCGATCCGCTTGCGCATCCTCACTTGCCCGACGTGCGGCGTGGCGTTTGGCGTTCCCGCCGCGCTGCATGCCGCCGCTGTTTCCAAGGGCGCTTCGATCTTCTGTCCATCCGGTCATTCCCAACCCGCCCGGCCCGAGCGGCCGGAGGAACTTCTCCAGCAAAACTTCCTGCTGCTGGAGGAGGTAGCCACTCTCCGCTTCCACATGGACAATGCGGAGCGAGAACTGGCGATCCTCCGGCCTCTCGCGCCGACGGCTTCTCCGCCCGCCGAGCCGGTCCCTCTCACTCCCGCTGAGCTTAAACACCGCTGCAAGGTGCTCGCCCTTCGCGCCGGGCACAGCGGCCCGACCAAGAAAATCTGTCGCTTTTGCGTGAAGGCCCTGGGCGAACTGGACGTTCACCTGTTGCGCAATCACGCGAAGGAAATCGAGTCCATGCCCGCTTCCATTTTCGTGCTGCCATGAAAAC
>DASRLH010000025.1:0-5718 GCA_035648595.1 Tepidisphaeraceae bacterium
CGGCAACACGTAGTGGTATGCGCCATTGGGAAACTCCGGCGTCGCGCTCGTAATGCCGTTGCACGCATCCAGCGACGACGCGGCCACCGCATTCCCGTTGATGTCGCGTCCGCCATAGACCGGGTATCCATCCAGCGCGATCCCGATGATGTGCGACGGCCCGGTCGCCCCATCCACCGTCGAGGTCCAGCAAGTGGGCACGCCGTGATAATGCCAGGTGCTCCCACTGCCGCCCATGCCGCCGGTGGGATGCGAATTGCACTGGTCGATGAACGAAGCCGTGTAACTCGTGCCGCCGCTCGAAAACGTATACGAAGCGTTATCGGCGAGCGCCACCGTTTTGGTGGCCTCGTACGGATTGAACAATACTTCGCCGGAACTGATAAAGCCGATGGCCCCCATCGACGACGAAGTCGGCGAAGTCGCTTTGGTGGGGCAGATATTGAACGTCGCCGAAACTTTGTTCACCGTCGAAATCCCGCCGGTGTAGGGAATTACGGCCAATTGGATCCCGCTCGGCGTGGTCGCCACGACGGTCTGTCCCGTGCCCGCGGGCGCGAGGTAGTACGCATTGTGCGACGGCGGCACTCCGGTCGCACTTACCGTCATCGAGCAGGTCGTCGGAAACGCGACGGTAACGCCCGCGCCCCAGTTGGTGATCGCCATATAAGCCAGCGCGTAGGGGTTGGTCGCAGTTCCGCCGCCGCTCCCCGTTGTGGTGGTGGTTGCAACGGAACCCACTCCGCAACTCATCGACAGCGATAGAACACCAGCCGACACGGCAATCACAATGAAGCGAAACTCAGCACGACTCGGACCAAGCTGCATCGCAGAACGCTCCCGTCAAAACTCGCTGCCCACGAGGATAGCGCGAACGGCCTCAGCCGCTGCTTTCCTACTGACGCGCTTTCATCTGCCTGTGCCTACAGGGGTTGAAACAATATTTTGGGTTGCGTCATGGGACAGCGCTGCGGCGGGAATCTCCCTCGCGGCAGCGATTGCCGGCGTCCGCCACCACACGCGGAAGTCGTCGTTGCCCAGCGTGTGGGTTATGCGGACATCGATTTTGTGCCGGCCTCGGGCCAACGCGATCGAGCCTGAAACAGGCCGTGCCGCGTTTCCCGCCAAACCGCAAACCTGCGCAAACGGCTGTGGAGTTTGACCGAGCAGGTGGCCGTCGACGCTGATTTCTCCCTGATCGTTCGAGACCAGAGTGAAGACGTAACCACCGTCCGCGGGCGCATCGATGTAGCCCGAAAAGACGAAGCCGTAGTCCGTGGTGCGCTGGCGCAAATCGGCATCCGCAAAGCGCGCGGCGATTCCTTTCATCCGCGCAGCCGCGCCCGGGCCCATGTCGTGCAAAGCAGGCGGCGCCAATTCGAAGTAACTGTACGTCAACCCCGCCTGCGTTGCTACGGCCGTGTCCACGGCGGGCTCCAGCCGCGCGGCGAGAACCACCGGAGCGTACGCCCATCTGCTTCTGCCGTCGCCCGTAACATGCAGCAGCACCCTGAAGCGCCCGGAGCCATCGCGGAGTGTGCCGTCCTTGTCGGGAAAACGATGCCGGACGATCGGTCCGGACGCATAGGTGCCATCGCCAAAACTCCAGTCGAACCGCAGTTTGTCGCTGTCGCCGCTCCGATCGGCGATCGCGCGGAAGTGAATTGCCTGGTGTGGCCGCAGCAAGCCTTCGTCGTGTTCGATGTGAAACGACAGCCCGTTGGCGAAGGTTGCCTTTTCCGCGCCGTCAAGATATTGCAGTGGAACATCGTCGTCGTTAGCGGCGATTGTTCCCGCCAGATTCACGCCGCTCAAGACCGTATCGCGCACCTTGCCCTTCAGCACCGACGCGACCAACGGAGGCTGTTCCAGCGCGGCAACATCGGTGAAATGCCCACCGCTGATGCCGTCCGCCGGCTCCATCAACTGCGTTAGCGAGTACCAGTCTTCCAGCCGGATATCGTCGAAGCGGAAATCGCTGGTCTGGCCGCGGCCATTGGGGTCGGCCCAGATTTCCATCAGCGCGAACGGGATGCCGCAGCCGCCCAGACCGGCGTGCAGAACGTCGGAATTTTGTATCGAAAAGTGGCTGCCTTCAAAGTTTTTCTCGGGCCAGCCCGCGCGCACCACGTTGGAAATGCTGGTCGAGAGCACGCTGTTCGTTACGGCAATGTTGGACACGGGATTGCCCTGTTCCGCGAAGGCCGCGGGCCCATATCCGTCCCAACTGCCCTCCATAGAAAACACGTCGTCGGCCGCGCGGAAGAAGCTGTCATTGACCGTCGTGTCCCCGCCGCCCAGCCAATCCATCCCATCGCCATTGGCGTCGCCGGAGTTTGCGCCGATCACCTTGACGTTGTCGAAATGAATGCCGGTGGAATCCTTCATCTGAATCTGCCACGTGCGGCTGCGCACGACGCAGGTAATGCCTTCGATCGAGATATCGTGCGCGTTGTCCATGACGATGCAGTGCCAGTTCTTTTTGTGCATCCATCCATCGTCGTTCGCGGGATTCTGCGGGCCGTCATAGACGATGGTCCCGCGCCCGAACACCTTCACGTCGTGGACGCCCCAGATGTTTAAGCCGCCAAATACGACAGCGCCCGGAGCCAGATAAATGCGATCTCCGTCGGCGGCATCGATATTTTCGACGTGCGCGCCGGGACCGAAGTATTGCAGATGCGGCCCGGGCGCCATTGGCGTTTCCGCTTCAGGCGCGTTCGCAAACAGGTACAGCATTTCGGCTTCCGCCAGAAAGTCCGCCGGCCGCGAGATGGAAATTTTCGCCGGGCCAGCCAGATCGAAGGCGATCGTTTTGCCATTGCGCTCCGGACGGATCCCCAGCCGCCACGGCTGTACTTCAACGCCTGTAGCCCAGAAATCGTTGCGGTCGGCCGTGACCGTGATGTGTACCGCGTGGCGCGGCTTCGCTTCGAAGTTCAGGAAGTAGAGGTTCTCAGCGGCGTGCATCACCGGCGTGCTTTGGCCATTGATCGTGACGGTGAAATGGGTCGAGGCAATTTCGGGAGGCACAGCCCACAATCGCTGCGCCGGCGCACCCTTTTGCAGAAACAGCAGACAAGCTACAGCGACAAACATTCCACCTGCGCGGACCAATCGTGACATCGTCAGCCAAACCCTCAATGCAGTGTCGATGTCTTACTGTACCGTCAACGCGACCCCGGCAAAACTGGCAACCCGCAACTGGCAGCTGGAAACTGGCAGCCGGAAGCTGAGAGTCGACCCGGCGCTCAGAACCTGTCCAAGAACTTGGCAGTGCATGGCCGATTTACTGTGGCTTTTGCTTCTGGGATAGGTCCGGGATTTATCCCGGACACCGAAGCGGCCACAAATTCGGGGCTTTTAGCCCCCGGGACAAGCATTCCTTCCTGCGCCTCGAAATCGCATCCGTCATCGGGCGAAGTTTCTGGACAGTTTATTAGGGAACCTAACATCCCTCCCCAACCCATTCCCTCGAATGCTGCAGGAAGCGCGCACTGGCGCAACCAAAAGATCATCGCCACGTCACCTGCGCTTCTGTATATTGTTATCGATATCAAACTGAAGCACCCCGCACGACACGAAATTCCACACCGGCCCGGCCTCCTCATCGCCAGGGAGTATCCTCGGTGCTGGCCGTCAACCCAATACGCAGGAGCCGGAATGCCGCACCGAACCCGCAGAAAGTTTCTCATCGATGCCGCTGCCGCTTCGGCCGGCATTGCACTGACTACACGCCCCGCTCACGCATCCGCTCTCAATCTTCCTCTCGGCCTGCAGCTTTACTCCCTGCACGAGATGTTGGCGAAGGACTTCGCGGGCACGCTCCAGCAAGTCGCCGCCCTCGGGTTCCGCGAGGTCGAAACGGCGGGCTTCTACGGCCACTCGCCGCAGCAGGTAAAGGCAGCGATGACCGCGGCGGCCCTGGCCTGCGTCAGCGCGCATTTTTCTGCGGACGACCTGAACAAGTCTCTCGATGAGGTCATCGCGACCGGCCACGCCCTCGGGCTGCAATACATCATCTGTTCCTTCCCGGCGATTCGCGATCCCGGGCGCCTCAAAGACCCTTCCTACCGCACGCAGGTCGAGTCCTTCACGCTCGACGATCTGCGCTGGAACGCCGAGCGCTTCAACGTGTGGGGGCGCGAAATCAAGGCCGCTGGAATGCAGCTCGGCTACCACAACCACTCGATGGAGTTCGTCGCGAAAAACGGCGTGGTTCCGTTCGACGAAATGCTGCGCATCGCCGATCCCGAACTTGTGACCTTTGAGTTGGATTGCGGTTGGGTCATCGTTGGCGGCGGCGACCCGGCCGCTTATCTCGAACGCTACCCGCAGCGTTTTTCCATGCTCCACGTCAAGGACTTCAAGCGCCCCACCCAGCCCGTCAACCTCACCGACGGACCGCCCGCCGCCGAGATGGGGCAGGGCACCGTGGACTTCCACCGTATTTTCGCCGCCGCCCGCAAGGCGCCCATCACGCACTGTTTTGTCGAGCAGGAAGCCTACGATATGCCACCGCTTGACGCCCTCAAAATCGACGCGGACTATATGCGCAAGTTTCGTCCTTAAGTAACGGCCCAACGCAACTCTGCAAGGAGATCCATGTCACCATCGAGGCGCGATTTTCTAAAGACTACCGCAATCGCAGGCACCGGCATAGCGCTGTCGCGGCGCGCGTTGGCGGGCGCTATTGCTCCTGAGCACGCACTCGCCATCGCCACGCCCGCGACCGCAACCGCCGCAGACTTCACCCGCGGCATTGGGCTCTATCCCGGCGCGCACGCGGAGAACTTCGACCCCGAACTCGTCCTCGATACCACCGGCGCTTACCGCAATCTCGCGCTGCTGCGCCCGGCCTTTCACTCCAGCGCGTACGATTACAACCTCACCGCGCAACTGGTTACCGACGGCATCGTCGACACGCACCTGCCGGACTGGATCGCCACCGTCGTCAACGATCAGGTCCTACCCAAACACCAGCGCGAATTCCTCACCAATCACTCGCCCGAAGGCCTCGTCGATCTCACCGGCGAAAAGTCCTCCGTCGAGCTCCATCTTGGCGGCGGCGCTTCCGTTCCAGAGATCGACCGCATCGGCCTGTTCGTTGTCGTACCGGACCGCGAGAAGCCCGCAGGCCTCGCCTTCACAGTCTTCATTTCCGACGATGGCTATACGTGGAAGCAGGCCGGCACGACCCACGGCGCACAAACTCTTCCCGCCGAAAACTATCCGCCGGACATGGCCCGCAACTCGCTCATACTCGGGCCGTCCATCCCGCTCGATCGCCCGTACCGCAGCCGTCACTACCGCATCGAGTTCGGCTTCACCGATCCCAGCCGCCCGCCGTACGCCACCATCAAACTAGGACAAGTAGAGTTTTACCGCGCCGCCGACCGCGTGGGAATCGGCGGCCCTTACAGCTTCACCAGCGCATGGAAGGGCGCCAGCCTCGACGAGGAGTGGGTCTACGTCGACCTCGGCGGCCGCTTCACCTTCGACCGCGTGAAGTTGCACTGGATCGCCCGCGCAGCCGAGGGAACAATTCAAGTCTCGAACGATGCAACGACGTGGCGCAACCTCATGTCTCTGCCCCCGGCCACAGGGCAGAACGACGACCTTCATCTGCGGGTTCCGGCGCGAGGCCGCTACGTGCGCGTCCTGATGACGCGCCCGTCGTCTCCCGATGGCTATATTCTTAGCGAGTTTGAAGTCTAT
>DASRLH010000026.1:0-19020 GCA_035648595.1 Tepidisphaeraceae bacterium
ACCCCCCACCCCGACCCTCCCCCAGAGCACCGGGAGAGGGAGAAGAGCTTGGCCCGCGCAACAGAAGCAAGATGAAAACGGCGCCGTCGATTTCATCAGGTTGCACTTCCCCGGAAATCGCGCACGCCCAAGTGCACTGCGGCCCGCGATGAGGCGTTGACACGCCGCCTTGGCGTCACTTAGTCTTGTCGCCCTTGTCGCCGGGATTGGGCTAAGGAATCGGGGCGAGGAACCACGCTCCGCCGCTCGACCGGGAAAAGCAGACTATGATTTCATCCGAAACCGGCGAAGGGAAACCCTCGGCTTTATCCCTGCTGGCCAGCGAGCGGCCGCGCAACGTCGGCTGGCTGCAAGCCGCCGGCCTGCTGTTCGGCGACTGGGGAACCAGCAGGCTGTATGTGTTGGGATTGGCGTTTTTATTCGCCGGCCATAGCAGCTTTTGGCTTGTCGTGATGATGAGCGGGCTGATTCTGGCGGTGGGATGGGCCTACACGCATATCTGCCGAATCTATCCCGACGGGGGCGGCGTCTATACCGCCGCCCGGAGCCGCAGCCGCACCCTGGCCGTCATTGGCGCGCTGCTGCTGTTCGCGGATTACAGCGTCACCGCCAGCCTCAGCGTGCTGGACGGATTTCACTACTTCGGCCTTCCCCTCAAAGCGCACGTGCATACCGATACCGTCGAGGCGAATCGCGCCCTTGACGCAAAAATCAGCACGTCCCCAGTTGAAGGCAAGCCCGCGGTGAAAGACGCCGGCGATCGCATCATCACGGAGCGCAAAAAGGACGAATCGACCGTGGACTCGCTGTTCACGCTGGATTCACCGGGGTTATGGGCGATCGTCGCCATCGCGGGGATCGGTCTGTTCAATCTTCTGGGCCCCAAACACAGCGCCGGCTTCGCAGTGTTCGCCGCGATCGGAATGGTGTTCATTACATTGCTGATCACATTCAGCGCATTGCCGCGCGTGGACTGGGCGCATCTGCCCCAACACATGGGGAGCATCCGCGACAGCAAACCCAAGGAAATCTGGATAGCGTTTGTGTCGATCGTGCTGGCGTTGAGCGGGGTTGAAGCGATCGCCAACCTCACGGGCGTCATGAAAAAGCCCGTCTACCACACCGCCGGCAAGGCGATCTGGGTGGTGGCGATTGAGGTGGCAGTTTTCAATATATTGCTCGCACTTTGCATGGTGGCGATCTTTCCGATGGACCGCGAGAAGCACGTCAACGACATGCTGGCGTTTCTCAGCTTCAAGTTCGTGGGCCATTGGGGAGAAATGGCTGTTCGCGTGGTGGGCGGCCTTCTGCTGTTGTCGGCGGGCAATACGGCGGTCAATGGGCTGATGAGCATTGTGTATGTCGTCAGCCGCGATCAGGAACTGCCCACGGTTTTTCAACGGGTCAACCGCTTTGGCGCCCCCTGGGTCGCCGCAATCCTCGCGGCGGGCGTCCCCATCCTCATCTTGATCATCAGCCACAATGTTGAACGCCTGGCCGATCTGTACGCCATCGGCGTGGTCGGCGCGGTTGCCATCAATATTACCCTTTGCGCGACCCATCCGCGTCTGCGACGGCTCTACCGCAAGATTCCCATGGGGCTCCTGGGGCTGGTGCTGCTGAGCATTTGGATTACGCTGGCCTTCACAAAAGTCCACGCCCTTATATTTGTTTCAATCGTAATGGCGGTGGGGCTGACCGCGCGGGCATTGACCAAGTGGCTGCAGCGGCGCCAGGGCGAAAAACCGAGCCTCCTGCGGCAGGCCATTTTCGAGCAGCTTACCGCCGATGCGCTGGCGCGCCCGAAAATCCTGTTGGGCACCTATGGATCGGAATTGCTCGCGCCTGCGGCGCTGGAAGAAGCGCGACGGGAGCATGCGACGCTGGTGGTTTGCTTCATCCGCCAGGTCGCCCTCTCCTACAAACATGAGGGCCGACGGCTCACGATTGACACCGACCTTGCCGCCCTGCGCACCTTCAGCCGGTATCTGGAATTGGCGCACAAAATGCAGGTTCCGCTGCTGCCGGTTTACGACATGGGCTCCGACGCCGCCGAGCTCATCGCTGAAACTGCCGCGATCTATGGCTGCCAGCGCGTTCTCATCGGCACCAGCCGCCAAGGCGCGCTGTATCGCCTGATCAAAGGCCATTTTCAACGTCGGCTTGAATCGTTGCTTCCTCCCGAAATTCAAGTGCAGGTTATCAGCCCCGAAGTGCCTGCCATCGGCGCAACCACCTCGGAAGAACCGGCTTCTGCCAAGCCGGATCATTAGCCCGTCACCGTATCCCGGCGTCCCGCCCGTGCCGATAGCTCAGCGTTTGGTCCATTGAATCGATCGCATGATCAATTTGAATGCGCGTTGAGTCCCGGCCCAATCAGCGGCATCCGCATCCGCGCTCAGAATATAAACTCCGTTGCCGTGCACCATCAGGAGGGCCAGGTTGGTGTGGCGATGGCCGGCTTGTTTCCAGCCAATTTGCACGATCCGGCCCTTGCCGCCGGGAATCGGGTGATCGACCGCCTGCTCGATCTTCAGGTCGGCGTGCGATTTCTTCAAGTCGTCAACGTACCCGCTTTCGATCTTGTCGAGCTTGATCATCCAGGGCAGATGCGGCGGGAGATTCGGGACGCTGTAGGTAATCGTTGCAGTCCCGCCGCGACTCGGCGTCAATTGCAACGCATCGTCTGGGTCGGGTGTCGGCTTCCAGTCGTCGGGAAATTCCAGCCGGGAGCCGCCTTTTTTGTCGTCGAACGCCAGTATCTTCACCGCCGCGGGGGGTGACGTGGACGGGACGGCAGCCGTTGCGTTGGGCCGGGTTGTCGGCTGCAAGGAGGGCGGCCGGATCGCGGGAGTCGAAACGGGGCGCACATAGTGATGGCAGCAGATCGGCGCCGCCGCCAGGGCCGCCAATGTCAGCGCGGCTGAAAGCCGATGATGCCGGTTGCACTGTGATTCTGTCACAAAGGCCTCCCAACTCCCGCAGTGTACCGACAACCGGTGGTTTGTGCATGCAGGCCGCCCATGCCACAAAAAGTGGCCACACCCGATTTTCGACGTTGGCGGCGGAAGCGATTCTTGCGATACCGCTTAAGATTCCAATACCCGGTGCACCACGAGCCAACCGCGTAAACCCATGATCGAGAATACCACAACACTTGAAGGCCGCGAGGGCCACCATCCGAGGACGGTGGGGGTTATCGCGGCGGCGGGCTCATTGGCGCTGCTTCGCGCCTTGTCCAGCTATAGCTGGCTGAGCGGAGCGCTCGTCGGGAAAGACGCGAAGTTCAATCCCGGCTTCCTGAATGGATCGGGCCTGGCCCAGCGCATCACCAAACCGGCGACGGGGTTTGCGCACACCGCTCTAACCGACGGCGTCGCTTCATTCCTAACCGGAACGGTTGTACCTCACGCGTCGCTGTTCGCGTGGATGATCGCTCTGAGCGAATTGGCGATCGGCCTGTCGCTGCTGTTCGGGATTTTCGCGCGGCTCGGGGGCCTGGTCGCGATCATTCGGGCGATCACCAATGTCCTGGTCGCCGGGAGCGCGGCGGACGTGGTCGGGCACAACTACATGCTCGCCTTGGCCGGGTTGGTGGTGATGCTGTCCGCCGCGGGCCGGGCTTATGGCATCGATAAATTGCTCGTCAATCGATTTCCTGATTCGCGATTCTTACGCCTCGTTTCTTAAGAACAACATGGCAACCCAAAGAAAGAGGGAAACCACGAATGGACACGAATGCACACGAATAAAGAAGGTAGAGAAGCGTTAGTCGCCGGAATCTTCCTTATGCGAGTGTGCATGCGAATGGGGGTCGCTTGAGCCAGGGTTGTTTTCTGAATTCGCATTATCCGCGGAGCCTGGGCCGCCTTGAGAATCGGAGCCGCCGTGCGGAGGGAGGGGCGGTGGGGCGGCTTTTCCATGTTTAGTCGGTCGTCGAATCACGATGCCATTGGCGCCCGGCTGGAGGTTGTCGTTGCCGGTGCCGGCGATGAGGGTATCGGCGCCGCCATCGCCCGAGAGAGTGTCCTGGCCATTGCCGGCGATCAGCAGATCGTTGCCCAGGCCGCCCAAAAGAATGTCATTGCCATTGCCGGCTATCAAGGTGTCATTGCCCGCCTCACCGGCAAGCACGTTTTTGCCGTCGCCGGCCTGGATGTAATCATTGCCCGAACCGCCGACAAGGGTATCGTTGCCCGATCCGCCCAGGAGGGTGACGGGGAGGGTGAGGGGGCCATTGAGTTCGCTGACTTCGATGTCGTCGTTTCCGTTGCCGCCGGTAACGCGAATGCCGGTGAGTTTGGAGAGGGCATATCGGGTGGTGACGCCGTTGATCGTTACATCGAGCCTGGACGAATCGGCGGCATCGATCGACAGGCGGATGATATCGTTACCCGCCGTTCCAGTAACGCTAAGAACACCCACCGTTCCCGTCGCATGCGATGCTGCCGGGGCCTTGGCGATGTTGGCGTGGCTGGCCGCGTGTGAATGCGCGACGTTTTTTGCATGGACGGCCGGATGCGAATGATCCGTGGGTAACGTGTGCGACAACAGCCGCCGTTCCTCAAGAGCCTCAATGGTCGGGAAATTTGGATTGGCCCAGGTGCGGCGCGGGCGGTTGGGCATCTGCGGCTCCTTGTTCCTGAAGCCTCGCGCCGGCTCATACCTATTGAGCCGGCGCAAGGCGGTAAGTGAGTAATATGCCACCGCCTGGGGTCCTGCTAACGTGGATTCTTGATCGGAATTTGCAGTTTTCGTCCTGAAATGTGCGTTGCGGGAAGACTGTAACGTCTGTGAGGGCTCCCCTGAACCACGGTGCCGCACTTGGGAACTCTGAAGCCGCTTGGACTCGACGCGTGCGGCCAATATTG
Organism: Tepidisphaeraceae bacterium; assembly: GCA_035648595.1. Taxonomy (GTDB): domain Bacteria; phylum Planctomycetota; class Phycisphaerae; order Tepidisphaerales; family Tepidisphaeraceae; genus RYN-428. The sequence goes on from DASRLH010000026.1 coordinate 4,872, forward strand.
TTGTCGTATCACGGGCGTCCCGCCCGTGCCTGGTGCCTTAAGATTGAAAATACCGTAGTTCCTCTACTACCGCGCCATCCGCACGGGCGAAACGCCCGTGATACATTGACCCCAGCCGTTCAACGCATTGCACCCGGTTGCATCCGACTGAAATGTTACGAAAAATGCAGGGGGCCATAAATCGACCCCAGTGCCTAAATATTCTCTCCATTGCCCCTTTCAAAGTCATCGGCGGAGTACCGCCGATCCGTGCGGCGTACCGCACTCATGGGCAAGCTGCCCATGCCACTAAAGACGGCCGCCGGCTTTTCGGGCTTTCGACGGATCGCGTGTTGATATTCGGGCGTCAACCTTGGCCTTATCGGGTCATTAGAATACGCTGGAGCGGCGGGCACGCCGCACACGGTTTTTGACGGCGTGCGCTTTCGTCTTTCTTTGTGAGTTTTGAAAGGTCATTCAATGGGTTTCTCCTCGGGTTCCATCTCGTTTCGTCGCTTCGCGGTGGTCGGCAAGGCCCCCAAAAGTCCAGACCAGGACCTGCTCGATAAGCTCGCCGAGCATGCCCTGCGGCCGCAGGAGTTTGGGGTGCCCGAGGAAATTGAATATGGGTGGAGCGGGGGGCGACACGTCTTCGACGGGCAGTTCTCGCTGGAGCACAATGTTTTTGCCGATGCCCTTCACTTTGCCCTGCGCATCGACACGAACAAAGTGCCCGGCGATGTGAAGAAGGCCTGGCAGATTATGGAGGAGGAAGCCGTCGCGCAAAACAATCCATCGGGCTTCATCTCCAAAAACCAGAAGAAAGACGTGAAGGAAACCGTCCGCAAGAAGGTCGAGGAGGACATGCGCTCCGGCAAGTTTCGCCGGAGCAAGCTTTTGCCGATCCTGTGGGATCTGACCACGCAAACACTCTTTTGCTCCGCCGGCGGGGCCGCGTTCGAGAAGTTGGCGGAGATTTTTCAGCGCTCGTTTGGCCTGGACTTGGAGCCGATCAGCTCCGGCTCACAGGCCGTCCGCATTCTTGCCCCCGCGGCGCGGAAGCGCGATTATGAAGACCTCAAGCCCACGCGATTCGTGCAAGGCCCCGAGGGGGAAGGGCAGGCGCCGGATTACCCGTGGGTAGCCAAGGGCGGCGAAGCCAAGGATTTTCTGGGGAACGAATTTCTGCTGTGGCTCTGGCACGAAGCGGATGCGCGATCGGGCAGCATTAAGACCGAAGCGGGCGAAATCACGGCATTCATCGACCGCGCTCTCGACCTGGACTGCGCCTACGGGCAAACCGGCAAGGATACGCTTCGCGGCGACGGTCCCTCCCGCATGCCCGAAGCGCGCGACGCCCTGCGCAGCGGCAAACTTCCCCGCAAGGCCGGGCTACTGCTGGATGCCAACGGCCAGCAATTCGCGCTCACGCTCGCCGGCGATTCGATGGCGGTCGGCGGGGCAAAACTGCCGGATGTGGAGGAGGCCGAGTCGCCCCGCGTTCTGTTCGAAGAACGCATCGCGCTGCTGCGCGATCTTTGCCAGGCGATCGATGGGCTGTACGAAGTATTCCTCAAATCCCGCACCACCTCCGGCTGGGAAAGCCAGACCGGCACCATCCGCCGATGGATATTAAAACCCGATAAGGCGGCGGCAGCGTAAGGTGAAAATCCGAAATCCGAAGCACGAAATCCGAAACAAATCCAATCACAGAGAGGACAAAGGGCCCTCTAAAATAGCCGTGCGCGACGAAATGCTGTTCGTGTGTGGCATAACGAGACGGGTGAAAGCCCGGGCAATGCAGCCTCAATCGTGACACCGGCGTCCCGCCCGTGCTTGCATGGGAGGTCAGAATACCTCGATTTTCCCTACTCTCCGGCCGTCGGCACGGGCGGGACGCCCGTGTCACATTAAACGATCTGAATCCACGAATGGCGTGGAAGTCTTTCCTCGGAGACCGCAAAAGTCCCTGGCCGGGCGCTCAAATAAAATTCTTCTGGATTCTTGCGGGCAGGCCGGATATAGTGCGGCGGACTCAGGAACCGTTCTCCGGCCTTCACGCCGGCGGTCCCCGGGCAGGGGGTTTTGGGTTGTCCGGTCGATTGCCTGTCCGGAAAATCCTGGTGGAGGACGGCCATGAGCTGTGGTCAAGTCAAGTGGTTCGATGCCAAAAAGGGCTTCGGTTTTATCGTTGGGCCCGAAGGCCAGGACGTCTTCGTGCACTTCAGCAGTATCCTCGGCGATGGATTTCGCTCGCTTAGGGATGGAGAAGCCGTCGAGTACGAAATCGTTCAAGGGGACAAGGGATACTCGGCGCAAGCCGTCAAACGGGTGGAGGTTCCCGTGCCCGCCTGACTTGTCATCGCGGCAAAGCCAATGCGGCATTGGAGCGGCGCAAGCGGTGCATCCAAGCTCAAATTTACAGGTCTTGAGCGGCTATTGGCGGTCGATTCTCCGGCGAAGGATCGTCCGGGGGTTGGCTAAGCGATGATTGCGCCGGCGACTGGACCGACCTGCGCAGTCGCCCGGTAAAGGCATCGCGTTCCGCGAGAAGCGCTTCTGCCGCCTCGGTTAGGCGCGAAAGCGTCGCGATCAGGCTTTCCGGGGGCCGGGAGACGGCGCCTTTCCTGGCTGGTGTGCGCGCAACCTCACACGCCCGCCGCGCGTCGGCCAAAATCGCCCTTATCTCATCCGTACCCATCAAAATCCCCAAACCCGCGGCAAAGTCTAACGCGGCCTCCAGGGATGTCAAAAACCGGACCGTACGGACGCGCTTTGCATTGCGCGCCGCCAAATTGGATAGTTTTGCAGTCGATTCGTGGCCGGCAGCCCCTGCTTCAGCAATAGATCTCGTACGCGATTGGGTATGGGATGAGATCGGGGCGAACCAGATGAAGTTTACGAAGCCGAACTTCCGGGTAAAACGATCTGGCGAGCGGCGACTGCGAGTCTAAGCCGGCTGCATTGTCGGGGGCAGCGGAGCCGCTGGGCGTGGTTGAACAGAAAACCGCGATGCCGATGAGCATCGCCAGCCGCGCGAATGGTCGACCTGTGAAGCGCATAACAGCCGCCTTTGCACGAGGCCCGGCGGCCGGGATTCCCTATAAATCCAGGGGGTCGGGACAAATTACCGCCCAAAATCTCCGCACATGGGGCAACTTTGGTTGGTCTGCTTAGAGTACCGCGATTCGATAGCCGCAACAATAAAAAAATGGCAAATGTGACGCGTATTCATGGCGGGGCCGGGAAGTGGGGTAAGCGAAGCCTGCTATCCCGAATGACACGGTGGTGATCCCTGGGCGTTTCGCCTCAAACAGCCGGTCTGTCCTACGGCTGTTCAGCGGCGCCACGCCTGGCGGCATCGGCAACTTCTTCGGCAGAAGGCTGGCCGGCCTGGGTCATGCCTGCCGTCAGCAGGCTGATGATCGCGGGTTTGACGGCACCGACCAATTCGTGAAGCAACGTGTTGAGAAAGCCGCCTTCCTTCTTGGATTTGCCGTCGTTTTCCGCCTCGGCTGGTCCATGCCGCGAATGTCCGTTTGATCGGGCCCCATAGAGCGCCCGTTCGATGGATTCAAGCTTTTTGAGGGCCTGTTGTTCCTTGGAGGGGACGGCAACGGCGGCGGCGGTAAATCCCGCCACGGCCGCCGACGCAACCATCATCCATGGATGAGACTTCACCCATACCCGAGGGTCGGCTGTCTTCAACAACTCGGCCCGCACATCGGAAAACGCATTGGAGATGGCGGACTTGGCGGCAGCCTGTTGTTGTTCCAGGTATTGCGCCTCGCTTAATGTCTTGGAGGGCGTGGCGGGCGAGGGGGCCTGCGCGGCATCAGTTGGCGTTCTGTTCGCGGATCGCGCGCTCCCTGACATCGTGCCCGTACCTGATTCGCTGGTCGCGTTTGCGGGATTCATACTTTTCCACCGTTTTCTTGCGGGTTGATCCGGTTAGTTTCGACGCGGCAAACACCGCCCCGGCGCCCACCACCGCCAATACCACGACGCCGATAATCAGATCCCCAAGCCAGTACATTCCCCCAAGCGCCGCCCCGATGCCGTGGGCCGCTCCGATCAATAGAAGAACGACGCCAACCACCACCACCGCTACACCGGCGCACGCGCCCAACAATCCCAAGGCGACATATACCCCGATGTTTCGAGCGGATATTTTAAGCGCATCAATCTTAGCGGCGAGGAAATACGCCGCGTATTCCTTGACCTCGCCCAACCGATTGAGGGCTTCGCGCAGGGCCTGGGAAGGGGAGGCATCGGCGTCTTGCCCGCGCGCATCAGCCCGCTCGCCGTCAGTGGTTGCGGCCCGGCCCGTGTTCGCCTCGGAGGAACTGTAGGTTTTCACGCCAGCACCCTTGCGTTGAAACCGCAAACCGCTGATGCGCCATATCGCATCAGCGGAAGGCGTCTGCCTTGCGTCGGATCGACACCTTGCGTCGGATCGACAACCTCTAGCGTCGGATCGGCCCTTAGCTCCGCTTCCAAAGCACGCCCAGAAGCAACCCAACGCCCGCAGCGATCAGGAGCGCCTGGATGGGCTTTTCCTGCACGTACGATTCGATGCCCTGTTCCCATTCCTGAGCCTTCTCGCGGCCTTGATCGTAGTAATCGCGGGCCTGATCGGAAAGCTGCTCGTATTTTTCCCTGGCGCTGTCGCGCACCTGGCCGCCCAGATCGCGGAGATTCTGGCCGACTTGCTGCGCGGTATCCGAAAGATTCGCTGTGCCGGAATTACCGGCGTTACCGGTATCACCCATGCGAGACATGGCAAACTCCTTGTGAATAGACTGCTTCCCCGCAACTCATCGTCGCGGGCTGAACACTTGAAACATTTGTATCCCTTGCAACATAGCGGCCACAACGCCAAAAAATTCAAAAAATCTGAACGCCCTCGCGCGAAAGTGATTTACGACGATGTTGAGTCGTGGGAAAACGCCAATGATTCGCACCGCGCCCGACGTCTTGTCATTAACGACAAGTGCGAATAGGATGGGCGCGTACCTATACGCCATTGCACTCGTCAGCGGGGAATATGGCGCATATTTGCGGCGGCGGCGTTGCTCCATAACCCATCGAATCGAAAAGGAGTTGTTTGTGGGAATCCGACAAAAGATGAACGAAAACCCCGCGATGACAACGGGTTTGACCATCGGGATCATTGTGCTGGCGATCATCGCCATCCTGTTCCAGGCATTGCACAAGCCGGCGGAAACAAGACCGCAGACCCAGGCCTATTTTTCGGATGATGATGGAAAGACCTGGTTCCTGGATGACATCAAGAAGATGCCGCCATTCGACCACAACGGCAAACAGGCTTTTCGCGCGGTGATTATCAAATGCGGTGACAGCAAGCCGCGCGTCTGGCGCCTGGAGAGTTACGATCCCGACGAGCTGAAAAAAATTCAGGACGCCCAGGCCAATGGCGCACCGCACGCGTTCGCGGCATTGGCTTCAGCGATGATCGTGAAAGCGCCCGGCGAGACCGATTGGGCGCCGTTCCCCAAGCCGGGGAACGACCCCGCCGCCACCACAGCATACCATCAATTGATGGATCCCCAGTGTCCCGACGGCAATACCCCGCCGCACATCTGCACCCCAGACGAGAACGTCAAGCCCTAAAATAGCCGTGCGCGAATGCGCGCAAGTCATCCGTGGCATAACCCGCAGGGTTCAGGCCGGGAAATGCGACCTCGATCGTGACACGGGCGTCCCGCCCGTGCCTGTTGCATGGAACTCGGGATACATCGTTTTTCCCTACCTCCCAGCCATCGGCACGGGCGGGACGCCCGTGTCACATTAAGGGCGCTGAATCCACGAATGGCATGCGTTCGTTGAATTGCAATGTCGGACGCAGATCATGGCTGCCTGATGTCAACGGTGCTTGTTCGCGCACGTCAATTTAGAATGGGTAAAAGTCAGGAGTAGGCCTCAACGATCCGGCGAATGACATTGGAAGTGCTGCGCCCGTCGATGAGCGGCGCCAGCGCGATCCGGCCGCCATGCGCTTCGACGGTTTCCCAGCCGACGACCTGTTGCTTGGTATAGTCGGCTCCCTTCACCAGCACATCGGGCCGGATTGCCTCGATGAGCCGCAACGGCGTGTCGTCGTCAAAGCGCACCAGATAGTCGATGCTTTGAAGCTCTTCAAGCACGCCCAGGCGGTCCTGCTCGGCGATGACAGGCCGTTTGTCTCCCTTTAGGCGGCGGATGCTTGAATCGGTATTGACGCCCACCACCAGCAGATCGCCCTCGCTTTTGGCGAAGCGAAAATATTTCACGTGGCCCAGGTGGATGAGATCGAAGCAGCCGTTGGTGAAGACGATTTTCTTTCCGCTTTGCCGGTGATATTGCAATTCGGTGACGAGCTGTTCGAGCGTTCGCTGCTTGCCCATGCGCTCGCGCGCCTCGCCGAGCAGTTCCTCAATGATTTCGCGCGGGCGGATGGGAACGGAGCCGAATCGCTCGACTTCGATTCCGCCGGCCACGTTCGCCAGCGCCACCGCCTCTTCCCAGCCCGCCCCCGCGGCGCGGGCGACGGCCAGCATCGCCAGCACCATGTCGCCGGCCCCAGTGACATCGTAAACCTGCCGCTGGCGCGTCTTGAGCCAGCGCCCCTCGCCGGAGGCGGTGGCGTAATAGGCGCCTTGCTTGTCGAGCGTGATGATCGCCGCCTCCAGGCCCAACATTGCGATTAGTTTTGTTGCAGCGGCGGCGTAGTGCGATTCTTCATGGCCCACCGGCAGGCCGGTCGCCTTTTGCGTTTCAACGCGATTGAGCTTCAGCGCGGTGGCGCCGGCGTAGCGGGAGTAGTCGGCTATGTTTGCCGGATCGACAAGCACCGGAATCCCGCGCCCCCTGGCCAACCCAATGAGCCTGGCGCAGATGCCGTCGGCGAGCAAACCCTTGTTGTAGTCTTCGATACACAGCACCGCCGCCCCCTCCAGCGCCTCGCCGGCGCGCTGGACAATCCGCTCGGACAGCTCGGCGGGGAAGGGCTGATGCGACTCGTAATCCAGGCGCATCATCTGCTGGGGATGGCGGTGTTGGGCCAGACCCACCAGCCGCACTTTACAGGTGGTTGGCCGTCCCGGCGCCTCGATCAGATGATCGACGCACGCTCCGCAGGCGATCAAATACTCGCGCAACTTGCGCCCCGGCTCATCATCCCCCACCGCTCCCACGACATCGACCTGCGCCCCCAGCGCCGCCAGGTCGGCGGCCACCCCGCCCGCGCCGCCCAGCCGCAATTCTTCCTTCTGATAATGCAGCACCGGCACCGGCGCCTCGGGCGAAAGCCGCTCGGCGTTGCCGTACAGGTACCGATCCATCATCAAATCCCCAACCAGCACCACCCGGCTCGCCGGCAAATTCTCCATGATTTCAATTAACCGCGTGGGCATGAACGGAATTGTAATCATTGCCGGGATGAATGGGGAATCCGATGCGCCCAGGGTGTGACCTGAATTTGTGGCGCGGGCGGCCCGCCCGTGGCTTGCTGTACGCAGCAAGCAAGCCTTATAATCGCGCGTCCGCGCGAGGTCTCAGGTGAGCCGATGCTGAAAGATGCAATGTCTATTGGCGCGCCCAACGGCGTGGAGCCTCACGATACCGGGGCGCTCGACACGCCCGACTGCTGCCCCGGATGTCACTGGAATCTGGCGGCGCTTTCGGGCATCGCGCGATATTGCCCGCATTGTGGATCGCCCTTGTCCGTGCCGGACCAACAGGCTCATTCGCTGATCGTTCGCGGATATGCCAGTGCGTTGTTTCGACTGGGGGCGGTTTATGAGAAGAGCCTGGGCGCTGGGTATCATCCGAACGAAGCCGTGCGCTGCTACTCCAAAGCCGCTCAATTGGGCAATGAATCGGCAAAGGCGTCGCTGAGCCGCATGACAGGTGAAGCCGGCGATTCTAAGGGATGAATTGTTGCGATCAGGCCAGGTAAGCGGCGAACGCCTCTATTTTAATATTATTGTTGCCTAAGCAGTGACCGCAACGGGCGAGGATTGAAGGAACTCCGCCAGTTGCCGTGCGTTCGAGCGCTCTTCCGCTGTCTTGGCCTTCCCGCTTCGTACCAGTTCAAGCTCTCGATTGAGTGTCCAACTCGATGTCACCTGTTCGTCGGAAATTGTGTCCACACCCAGGGCGTCGCGAAAGGCATTAGACGCGGCGATCATATCATCGACCTGGACCGCAAGCAGGCCCAGGGACACCAATCCGGCGAAGATCAAGCTTGGCGACGTTTCCAGCGGCAGCGCCTGCTGCATCCGGGGGACGGCCACGTTGGCGACGGTATTCAGATCAGCCGGCTCGGGGATTTGCATCGTGCGCTGGGCGACAATCCCACCCGACATCAAGACGAGTCGCGGCTTGGTGTTGGCGTCGGCCAGGTAATCGCGGGCACGGGAGTATGCCTGCTGATACCGTTTGCTTTGCCATAATAGTCGGAGCGCCAGCGCGCGATAGTTGGCGTTGTTCGGCACGCGCCTGACCGCCTCGTCCATGAATGCCACTGCCGGGGCGAGTTCGCCAAGCCCCTCATAGGCGCGCGACCGTACATACGCGACCTGATCCGCACGCCACAGATGCGACGCGCCAACCCTGAGCAATTCGAGGATGTCCTCCCATTTGCCGCTCTTGTAGGCCGATTCAATCAGCCGTGGCACCTCGTGAGCGGGCACGCGCGCCACAACGTCCGAATCGGGAATCTCCCTGTCATGGGTCATCGACAGATCCGCTGACAGCGCATTGAGCCGTACGACCTCCTCTTCCACTAGATCGGCCTCGGCCCGCTCCATAAACTGGCGTAATTGCCTTGCTTCCGACGACTGGTTCCGCCCGGCGGCGATCAGCGCGTGTAGTTCCACAAGCAGACGCTGATACTCTCGATAATAGTAATTGTCGGCGAACATTTTGGGTTGAAGGCTCAAGGCTCCTCGACGGCCCAATCCGGTTGGGTCCTCGCGAGCTCGGTCTGGAGATCGGTCAGTGACATTGCGTGCGCGGGACAAATCAAGCCGTGAGAACGACCGGTCACGTTCAGCGTGAGGGTTGCTGACACGGGTTCTGATACGAACGGGCCGGCGCCCATCGTCCAGATCTTCATGTCGTCATCTCCAATTGCGCCGGGAATTCTGTTGGCGAACCGGAGGGGGATCAGCCTCTTTGGAATCCGCTTCAGGTCGGCGGGGACAATGGATGGGAACACCGACATACCGCCTCCGTCCATCACGACGTTTCCGCTCGCATCCACGATTACATCGACATTAATCCGATGACCAGCGAAACGCACGCCCAACTCGCAAGTGTCGTCACCGATGCGCGGTTTGCCCGCATCCTCATACATGCTTCGGTATACTTTCGGCATTTTCGATTCAGCTAACCGCACCTACGTTACGTAAAACTTTACATCTTGCCAAGGATTGCACATCGACTCCCTTTCCGTGCTAATGTGGATAGATTACCGACCTGAACCGCGGCTCTAAGGAGACTGGGATGGGACGAAAGCAGGACATCAACACTGGTGCCGGTGCAGCATGTCTCGTAGTTGCTGCAATCGTTGGCCTCATCACGCAAAGTTTTTAGTGTGCTGTAATCGCGTTGGTCGTCTTGGCAGGCATCTTGTCGGTCGCCCGCATCATCCGCTGAAAACTGCTTCCGCAATCCGACCCGGAAGCGGCCCGCCCGGGCTTTGATCGTGGTGAATAAAGCCCTCGGCGAACTTGCAGCCGCGCTCCATGCCGCGAAACCGAAGCATCGGCACATGGTCCTTCAGGTAAAACCCGTTCGGGTTCTGGCTTTGATGGGCCATGCAGGCGGCACGCTTGGCCGCCTCGGTTTGCGTCACATCCACATAATGCGTCGGCTTAAAGCATTGCGTGTCGCTGCCGAGATCCACCTCGTAGTAATACAGCGCGAATTTCTGCCCCGATCGCACCCACGCATCGTATGCGAGCAGCGCGCAGGCGCGATGGTCGCGATGATTGTCCACCGGCCATTGCGTGAAAACCACATCGGGATTTACGCCGGCGATGAGCTTGTCAAACTCGGCGTAACGCGCCGCCGTCACCTCCGTGGCCCCGTCGATCTGGCTGGCAAAGAGCGGCGTGGCCTTGAGGATGCCGCACGCCTTGCGCGCCTCGGCAGAGCGCACCTCGGCGGCCTGGGCGGAGGATTTTCCGGTGACTCCCGCCTCGCCGCGCGTGAGATAAAGTACCGTTACCGCATGGCCCAGGGCGGTATACCGCGCGATGGTGCCGCCGCAGCCGGCCTCCGGATCGCCAGGATGCCCGCCGGCCACGAGGATTTTCAAGCGGGCAACGGGCGCCGCATCGGTCTCCGGTGCGCCGGTGGCCGCAAGTACGGGAACGGCTGACAGTGCCGCCATGCCCGAAGACGCCAACATCTGCCGGCGAGTGAGTGGATTCATGGGCGTGAGTCTATTGTATTTATTGCCGGGGCCAAAGTGCGTATAATAGTGTAATGACTCAGGATGCTATTGATCAAGAGTTGTCGCGGGAGCCGTTTATTCCGATCCGCCTGCATTTGAACGATGGCCAGAGCATTGACATCGAAAACCCGGGATTGGCTTTCATCGCGAAACTGGCATTGTACGTGGCGCGCACCGATCGCCCGCATTCGCGCATCATGGACGATTTCCGATTGATCTCATTGGCTCACATCGTTTCGCTGGAACTGCTCGAAACCGCCGGGCAGGCGTGATTTTCAATTTCGCGCGCTTTCGCCCCCGGTGGCACCCGAGCAGGCGACCGCGCCGTAGCGCCGTAGGGTTCGCTTCAGCGAACGCCGTGGTCCACGCTGGCGGAACCGCGTCCGCTGAAGCGGGCCCTAGAAATCCGCTTGAGGTGAGCGGTGCCACCTTTGGGGCGCATGATCGCTCGGTCACCGATTAATGAAATGAGTAGCATTGACAATGATGAAAATTCTCATCACCGCCGGCCCCACGCGCGAGCCGATCGACCCGGTTCGCTATATCGGCAACCGCAGCAGCGGCCGGATGGGAGCGGCGTTGGCGGAGGCCGGGCTTGCCGCGGGGCATGCGGTGACGCTGATCGTGGGGCCGGTATCCGTGGCGATGCCGGCCGAGGCGGTGAGGATCAACGTGGAAACCGCCGCCCAGATGCACGAGGCGGTGATGCGGGAATTTCCGTCGCACGCGCTGCTTATCATGGCGGCCGCCGTCGCGGACTATCGACCGAAAAGCATCTCGCGCGGCAAGATCAGCCGGCATGGCGCGCTCACGATTGAGTGCGAGCCAACCCAGGACATCATCGCCGCCGCCGGGCGAATCAAACGGCCCGACCAGCGCACCGTCGGCTTCAGCCTCGAAGGCGGCGGCACTCTCGATCGCGCCAGGGAGAAACTGCTCGCCAAGAATCTGGATCTGATCGTCTACAACTCCATCGCAACGATGGAAAGCGAGTCCATCGAGCCGACGCTTTTATGGCGCGATGGCCGGACGGCGTCATTGCCGGCGGGATTGAAAACGCAATTCGCGGAGAGTTTGATCCGGCATGCCGTTGCGCTTGTGCCGGGATGATTGACAGCGACGCCTTGAAAATACTGCCGCGGGCCACAACGCAACCCACAGAAGAGGGAGCCACGAATGGGCACGAATGCACACCTTTGTAATAGCAACGGCACCTTCGAAACTTTGTGCACGCCCTTAGATACGCGCCGCCGGGGTTTCCATTGACTCGCATAATTGCGACGGCTATAGTCCGCGCGGTAGCCGTCGCGGCCCCGGCTTGCACGTAGTTTTTGATTTTTGCTCCATGGCTGACCGTTTTTTCGGGGCCGGGTCATGGATCGAAGATCGTCACCAGCAGGTCGGTCCTTCATGAGCGAGTCGGGCATTATCACACCCCCTCCGGCCAAAAAAGCCGGGCTTGAAGGGGTCGTCGCGGTACAAAGCGAAATCTGCTTCATTGACGGCATCAATGGCCGGCTGATCTATCGGGGCTATGACATCGCCGACCTCGTCGAGCATGCCAGTTTCGAAGAGGTCTGCCATCTGCTCTGGGACGGCAAACTGCCCAACCGCTCGCAACTTTCCTCCCTCAAAAAACAACTGGGCGAATCGGCCATGCTCGCCCCGCATGTGGTGGCGGTGCTCAAGGCGCTGTCGCCCAAGACGGTGCCGATGGATGCGCTGCGCACCGCGATCAGCGCGGCGGCGGCCACGGATCCCGATCTGCACTGCGATGCCAAGGATACGGCCGCCCAACGGCGAAAGGCCATCCGGCTGGTGGCACAGCTTCCGGTGATCGTCACCGCATTTCATCGCCTGCGCAACGGCCAGCAGCCGATCGCGCCCGATCCGGGCCTTTCCATCGCGGGCAACTTCCTTTACATGCTCAACGGGAAAAAGGCGCATGACACGCTGACGCGCGTGCTGGACGCGGCGTTGGTGCTGCACGCCGAGCATGGGATGAACGCCAGCACGTTCACCGCCCGCGTGACGGCGGCGACGCTGGCCGACATGCACGCGGCCATTACCGCCGCCTGCGCCGCCCTCAAGGGTCCCCTGCATGGCGGGGCCAATGAAGACGTCATGCACATGCTCCTGGAATGCGGCGACGCCAGCACCTGCGAGCAGGCCGTCCGCGACAAACTCGCGCGCGGCGACAAAATCCCCGGCTTCGGCCATCGCGTCTACCGCACGTTCGATCCCCGTGCCCATTATCTTCGCAAGATGAGCAAGCAACTGGGCGAGGCCGCCGGCAATCTCAAATGGTATGAGATGAGCGAGCGGCTGATCCCGATCATGAAGGATTCGCTGGGCAGCAACGGGCAGCCGCGCAATCTCAATCCCAACGTAGATTTCTTCTCGGCCAGCACGTACTACACGATGGGGATTCCGCTCGAACTGTTCACGCCGCTTTTCGCGATGGCCCGCGCGGCCGGTTGGACGGCGCATGTGATGGAGCAGCACGCCAACAACCGCATTATCCGCCCGACGGACGATTACCGCGGGCCGTTTGATTTGAAAGTGACGCCGATCGACCAACGGCCATGAAGGGAAATATCCAATTCAGCAGTACGGCGATTGTTAGCGGCCATCGTTCATCGTCGCTGGTTGCTTGGCTGCTCTTTCGAAGCACAGCCGTCCTGGCTGTGCCTTGTTTTCTTGGTCCTTCATGCTCATCGAAGACCTCGGATTGCTCGCCTACCGCGACGCCTGGGCGCGGCAGGAACGGGCGCATGAAGAGGTTCTCTCCGGCGGCGAGGAACGGATTTTCTTCGTCGAGCACCCGCCGGTCATCACATTCGGGCGCCGACCGGGTCTTGAACGACATCTCCTGGCAACGCCTGAACAACTGATCGCACGCGGCGTCGAGGTCGTCCCCAGCGATCGCGGCGGCGACATCACCTTCCACGGCCCCGGCCAACTCGTCGCCTACCCCATTATCCGGCTGGCCGATCATCGTTTTTCGGTCGGCTCCTATGTGCATATGCTGGAAAGGGCCCTGATATCCGCGCTGGCCGAGCTTGGCATCCCCGCCCATGCCGACCCGGCCGCGGTCGGCGTCTGGACGCAGGATCACGGCGCTGACGCAAAGATCGCCGCCATCGGCGTGCGCATCCGGCGCGGCGTCACCCTGCACGGCCTCGCCCTCAACGTAGAGCCCGACCTCAGCTTCTTCAACCTCATCATTCCCTGCGGCCTGCCGGGGAGGCCGGTTACGTCGATTCGGAAATTGCTGGGCGAGTCCGATGACACGATGATTCACGCCAAGCGCGCTTTGGGCCGCCATCTCCTCGCGGCGCTCGATAAATAGTGGTGTGCGAACTGAACGCTTGAATGTGGCACGCTACGCCGCCAATGAGTTTCACAAAAATCGTTCTGAATATGCTTGCGGGCGCGCATTATTTGGCCTCCTCTCCTATGTTGTAGTTTACACACTCAACCGGAAAGGAGGCCGCGATGTCTCGCCCACGAAAGGACGGTCCATCTGCCGTCGAATCGTACAAGCTGGAGCTTCGTGACGCCATGTTAATACCGTTCGGCACGGCGATTGATGAGTTTCCCGCACCCCTAACAAACGCCGTATTGCGCCAGCGACGGGTTCGTGGCACGATCCGGGGCCCATGGAACAGGAACTGACGGCCAAGGATGTCCGGGGACTCAAGC
>DASRLH010000027.1:0-13093 GCA_035648595.1 Tepidisphaeraceae bacterium
GTGGGGCAGACATTCTTGTCTGCCGGCGAATCGGTGAGTGGAGGACATTCTTGTCCTCCCGAACCGATTCGAATCCGCTCGGCGGGGCAGGAATGCCCCGCACTCGCGGATTCGGGCAGACACGAATGTCTGCCCCACCAAAGCCTGTGGATGTCAACGGTTACACCTGCCCGAAAATTCGGGCACGCCCCTGACAGTTGCGAGTGCGCGATGGAGGCGCCTAAAGAGTCTTGCGTGGGAAATTCCCACTCCACATGCCAGTGTCGGCGATTGCTTGCCCTCGCCGCTGCCTCAGTACAGAAAATATCGCTTCTGCACCTCAAGTCCCGCCTCGGCGACCTGCGCCTGGATTTTTTGCACGTACGTCGGAATGCCTTCCTTCATGACTTCCGAAGGCTCGGCATATTCAAGCTGCGCGTTGAGCCGGCCCAGCAATCGCTCGGCGGGGTCAATCGCCAGGCCGCTTGTTTCGTTGCGGATGGAGCATAGCGCCTCGCGCGCCATTCCCACGGCATAGCGCACGCTGCGCGGGAAGTTGCGCTCCAGCACCAGGAACGTGGCGACACGCAGCGGATCCATCTCGCCCAGATGATGGCGGCGGTAGGCCTCGATCGAACAGCAGGATCGCAGCACCGCCATCCATTGAATGTTCTTGAGTGCCGCGTCCATCTGTCCCGCGCCGGATTGCAAAATGTTGTACTTGGTTTCAATCACCCGGCAGGTGACGTCGATCCGCTCCAGATACTTGGCCACCTGCGTGAAAAGCCAGCGCTGATCGTGATCGAGCGTCTGATCGGTCAGGCCCTGGAAGAGCATTGAGCCGGTCATCAACTGGCGGTAGAAGTCATCGGGCGATTCCTCAAAACGCGAAGGGGCGTCATCGCCGCGAATGGACCAATAGAGCGTGTTGAGCGCCTCCCACATTTCCGCGGAAATGTTCTCACGGATACCGCGCGCATTTTCGCGGGCCCGGCTGACGCAGGTGAGCAGACTGTTGGCGTTGTCGCGGTCGAAGGTCATGTAATGGGCGATGCGGGCGCCCATGTCTTTGGTTCCCTCCACGCCGCCGGCGGGCGGCTCGGTGCGCATGATGGTGAGCACGCTTTGCCAATGCTGGCTGAGGAGCTTGGGCGCCAAATCGCCCACGTCGATGAGCAGGTTGGCGTTCACCAGCAGAAGCCGGGCGACGTGCTCGGCGCGCTCGATATACCGGCTGGTCCAGAACATCGAATCCGCATCGCGCGCCATCATGGGCCGCGAGGGAACGTGGACGGAAAACTTGGGGATGGCGGGAAGCGAAATCGTGCTCATTGCTCTTCCTCCAGCACCCAGGTGTCCTTGCTGCCCCCGCCCTGGCTGCTGTTGACGACCAGGCTGCCGCTGCGCAGGGCGACGCGCGTGAGGCCGCCGGGCATGACGATCACTTTTTCGCCATAGAGAATATAGGGCCGCAGGTCGATCCGCCGGCCCTGGAAGCGGTCGTCGATGAAGCTGGGATGCTGGCTGAGTTCCACCACCGGCTGGGCGATGAAGTTGCGCGGGTCTTCCATTATTTTGCCGGCGAATATTTGCCGCTCTTCGTTCGTCGCCTGGTGGCCCATGAGCATGCCGTACCCGCCCGATTCGTTGGTGCTTTTCACGACCAGCTTGTCGAGGTTTTCCAGGACGTACTTGCGATCGGATTCGCGGGCGCAGATGTAGGTTTTCACGTTGGGCAGAATGGCGTCCTGGCCCATGTAGAACTTAATCATGTCCGGCACAAACGGATAAATCGCCTTGTCGTCGGCCACACCGGTGCCCGGCGCGTTCACCAGCGCCACATTCCCGCAACGGTAGGCGTTCATCAGCCCCGCCACGCCAAGGATGCTTTCGGAACGGAAGCAGAGCGGATCGAGAAAATCGTCGTCAACCCGGCGATAGATCACATCCACCCGCCGCAGGCCCGCGGTGGTGCGCATGTAGACGTAGGCGTTGTCCACAATCAAATCGCGCGCCTCGACGAGCTCCACGCCCATCTGCCGGGCCAGAAAACTGTGCTCGAAATACGCCGAGTTGTAAATGCCCGGCGTCAGCACCGCGATGCTCGGATCATCCGACCGTTGCGGCGTCACATGTTTGAGGCATTGCAATAAATTGTACGGATAATCCTCGATCGCCCGGACGTGATAGGCGCCAAAGAGCGAGGGGAAAACGCGCTTCATCACCGAGCGGTTTTCCAGCACGTAGCTCACGCCGCTGGGCGTGCGGCCATTGTCTTCCAGAACCAAATACGTGCCGTTCTTGTCGCGCACCAGATCCGTGCCGCAAATATGGATGTAGATATTTCGCGGCACGTTCACATGAAACATCTCGCGGCGAAACATCTTGGCGCCGTAGATCAACTCCGGCGGCACCACGTTTTCGCGCAGGATGCGCTGATCGTGATAGATGTCCTGGCAGAAAAGATTGAGCGCGGTGATGCGCTGCACCAAGCCGCGCTCGATGATGTCCCATTCATTTGCCGGCACGATGCGCGGCATCAGGTCGAAGGGGAAAATCTTCTCGACCCCGCGCTGATCGTTGTAAACGGTGAACGTGATGCCCTGATTGCGGAAGGTGACATCCGCCATCCGCACGCGCTTGTTGAAGGCGGCCGGCCCCAGCGACTTGAGCCGGCTGGCGACGGCGCTGTAATGGGGGCGCGGCCTGCCCGGCGCCTCGAACATCTCGTCGAAGAGCCCGTCTGCTTCGTACTGATCGAACATGTGTCCCTGGGTCCATTCTCGCGCGCGGCGCCCGAGGGCGGATTCTATGCGATTAGCTGCTTGTCGCAAGAGGGGGATGAGCGCAGAGGCACAAAAACGCCGAGGTAACAGAGAAGACAAAAAGTAACACTTCACCAGTCTGGATGATCGAATGCCGGGCTCGTTCGCCCAATACGCTCATCGTATCACGGGCGTCTCGCCCGTGCCTAATGCTTTGAGATTGAGAATGCTGTAGCTGCTCTACCACCGCGCCATCCGCACGGGCGAGACGCTGCGAGACGCCCGCGATACGTTGACTCAATCCGTGCGATGAAATGCACCTTCCGCATTGATTTGACTTTTCCCCGCATCCCTCGGAAAGTGACGGCCCCGACGGGCTTTGCGAAAATGGGGCGGAACGCCGCCTCGAAGCTTTGGGGCTTTTCAACCTTTGGAGTTCGGATGCTTCTGACAAAACACGAGGGGGAGACTTTCCTGAATCAGACGGTTTACATCAGCGGACAGGCGTTCATCCGCTGTAGCTTTACCGCCTGCACGTTAATCCTGCGCGAGACGCTGTATCATCTCCAGGAATGCACCTTCGAGCGTTGCAACTGGCATGTCGATTGGGTGCTGATGTGGGGCAGCCCCGAATCGCTGCGCGAGATCAAGGCGCTGGTAAACCTGATCGAGCAGGCACAGTCGCAGTTGCCCACCGCCGAGCAGCAGGCGCAGGAAGTGCAGCGGCAGCAGCCGGAGAACACGACGCCGTTCGCTTCGTAAGCAGGCAATCCATGATGAATCGCCCGCGTACTTCCGCGCGCCTTTGCTGGCTTGTGCCGGCGATGCTGCTGGCGTGGAGCGGCGCGTCGGCGGCCTTGGCGCCCGATCAGATCGCGCTGATCGTCAATGCCAACGTACCCGCGGGCAAGTGGCTGGCGGAATTTTACGCCAGCCAGCGGCACATCCCCGCGGGCCGGATCATCGAATTGAATCTGCCGGCGCGCGGGCCAGGCGAGCCGGCGGAGGATCTTTCTCCCGACGAGTACGATCAGAAGGTGATCCCGGTCGTCCGGGGTTTTCTGACGGCGCGCGGGCTGGAAAAGAAAGTGACGTGCCTGGTCACGTTTTGGGGCGTGCCGCTGCGCATCGACCGGCGGGGCCAAACTCCGGCGGATGCGAAGGAACAAGCCGATCTCAAACAACAACTTGAAGCGCTCAAGCCAACGATCGAGGCGCAGGTGAAGCATGCCGAGGCGCTGGCGCGCGAGTTGAACCGCGCCTATCAGCCGCCCGGCACAAGCAGAAGCGCCGACCCGATGACGTTTCGTGCCCAGTCGGCGCTCAACGACATCATTCATCAAATCGAGACGATGGCCGACGAGAAGAAGCGCGGCGAAGCGTTCGACCGAATGCTCAAGCTCGTTCGCGAGCTGGTCGGCGAGCCGACCGTCACGGAAAAGCTTTCCCTCCCGGGCTTCGCGAAGTTTTCGGCCAAACCGCCGGGCGCCGCGGAAATGGTGGAGGCACGCAAACATCTTGCCGCGTTTCAAAAGGAGCTTTCGGATCTGGAAAAAGGCCCGCAATCGCCCGAAACGCGGGCCAAGCTGCGCGGGTTGTTCAAGAGCGAATTGGGAACACTTAACACCGCCAAGTTGCTCCTTGGCCAACTGCGCATGCTCGATGTCGGCGAGAGCGAGGCGGCGTTTGACAGCGAATTGTCGTTGCTGTGGTTCGGCCCTTATCCCAAGGCCCGCTGGGAGCCCAACACGCTTTACTGGCGATATGCCGGCAAGTTGCGCCCCACCGCCATGCCGATCATGGTCATGCGCCTGGACGCGCCCTCCGAGCGAATCGTCCACCAAATGATCGCGACATCGATCACGATCGAGAAAAAGGGGCTGAAGGGCCAGGTGCTGCTCGACGCAAGAGGCAAGCCGGCATCCGATCCATACGGCGTGTACGATCAGACCCTCCGCAACCTGGCGGACCTTCTGGCGGCCAAGACGAAACTGACGGTGATTCTCGATAACAAGGAGCCCTTGTTTCCAGCGCATTCGCAAAAGGACATCGCCCTGTATTGCGGCTGGTACAGCCTGCGGCACTACGTTCCGCCGGGCCAGTTCAACGCCGGCGCGGTTGGATTTCACGTGGCCAGCAGCGAGATGGTGAGCCTGCATAATCCGGGAGAAACCGGCTGGTGCGTTGGACTGCTCAAGGATGGAGTAGCCGCCACGCTTGGCCCGGTTGCCGAGCCTTATCTGCAATCCTTCCCGCGGGCCGACGAGTTTTTCCCATTGCTGTTGACGGGAAAGATTCCGCTGGCCGAAGTGTATTGGAAAACGACGCCGATGGTGAGCTGGATGCAAGACTGCGTGGGGGATCCGCTGTATACGCCGTATAAATCCAATCCGGCGTTGAAGGCGGCGGATTTGCCGGAGGGGATGGGGGGGCTGGCGCGTTAGAAGGCATTCGGGGATTGGACGAGTATGCGTTTGTCCAGTGCAACTATCGCTGTAATCCCGACCTCGATTGGCGGGTTCATGGCCGAAAGCTACATCGTATACATCGACGAATCTGGAGGGGCGTCAGCACTATTCGAAAAAAAAAGCAGGCCCCGGGCTCCAGGATCCCGCCCCAATGGGGCTGCCGTCCAAAGGACGACCAAGAGTTCTCCCGCGCTCGCCTGCCATTTGGGATTATCCGCCAAAAGTCGGCGGAAGTCAATGAAAATCAAGTCCAGACAATCTAGACGGGCGGCAGCATATCTTACTGAACAGGAGTTTTGATGTTTCATCTTGGCGGAACCGATTTCCCGACCACGCGCGATCAGCTCGCTAACGCCGTGGGCGATGGATTGCGCGCGTTCTTCACGTTTCCCGCGGAAGCGCAGGTTGTGTGGATCGAGGGCGGCGAATACCCGGCGTTCGAGCGCGTTGCAATCGACCTGACCGGCGCGCGGGCCGATGCCGACCGCCTTCCGCCGGAGCCGCGCGGCGTGGGGCCGTCGCGGGCGGGCGTGTCGGCGGCGCAGCTGGAGGTGGCGGGCCATCCGGTTTACGTTCGCGAGGTGGCGGTGGAATTGTCACTGCACGCCGCCAGTGCGCGCTTTAACTACGATCGGGATAAAAATGGCCGGCCGCTGCTGGTGCTCGAGGATGCCAGGGATGGACAAATCAGCATTGGCGTGAAGAAGCCGGATTTGGAAGCGCTGCTGCTGGCGGCGGCCCGTCAAGCCGCGGCCCGGCAGAGCGTGCAGATTAGCGAAGGCCGGCTGAGCCTTACCCAAATCAACGATCGGTCCGTCGCCATCGAAATCCGCGTGAAAGCCAAGAGGCTGTTCGTCAGCGCGGTCGTCACCGTGCGCGGCACCCTCGCGGTGGACGATGCCCTCAAGGCCACCGCATCCGGCCTGGCCTGCGCCGGCGAGGGCATGCTTGGGGACATGGCTTGCAATTTCATCCGACCTCATCTGCAAAAAGCGGAAGGCCGCGCCTTCCCATTGACCGCGCTATCCCTGGGACAAGTGCGGCTCCGCGATTTGAGAGTAAGCGTGGGCGATTCGCTGAGTATGACCGCGGCGTTCGGAAGCTAGAGCAGGTTTCGAGTTGCTATAACGTCTGACCACGACCGTCCGCCGGCGTGGTCACTTCAGTGACCATGCCAAACCGCTCCACCTACGTGAAAAACGCTGTAAGTTGGATGAGATCGAAGGGCTAACCTTCCATCGCGCGAAGTGTCTTGCTGAATGAAGTTGGCTTCCCGTAGGGTGCGCTTGGGCGCACGCGACGGGCGGCACCGGTCACGACAAGTGCGCGTGAACCGCGTTCGCTGAAGCGAACCCTACGGGACAGATGGGCGGATAGAAGCCCACAACCCTGGCAATCAAAGGAGTCGAATCATGTATCACAAATGGCTAATGGGATTGGTTCTGGGATTATCCCCCGCAATGGCGTCGGCGGGGCACGTCAACTTTGGATTTGGACTGAACCTGGACCTGAATCTGAATCTGGGCCACGGCCATCACCATTATCGGCCCTACTGCTATGCGCCGCCGGCGTATGTTGGCATGTACTACGTCAATCCAGCGCCCATCTATGTGGCACCGCCTGCGCCCGTCTACGTCGCGCCGCCGGCGCCGGTGGTGGTGTATCGTCCGCCGGTTTATGTGGCGCCGGCGCCGGTGGTCAGGTACTACCGACCCTACGCCGTTGTGCCTGCCCCGGTCTATCCGCCCGCTCCGAGATATTACGGGCCACCCGCCGCGTACTACTACGGCCGTTAGCATTGCACAAATTGGACTGGCGCGAATTTCGAAAGATGCAAGAGGTGGGGCAGACATTCGTGTCTGCCTCGAATCGGTGAGTCGAGGACATTCTAGTCCTCCCGAACCGATTCGACGCTCTCGCTGCGGGTCTGCCCCACCAAGGCCGTTTCGCGCGCCTCACAAATTGCACCATCGGCTTGGCCTGCCGGCGTCTTGCAGGTAGCGTAGGGCGGTGCGAATCAGCAAATCTTCTGATGGCATCGCCCGCGTTTGGCTGGGAGTGATCCTGCTGCTGGCGCTTGGGCTGCGCCTGGGCTGGGGCGCTTCGCGGCCGGCGTCGGATGTGTATCTCGCGGCGTTGCCGGATCAGGTTGAGTACCTTTCGATCGCGCGGAACCTGCTCATCGGCCGCGGGCTTTCGTTCATCGATCCGCGATTCCAGGAACGGGTGTACGCTTTCCGGACGCCTGGCTATCCGATGTTCGTGGCGGCCTGCGGGGGGAATGTCCGGGCCGTGCGGCTCGCGCAGGGCGTGCTGGATACGGGCACGGCTTTAGCTGTTTTTGTGCTGGCGATTTTGCTGATGCCGGGGGCGCGAAGAAGGGTGCCGTTGGCGGCGGCGGGGTTGGTGGCTTTCAATCCGTTCCTGATCTACTTCAGCGGATTACTTCTGTCCGAAACGTTGTTCACGGCCATGCTGGCCTGGGGAATGGTGCTGCTGATTTCGGGAAATGCCGGGCCTGACCGGCCGCCGCGGGCGTTCATTTGGCTGGCGGGCGGAATCTTGTTGGCGCTGGCGGTATTGGTGCGCCCTTCAGCCGCGCCGCTGCCGATCATCCTGGCGATCGCGGCGGCGTTTGCGAACCACACGCGCGGCGTCGCGTATCAACCGCCGTGGCCTTTACCGGTCGCGTCCACGCTTCTTGTCGTGGTTCTGCTCGTTCTAACGCCGTGGGCTCTGCGAAACTATCGTATCTTTCATGAACTGATCTGGACGGACACCAACGCCGGCTTCACGCTCTATGATGGATACAACCCCGACGCCACCGGCGCCAGCGATCAGCGATTTATTCGATACCTCCCGCAACTGCGGCTGATGGGAGAGGCGCAGCGGTCGGAGTACCTGACCCTCCGGGCGCGGTCGTATATCCAGCGGCATCCGCGGCGCGTTTTGGATCTGGCGGCGGCCAAGGCGGGGCGCACCTGGTCGCCGGTGCCGCTCAGCGAGCAGTTCGGCAAGCTGATGTATCGGTGGATCGCCGGGCTTTATTCAGTCCCGTTTGATTTGCTGGTTTTGTGGGCAATATGGCGCGGCAACCTCCGCAAGCCCGCAAAGACGTTCCTGCTGACGCCGGCGATATACCTTACCGTGGTACACGCCCTGACCATCGGTTCATTACGTTATCGATTGCCCGCTGAACCGCCGATGGCTGTGTTGGCCGCTTGCATATTGAATCGAAAGGAGCCGCGCTGGAAACGGGCGAAGCGGGCGGCAATGACCAGTTTGGATGATGAGTGAGCTATGGGACCGCGACCAATTAGATTCCAGAAACAACGCTCGACAGAACCGTGGGATGGTTGCTTGTGACACGGGCGTCCCGCCCGTGCGTATCGCTTGAACCTCCCAACAATCCAGGCGATCCGACTTCAATCGCAACCCGCACGGGCGAGACGCCCGTGTCACAATTTGCGCTCTCATTTGCGCGGAGCCCTGTTCTCGCGTGACGAACAGCCGCGACACCTTACCCTGACACTCATTTGTCCCGATTCCGCGTAAATGCCGAGCCGTTGTTTGACCGCAGTTGGCGGTCGGGGCACCCGTTTCGCCCGCGATGCGGGCGCGTGCGGCGGGTGCTGATGTTACTGCTGCTGTTGTGCCTGTCGGTTGTGATCCTCGGCTACAACTACGTGACCGATTCCAATCGCGTGCGCTCGATGGCGGAGGTTTATCTTTCGCGCCTGATGGGGGGAAAGGTGGTGGTGGGGTCGGCCACGCTTTCGATCTTCGAGGGGCTGCGGCTCGATGACGTCAAGGTGTACGTCGATGATGGCAGGCAGCCCGATTCGCTTCTGTTTTCCGCGCAGAGCTTCGCGCTCAAGTACGACCCCGCCAAGATCATCCAGGGGCAGCTTGAAGCCGCGCGCATCATCGCGCAGAAGCCGCACGTTCATCTCGTGCAAAATATTTTGACGCATACGTGGAACTTTCAGCGGCTGGCGGTGTTGAAGCATCAGCGGCCCAAAGCCGCCCCGCAACCCGGCAAGCCGCCGCCCCTGCCCGAGGTGCTGCTGCGCAATGCGCGGGTGGATATCAGCGAACTGCGCAAAGGGGCGATGAAGCTGGTTGGCTTTGAAGCGCTCGACGGGCAACTTACGCCGCTGGCGGCGCAGGGGGCATTCTCCTTTGATGTGCAAACGCGCGGCGCGGCGGGCGTGGGGCCGTGGGCGCATGGGACGGCCTCAATCGGCGGGGGGCCCGTCGATGCCGAACTGCATGATTTCAATTTCGGCCGCGATGTCCGCACGATGCTCTGGGCCGATCTGCTGGCCTTTTGGGAACGGCACAATCTACAGGGCCGCATCGATACGCTCCGCGTGCATTATCAGCCGCCGATCGGCGCGCGAAAGGCGTCGTTCAATATCGAGACGTTGCTCAACGGCGTGAACCTGAGCGTCCCTCCGGAGGATTGGCTGTCCGCTGAAGATATCAACCGCCGCGCCCGTATCCGCGAGACGGCGACGCTCATGGGGCAATTGTATGAAATGGCGGGGAATGTCCCTCCGTCGCGTCGTCCCGACGTCGCATCGTCCCGCCCCCGCATCTTTTTCGCTTCTCCCGCCGCCGCACTGCTGGCGGTCATCGAGTCGGCGCCTATTCAGCTTCGCGAAGGGTCCGGCGCGCTGGTCTTCACGCAGGATGGCGTGGAGGTGAAGGATGTGGCGGGGCGCATTGAGGGCAATGCGTTTATCATCAATGGCCATCTCACCGGCTACAAGCCCGATGCGCCGTTCAGCGTGCGGATTCGTTCGCTGGACAATGAAACGCTGACGATTCCCGCGTCGCCGCCGTATCTCAATGCGATGCCGGGCATCATTCATGATATTTATTCGATGATCCACCCGGACGGCCAATGTCGCCTGGAGGTGCGCGTCGATCGGACTTCGCCGGGCGGGCGCCCGCTGATTCGCGGCCAGGTGGATGTCGTGGACGGAACTTTTTCCTCGATCTTCTTCCCCTACACGCTTCGCAAAATGCACGGGCAGATTCAGTTTGGATACGACGATCGCGCCAACGCCGATTTCGTTCATGTGATCGGCATGCGCGGCCAGGGGTTGGCCGGCGGGCCCAATCAGGACCATTGGATCCAGGTGGATGGCGATGTCGGGCCGCTGGGCCCGGAATATCCCGATCCGCAAATCGTGCTGCATGTGAAAGGCCCGGCGATCAGTTCCGAGCCGGCGTTGCTGGCGGCCTTTCCGCCGGAGGTTCGCAAACCGCTTGCGATCTTCGACGCCGAGCATACCGGCAAATTCCCCACCTTCCGCGGCGGCTTCACCGCCACCGTCCTGCACCGCGCCGGATGGGCCTGGCGCTGGACGTTTGATACCGATGTGGAAATCCAGGACGCCAGCGGAAAGCTCCAGGGCTTCCCCTATCCCCTGGACCATGTGGCGGCAACATTGCAAGTCCGCGACGGATATCTGGATATCATCAACGCCCGCATGAATCGCCAGGGGGCGACGATGCGCGTCGATGGCCGCGTCACCTGGGACGAGCAACCGTCGACCCATCATTCACATCCCGATGGCGTCAAGACCGACATCAAGCTCTCACTGCGGGACGTGCCGGTGGACAAGCAACTCATGGCGGCCATGCCAAAAGACCAAAGCGCGTGGATCGAACGGCTGGGGTTGTCGGGAAAAATTGACGTCGATGGGCGGGTGTTTCAGGGTTTTATCCCATTGGTGGATGGCGAACCCATTCAACACCCCGCGCCATCAACTCAACCCTCCACTCCCGACGATGTGAGATTCGATCTGAACATCGCCATGCACGATGGCACGCTCTGGCCCGCCGCCGGTACGTTCAATGTGTCTGGCGTCTCGGGGCGCCTGCACCTGACGCCCGATGCCATGCAGATCCTGGAGCTCAAGGGAACGCGCGGCACGGGATCCCTCAGCGCCGCCGGCGGCATCGACTGGTCCGACGGCCCGCCCGAACTCGCGTTGCGCGTGAATGCCAAGTCGCTGTCGCTGGATGCGCCGCTCTATTCCCTGCTCCCTCCGGATGCCCGCCAGGCCTGGGATCAAGTGCAGCCGCACGGCACGATGGATGCGGAAATGACATACAGGGGCCCGGTGGGAGTCAGCGCAACGCCGGCCGCAAAAGAGGGCCCGACAACCGGGCCCTGGGCGAATCCCGTCGAGCCGCGCCAATATCAGAAAGCGCCTCCAGTCGCTTCCCTCCCCTCGGGCTTTCATGCGGTTCTCAAGCCGCTGGGCATGTCCTGCACGATCAAATCCTTGCCCTACGAACTGAGCCGACTCACCGGCATCATCACCATCGCGCCCGAAAAGATAACGCTACACGATGTCCTGGCCCATCATGGCCAGGGTTCGGTCGCGGTCTCGGGCACGGGAACGACCGGGGATCAGCCGGTCTGGAACCTGAAGCTATCCGGCAAAAATGTGGCCATTGATGATGCACTGCGAAAGGCATTGCCGGCGGCGTTGTTGACGGTTGTTGATGCCGTGAAGCTGCATGGATCGGTGGACTTTGATTTTCCGCGATTCGTATATCGCGGGCAGGGATTTTTGGGCGGTACGGATGCGCCGCCAGCCCCGGCGCCGCCCCAAGGGGCTTCGCCGGCGCGTACACAGCCCGGTTCGCCCGCAACACAGCCAGGGGCCATGGACATCGACTTGGCCAGCACGATTGATCTGCACAAATGCACGCTCGATCTGGGGGTGCCGCTGGAGCAGGTAACGGGACAACTGCGGATGGCGGCCATCGTGCGCAACGCCAGCCTCTGGGCGTTGCGCGGCGACCTGGATTTATCCAACGTCACCATGGGCGGCCGTCATCTCACCGATTTCCATGCCCACCTGGATAGGCCGGCCGGGAAGACCGATTTGAATCTCGACAAAATGCAGGCGCGCCTCGCCGGCGGAAACGTGGCCGGGCAGGTGCATATGTCATTCCCCGATAGCGGGCCTTCCAAATACGTCGGCTCGTTCATCGTGCGCAACGCGGACTTGCAAACCCTGGTCGGCGACGCCGAGAAGGACATCAAGGGCGAGCTGACGGCGAACATGTCCCTGGAAGGCGCCTGGGGCGATTCCGCCGCCCGACGCGGGCGCGGCGAAGTGGTTGTCACGGGCCGTGAGCTATATCACATCCCCCTGATGATGGGGCTTTTCCAACTGACCAATCTCACGCTGCCGATTGCCGCCCCCTTCAAAAGCGGCGATGCCCGTTACAGCATCGAAGGCCAGCGCATCAACTTCGAGCAGGTTGATCTCAAAAGCGACAACATGATGATGTCGGGCGCGGGGTATATGGATTTCAAATCCAAACAGGTGCGCATGACCTTCACCACCGACAACCCCGGCGGCTTCAAGATCCCATTTCTCAACGACCTGTGGCAAGGCGCGCGCGGCGAACTGCTGAAAATCAAAATCCAAGGCACCGTCCAGGCCCCCAAGGTACACGCCAACCCCTTCGGCACGTTCACCACCACGATCGATCAGGTACTCAAGGAAGACGCGAAGAAGAAATAAGCCATGGCGCAGCAACGGAGGGAAAGTGAAAAATTGGAGGACGCCTGAGGCCGTGTTGCGCCCCTGCTTGGCGCAATTCGTTGTGTTCGCGGTGCACCGCCGCTTAACTCCCGTGATGGCAAGCGGTTGCGGGACTGATAAAGCAATATTACGATGAATGCACAAGTGCAAAAGCGCCACAAAGTGTTAATACCGTTCGGCACGGCGATTGATGAGTTTCCCGCACCCCTAACAAACGCCGTATTGCGCCAGCGACGGGTTCGTGGCACGATCCGGGGCCCATGGAACAGGAACTGACGGCCAAGGATGTCCGGGGACTCAA
>DASRLH010000028.1:0-10226 GCA_035648595.1 Tepidisphaeraceae bacterium
CTCAGCGCATTGCCGACCGCGACCACCGGCGTCAATTACGTGGTGGAAGGGACCACCACCGGGACCACGTCCGCGAGCAGCGAAACGTTTCATTATGGTGACGGGACGAGCAGTACGGTCGCCAGCCCTACGAATCCGCAGGCCGCAACCCATGCGTATAGTCCGCCGACCACGCCGTACACCTACACGCCCACGGCGTCCTTGACGCCCAGCGGAGGGACCGCCATCAGCGAGCCGCTCACCCTCGACTCAAGGTTCGGGAGCAGCCCGACCTATAGCGGAAAAGAACTCGTCAACTCCTACGGCAACACCAGCGCCTCCAACGGCGGGACGGCGATGACGGTCGACAGCGCAGGGAACATCTACGTTGTCGCGCCTTACGACCAGACAACCACCACCGCGCAATTCGCGCTGACGCGATTCACCAGCACTGGGGCGTTGGACACGACTTTCAACACCACTGGGACCGCCACCATCAGCTTCGACTCGGGGAAGGACGTGCCGGTCGCGGTGGCGATTGATAATTCCGGGAATATCGTCGTCGCCGGAAACTGCTCGACCGGGTTCGCCGTGGCAAGGTTCCTCTCAACCGGGTCGAAAGACACATACTTCGGCCCCAATCTCAACGGAACTTTTTCCAATTTCCAGTCCGGCACCTGCACCGGGATGATCGTCGACACCAACGACAACATCGTTCTTTCCGGGTCCACGGGATCGTCCGGGTTCGTCGCGGTTCGGGTGACAAATACCGGTGCGGTCGATGCGACCTTCGGCACCAGCGGCGTGAAGGCCGTCAGCTTCCCTTGTTCCAGCAGCGCCACCGCCACTTGCATCGTGCAGGAGAACTTCGGAAGCGACGATTACATCCTGGGCGGAGTGTCGTGCAACACTTCCTACAACCAGACGGTTTTCGCCCTCGCCGCTCTCAGCGACGGCAATGGCGCCCTCGACACCACCGGCTTCGGCTCAAGTGGCCTGGTCCAAACCAGGTTCAGTAGCTGCTCAGGCGCAAGCGCGGTGGCCTACGCCCTGGTCTCTGATGGCACCAACGACCGCATCATCGCCGCCGGAGAGGCCAGCTCGGGCGGGGGTAATGCCTTCGGCATCGCCGTCTACACCAGCAGCGGAGCGCCGGATACCACCTTCAACAGCACGGGATTGAAAATGGTCGGCATCGGCACCGGCGCCATCGCCTACGGCGTCGATCTGCAAAGTGACGGGCAGATCGTGGCGGCGGGGTACGCCACGGGCGCGGGCGGATTCACGGGCACCGGCAACGACTTCGCCGTCGTGCGCATGAGCGGCAGCAGCGGAGCCCTGGATTCCAACTTCGGAAGCAGCGGAATCGCCGTCACCGACTTCGCCGCCGGCAGCGACACCGCGTACGGCGTGAAGTTCGACTACAACGACAACGAGATCGTCGCTGGCGGCAATGGCGGCGGGAAAATGGCCATTGCCCGCTATCTCGCCGACAACTATGTGACCGTCAACGCGGCGGGAGGATTTGCGCCGGGCCTGGCGACGCGCAAGAACGCGGTCGCGACGAATCCGCTTGCAGCGACGGCCGTTGCGCCTACGCTGGCCAATAATGCCGTCGCGGTGGATCCCCTCGACTCGCTGGACCCCACCGCCGCGACCGGCGCCGGGGACATTCTATCGGCGGCCCTGGGCCGATGAGCGGCGCGCCGAACATGATAAACGTGGGGCCGTCGGCGCGCCCCGATTGCGATGGGAAGCAATTGCAGTCGGCGGCGCTTGCGGTGGCTCAGGCGCCGCAAGATGCGCGGGCGCGGATTCGGCTGGCCGCGCGGCTGTGTGCCGCGAAGCGGCCCGCCGAGGCGATGGAGCATTTGATCGCGGCACTGCGCCTCGACGGAAAAATCCCCGACATTCATAACAACATGGGGGTTGCGCTGCGGCAGATGCGCCGCGACCGCGAAGCGGTTTTTGCGTTCAATAACGCCATCCGTCTTGCGCCCCATTTCGCCAACGCCCACTTCAATCTGGCCAACACGCTGCGCGCATTGGGCCGGATTGATGAGTCGATCGCATCGTATCGGCGCGTCGTGGAATTGCGCGAGCCATTCGCCGACGCGCACGCCGGTCTGTCCGATGCGCTGGCGATGCAGGGGAACCAGGAGGAGGCGATCGCCCACATGCGGCGTGCCGTCGAACTGTCCCCCATGACGCCGCCCGCCACGCCGATCTGCTTTACACGCTGTACTACTCATCACGATCAACTCCGGAGTTGCTGTTGCGCGAGGCCAGCGAATGGGCGCGCCGCCATGCGAATATCCGTCCGATGCCAACCGTTCATCGTGATCGAACTCCCGGCCAGCCGCTGCGCATCGGCTATCTATCGCCGGACTTCCGCGCTCATACGATCGCCCACCTGATCGAGCCGATCCTGCGATGCCACGACCGCTCGCGGTTCGAGGTTTATTGCTACTCATCGGTAGAGCGCCCTGATGCCGTGACCGCGCGGTTTCGCGGGTTGGCCGACACATGGCGGGACGTGAACGGCATATCCGACGATGAAGCCGCCGAGATGATCCGCGCCGACGGGATCGACATTCTCGTCGAGTTGGCCGGGCACATGGCCGCGAATCGCCTGCTGGTGCTGGCGCGGCGGCCCGCGCCGATTCAGGTGCAGCTTGGATACGCCGGGACAACCGGCATGACGGCAGTGGATTACCGGATCACCGATTGGCACAGCGATCCGCCGGGAACCGAGCAATATTACACGGAGCGGCTCATCCGTCTGCCGCACTGCGCGTGGCCGTATCAGCCCTCGGCGGATAGCCGGGCGGTCGGCGCGCTGCCGGCGCTGGCCGCCGGGCATGTGACGTTTGGGAATCTCAATAAGGCGGTGAAGATCAGCGACGGGGCGGCGGCAGTGTCGGGCCGCGTATTGGCGGGAGTTCCCGGCTCGCGGCTTGTGCTGCTCTCCCCGGCGGACAATCGCGGACTGCTGGAGAAGATGGCGCGCCACGGCATCCCGCCCGACCGCCTTGAGCTCGTGCCGCCTCGCCCGCGCGCCGAGTATCTGGAATTGTTCAACCGCATCGACATCGCGCTCGATCCGTTCCCCTACAACGGCGACACCACCACCTGCGACGGGCTGTGGATGGGCGTGCCGTTGATTACCCTCGCCGGCCCGTCGGTCGTTTCCCGGCGCGGCGCATGCTATCTGGCGGGCGTGGGACTGTCGGAGCTTGCCGCGCAAAATGATGAGGAGTACGTCGCCAAAGCCGTCGGGCTGGCTGGCGACTTGCATCATCTGGCGGCTATTCGCAAGTCGTTGCGGGATCGCATGGGAGGCTCGCCGATAACCGACGGGCGCGGTTACACCGCGAGCCTTGAAGCCGCGATATGTGAGATTTCAGCGACGGGCAAATGAGGAGCATTAACGTATCGAGGTGTGATCCCGACGGCGCGGCCGGACGTAAACAATTGCCCGGATATCCGCTACTTCGCTCCCGCGCCGTCGCCTTCGAGGAGGTCGCGGTCGCGGACGCCGATCAGGTAGAGGATCGAATCGAGGCCCAGGGTGGATATTTTGTGCCGCGCGCTCTGCGCGACCATCGGCTTGGCGTGAAAGGCAATCCCCAGCCCGGCGGCCGCGAGCATCGGCAGGTCGTTGGCGCCATCCCCCACCGCGATCGTCTGCTGCAGCGCGATGTTCTCCTGGGCGGCGATCTCCTCCAGCAACTGCGCCTTGCGGCCGGCGTTGATGATCTCGCCTTTCACGCGGCCTGTCATCAGCCCATTCTCAATCTCCAGGTCATTGGTGCGGACATAATCGATGCCCAGTTTCTTTTGCAGATAATGCCCGAAAAACGCGAAGCCGCCGGAGATGATGGCGGTCTTGTAGCCGAAGCTCTTGAGAGCCGCCACGAGCCGCTCGGCGCCTTCGGTCATGTTCAGGCGCCCGGCGACGCGATGCAGCGTGGATTGCGGCAATCCCTTGAGCAGCGCGACGCGCTGGGTGAGCGATTGGTTGAAATCAAGCTCGCCGCGCATGGCGGCTTCGGTGATGGCGGC
Organism: Tepidisphaeraceae bacterium; assembly: GCA_035648595.1. Lineage (GTDB taxonomy): Bacteria > Planctomycetota > Phycisphaerae > Tepidisphaerales > Tepidisphaeraceae > RYN-428. The sequence continues at coordinate 4,045 of DASRLH010000028.1, forward strand.
GACTTTCTCGTAGACGCCCGCCTCCCGCGCCAATTCGTCGATCACCTCGTGCGCAATGAGCGTCGAATCCATGTCGAAGGCGACGAGCCGGCGGATACGCCGGTAGATGTTGTCGCGCTGCCAGGCGATGTCCACCGGATGCTCGCGCGTGGCCTGCATCAGCGCGGCACGCAGGGCATCCTCGTCCGTCGGCTGGCCGCGGATGGAAAATTCGACGCACGCCCGGCGCGGCCGGCCATCGTCGATCCTCGGCGGACGGCCCGAAAGCCGGGTGATGATGTCGATGTTCATTCCCTGGCCCGCGATGACGGACGCCACCGCCGACAGATGTTCCGCCGAAAGCCGCCGCGCCAGCAGCGTGAGGATATAGCGCGGCTTGCCCTGGCGTTTCACCCAGGCATCGTATTGATCATCATCCACCGGCGTGACGCGCAGGCGCAGGTCGCCGTGGTGTGCCGTGAACAGCAAATCCTTGAGCACCGAAGTCGATTCCACTTCCCTAGGAATCCGCACCAGCATCCCCAGGAGCAGCGTTTTATGGATGACGGTCTGGTTGATGTCGAGAATCTCGATGCGCTGCTGTCCGAGAATCTCCGCGAGCGACGCGGTGATGCCCGGCCGGTCTTCGCCGGTGACATGGAGCAGGAGGATGGACTGCGTGGGCGCGGCCAAGCCGGGGCATTGTAGAGAAGATGGCAACAATAAAAACGCCTCGCGACGCAAAGCGTCCGCGAGGCGTTTTCAGTGGAGGCGGGGGGAATTGAACCCCCGTCCGAACACAGGGAAAACAGTGTTGTAAGTGGTGGCGGTGTGCGCCATTCGGTGCGCGATTTGGAAATTGCCGAAATATCGTCCGCCTGGGCGGCGCTGCCCGCCGCTACACGCGCGGCCATCCTGCAAATGATCCGGCGCCACGTCCGGCCCGCGAAATAATCGCCTCGACCCTCCCGACCCGGCCCATTCGAGGCCGGGTTTTTCATGCGCGGGCAGAAAAATAAAATTATTTTCTGTCTCAATTGGTGTCACCCATTCCCATTGATCCCCAATCCAAGATTGCCCCTATCGCAGTCCCTTTGCATATACAGAAATGCGCGGTAAACCGCCGCCGTCAAGTGTGTTTCAAGGTACTTTCAATGAAAGGCAGGCAGTATATGGCAGCGGCAAAATTCATCGACCAAGGCTATGCGATCTTGGACAGGAAAGAGGCGGCGGCGTTTCTCCGCTGTTCAGACCGCAAGCTTTGGGGGCTCACCAACGACGGCACGGTCAAGTGCATCAAGATCGGCTACAGCGTTCGATACGACCGCCGCGACCTGATGGCCTACATCGACTCGCTGCGCGGCGTGGCGACTGAGGCAGCCGCCAAGTGACCGCCTTGGGAACGACACGCCAAAAGACAACCCACGATAGGAGAACAGACCAATGGAAAACCCGAAACTTACAGCTGATTTTGTCATTCGCATGGCAATGGTCGTCCGCGCCAAGGAAGAGGCTGGCGAATCAATCGACACCATTTCCGCCGACATGCTGGACGCGCTGAGGCGAGTGGCGTATGGGCAACTGTCGGCCAAGATTTATGTCCTTAGCCTGGGGTGGGCCCATTGGTCTAGGTCGGTAAGCGCAATAAGCCGGTTGGTGCTTCCAGACCAGGAACGCATCGCGGAAAACGGATACCTCGATATCTTTAATTTGGAAGAGGCTACAACGCGCCGAATCCCAATAACAGAGATAACGTTGAAACAACTGAAACAGGCAATCGACGACAACGGCCACCTTCGATCCATTTTGGAGCAGGAAAATTGGTTGCGATCCCGCGCGGTGGGGCCGTCGCGGAGCAATAGATGAGCATCACCACCAAGCCCATGACTGCCGGCGAACTGGTTCAACAGGATGCCCGCCGGCGCCGGCCGAGGGCCGTGAAGCCGTGGAAGTGGAACGCCCGCGACCGCACCCTTGGGTATGGCGGATATCAACTTGACCTGGGTGCGGTTCAAAACAGCGCGCAGATTTTGGATTGGATCATGCAAGTTAGCGACAAGCCGTGGGCCTCGCCGGCGGTTGTTGTCGCGCTGCTGGAATCGCTGCGGTCGATCCTCGATCCACAAGCGAACTTCTGTTCGGGCGGGCGCGAACCTCACACCCTCGATCCGCCAGCAAAATAATTTTCGCCGGAAATGTTTCACGCGCGGGCCGCGAGCTTCGATCTTGCTTGTGTGCCAATCACACGGCAGGCGGTGAACCGCGTAGGCGAGTGATTGGCTTGAGCCTGGAGCACGCCATGAACATTTGGACAAGCGGGCTGATTGCCAAGACCAGCGGGAAGCCGCAGCACAAGGTGGAGTACGTTATCAAGTCGCGCGGCATCAAGCCCATCGCCCGCGCCGCCTCTGCGAACATTTATTCCGACGCCGACGCGGATCGGATCGTTGCCGAGCTTCAAAAGATCGACCAACAGCGCAAGGCCGGCTGATGGAATCGTGCTGGCGGGATGGAGCAATTTTACATCAATAAAAATGCCGCGAGTCCAGGCAAGGAACATCGCGGCAGAATCGAAAACCGATGAAACTATATCCGACCATCGCGGGGAAGTCAAGCAGCGAATCTGAGATTCTTCGCAGTCTGTCGGCAATTTGCGAGCCGGGCCAGGTGATTGAAATCCGCTCCAAGCATGGCGAGTCAACCGAAAGCTTCATTTCCAGCGATCATGCCAAGCTCGCCAAGGAAGCGGTTGAGCAAGAAGCCGCCAATACAACTGCCGTCTGGTTCACATTCAATCCGCTTCACTCAATCAGGTTCGGAAGTGCTACAGATAAGCACGTGCGCCGCCGGCGATGGCTTCTCATTGACGTTGACAGCATCCGGCCACAGGGAGTGGAGCCGGACACCAACGCCACCGACGCCGAACACGAGGCCGCGCATGAGCGGGCCAGGGGTATCCGTGATGCGTTGACACACACCAACTGGCCCGCACCGATCTACGCCGACAGCGGCAACGGCGCTCACCTGCTGTATCGGATCGACCTCACCAACGATGATGCGGCAACCAGTCTCATAAGCGGCGTCCTTCATGCGCTGAGCAAGCGATTCAGTGACGACGCGGCCAAGGTGGACGCCAGCGTAAGCAATCCCGCTCGCGTCACGAAGCTGTATGGCACCGTCGCGCGCAAAGGGCCGCATTCGACGGTGCGGCCGCACCGGCAAAGCCGGATCATCGACCTACCCGAGAAGATCGAGGTCGTACCCGAGGTGAAGCTGAAAGAACTGGCCGGCCAGATTGCATCTCCCAAGGCAGACAGTTGGGACGGCACGACGCAACGAGGGAACCTGGAAGGATTGACCGGGGCGGCGAAAGTCAGCGGCAACGGCGAGGCGTTTAAACAGAGCGTGCAAAGCAGCGTGATCGACACCTGGAACGCCGCGCATCATCTGCGCGCCACGCTGGAGGGGTACGGCTATACACCCACCGGCGGCAATCGGTACAAGCGCCCCGGCGGCGCCAGCGGAAGCGTGAACCTAAAGGATGGATATGCCTTCCATCATTCGAGCAATGATCCGATGCAGCACGGCGGCGTTGGCGGCGCATCATGCAAGCGAAGTGATTCATTTGACCTGTTCGTCGAACACGAGCACGGCGGCAATAGAGCGGCGGCAGTCGCCGACGCGGCTCAGCGGATGGGAATGAGCGGCAGCGCCGCGCCAACATTGGTGGCGACGAGCACACCGGCAGCGCCGGCGGCGCCCGAGCCGATTCCGTACAAGCCGTTTCCTCTCCATCTTTTGCCGCCGGTTGTCGCCAACTTCATCCATGCCGCATCCGAGGCCATGCGCGGTGATCCGGTGTTCGTGGCAATGCCAATGCTGGCAGCACTGGCCAGCGCGATCGGGAGTACACGGCAGGTGATGCTCAAAAAATCGTGGTGCGAGCCGTCGATTATCTGGGCGTGTCCCGTGACTGAATCAGGCAGTCTCAAATCTCCGGGATGGAAACACGCGGTCAGGCCCACTGAGCAGAGGCAGAATCAGGCCGACGTGAGATTCAAGGCCGCGTGGCGGGACTATGAGGAAGCGGCAGAGATTTACGCAAATGAACTGAAGGAATGGAAAGGTAAAAACCCGGCGATTCGAGGCGACAAACCACAATCGCCAGTCACGCCGGCGATGGAGCAAACTTATACATCCGACGCCACAACCGAGGCGATGGCGGCAATGCTGGCGGAATGGCCGCGCGGGATTCTGTTGTCGGTCGATGAGCTCTCGGGCTGGCTGAATAGTTTCGGGGAATACAAAGGCGGGATGGGAGGCGACGTGGCGCGGTGGCTTTCATTCCACAGCGCTGGAACGATCAAGGTGGATCGGAAGGGTTCGCGGATCAAGTTGCTGGTGCCTCGCGCTGTTGTATCAGTCACAGGCGGCATCCAGCCGAAGGTACTGCGCAAGGCCCTGGGAGAGGACAATTTCGACAATGGACTTGCCGCGCGTTTTCTTATGGCCATGCCGCCAAAGCAGCCAAAAGTGTGGACGGATGACGATATTTCCGACGAACAAATCGCGGCCCTGGACAAGCTGTTCAATTCTCTGTTCGATCTCCCCGGCGACGGCAACCCGCTTCTCCCACCCAACACACCGGCGACGATGATTCTCGATCCGCAGGCAAAAGGAGTTTGGATCGACTTCTACAACCGACACAACCGGGAACGCGACAATCTCGCGGGCAATCTTCAGTCCGCCTGGGCCAAGCTGGAGGCGTATGCCGCGCGGCTGGCCATGATCATTCATGTTGTCAGGCATACCAGCGGGGAGCGAGTCGCGCCTTTTGAAATCGACGCACAATCCATGCTCTCAGGCATTGGCCTGGTGGAGTGGTTTGGGCAAGAGACCAAACGCATCTACGCGATGCTCGACAACAGCGAGCCGGCCGAGGCGGATTTAGGCGCGAAGCTGATTGAGCTTTTCGCAAAGCACGACAACGCCATGACGGTTCGGGAAATCATGCGATGCAAGCGGCTGTTCAAAAACGCGGGCGAATGCCGGGGGGCGCTCAACGCACTTGAAAAGGCCGGCGCCGGGAGGTGGGAGTATCACAAACCCGGAGACGATGGCGGGCGTCCGCTGGCTGTTTTTCACCTATTCGATGTTGACACAACCAGGGGGCAAAATGACAAAACCGCCTCTAACAACTAGGAAATTCCAGTTGTGTCAACTGTCAACTGTCAACACATAAGAAGCCTTTTTTTAATATATATACTACTCCATATTTTATTACTTACCCTCTGCCGACAGTTGACAGTTGACAAAACCACGTTTGCAGCAAATGGGATGGGGTTTTGTCATTTAGTGTTGAGTTGTGTCAACGCATTGCCAAAACCACGCATCCAAAACCTACTTTTCAGGAGATTCGATCATGGCAAAACGTAGAAACCGCGTAGAGCAGCCTCACCCACCGACCCCGGATATCACCGTCAAGGAACTGAAGGAGCGGGCCAGAGACGGCAAGCTTCGCGTCACGATGAATTATCACGCCAACCCCGCGAAGGCCGACGAGTTTGACATGGAGCACGTCCTGTACAGCGTCCAGGTGCTCAAGCTGCTGGCCGGCCTGGGGGAGAACGGAATCGCTTATGCCGTCCCCGATGGAACGCATCATCGACCGCTTGTTCAAGTGATGAGTGAGCTCGAGCAGCAATTTCTGATTCGCACGACCCGGGCTCGGCCGCCCCGCCCACACAAGTACGTCCGCTGGGCATACCAATTAACCGCCGCCGGCTGGGCAATGGTGAACGAACTTGAATCGCTGGCAGACCTGCACCACATCCGCCGTCAGCTGGACGTGGCCGATCTGCTCCGCGGGCTGGCCAGCCTGTCCGGCGATGCGATCTGCCTCATTCCACCGGCGGGACGCGGGCATGACGCCGCGATGGAGCTGAAGCGGGTGGGATTCGCCACGATCCGCCGCGACTCGGTGCCAGGCGCGATAGGAAGTGGCAGGCGGATCGCATTGACCCTCGCTGGACGAAATGCCGAACGCCTGCTTGCAGCTGCCGCGATGGAGGCCGATGTTCGTGCACACACCCCACAACTCGCCCGCCCCAACTTTCAGAATCTTCTGAACAACCCAACGATAGGATAGGTTCGGAAGGTACTGGCAATAGGGGCGATTCTGAGACGTGCAAAGCCTTGGATGC
>DASRLH010000029.1:0-9364 GCA_035648595.1 Tepidisphaeraceae bacterium
GGTCGTGCAGTTGGCAAAGCGGGCGGGGCTTTCCGCGCTGGCGCTGACCGATCACGACACCATCGCCGGCATCGCCGAGGCTTCGGCCGAGGCGCAAAAACTGGGCATCGACTTTCTGCCCGGAATCGAGATTTCCGCCGAGTATCCGCATCCGGGCACGATGCACATCCTGGGGTACGGCATCGATCCGCAAAGCTCGGTTCTGCAAAGCCTCACCCGGCAGTTGATCGAAGGCCGCGACAACCGCAATCCGAAAATCATCGCCAAATTACAGGAACTCAACGTCGCCATCACGATGGAGGAAGTCGAGCGCGAAGCCGGCGGAAAAGTCATCGGCCGCCCGCACATCGCGGCAATCCTCCTGCGCAAGGGATACGTCTCTTCAATGAAGCAAGCATTCGATAAATTTCTTGCGCCCGGAGGTCTGGCCTATTTTGACAAGGAACGCCTGACGCCGCGCCAGGCACTGGAGATGATCCGCGACTCCGGCGGGCTGCCGGTGCTGGCCCATCCCGTCCAACTCCGCGCCACCAACGACGGCCAACTCGAACGCATCCTCAAAGATCTCAAGGACCTGGGCCTCGTTGGCATTGAGGTCATTCACAGCGATCACGATGATGCGCTCGTCGGGAAGTACACGAAGCTTGCCGACCGCATGAGCCTTCTAAAAACCGGCGGCAGCGATTTTCACGGCGCCAACAAAAAAGACATCGAACTGGGCATGGCCAAAGGCCGGCGCGTTCCGCGCGCATATTATGATTCACTGCGCGAACGCCTGGACCATGCGAACGCGATGCAGACACAACGAAAGCCGGGGTAAGCCGCTGATGACCGCGACCGCCGAGAATGTAGTTGCCGACGAGTTGGACCTGGAGTCCCTCAACGCCGTCTTCGAGGCCAGCGAGCCCGAGAAGATCGTCGCCTGGTCTGCCGCGCAATTTGGGACGGACCTGTTGATGACGTCTTCCTTCGGCGCCGAGTCAGCGCTGCTTCTGCACATGGCCACGCAACGGCTCCCTGGGATCAAGGTGGTCATGGTGGATACGGGGTATTTGTTCCCTGAGACCTGGGCACACATGGAAGCCCTCCGCCGCCGGCTCGATTTGAACGTATGGGTCTACCGCACGCGCAACGACCCGATCGCCTACCTGCACAAGGCCGGCGAGGAAAACCCCAGCTTCCGCAAGGATGACAAAGCCTGCTGCGCCGCCAACAAGAACGAGCCGATGAATCGGGCGATGCAGGAACTTGCCCCCAGGGCGTGGCTGCGCGGCATCCGCCGAAACCAGGCCGACACGCGCAAAGCCGTAAGCTTTGTGGAATGGTCGCAGCGCTACCAGTGCCACGCCGTCTCACCGCTGCTCAACTGGGGCAGCCGCGAGATATACGCCTACATGAAGAAGCACGATTTGCCGTATCACCCGCTGTACGAGCAGGGCTACGCCTCCATCGGCTGCAACCCGCTATCCTGCACCCGCCCCATCATGCCCGGCGAAGACCCCCGCGCCGGCCGATGGGCCGACAGCGCCAAGGTCGAATGCGGCATCCATCTGCCAAACTCGCTGGATTCGTCGCAACTTTGAGAGCCTCGCCGGTTGTCGCATCCATTAAGCGGGTCGATTGGTTGGCGCCATCGGTATGCCGCAGTTCTCGTCGTGCAGCACATCGCGGGCATTGAGGGCGGGTGCGAATTGGGGATCCAGAGCGATTGCCGCGTTGAAGCACCGCAGCGCCTGCTCGCGCGATCCGGCCAATGCGTGCGCGTGGCCCATCCGCAAGTGCGCAACGGGAAGGCGGCCGCCTGTTTGGAGAGCGGCGCGGCAAATCCCCAGGCCCTCCTCCGTGCGACCTTGCTGGACAAGCGTCAGCCCCAGCGCGCTTTGGACCTCGGGGTCGCCAGGATGAAGCTCCAGGGCCGACATAAATGCGGCCTGGGCCTCGGGGTACTTGTTTTGCAAGCGCAAAACTTCCCCCATTTGATACCGATAGCGATGCGCGCGGGGTTCGAGCGAAATAGCGATGCTCAACTGCCGGATTGCGCCGGTGGTTAATCCCATGGAAGCCGCGAGCATTCCCAGCCGGCATGCTCCCTCGGCATTGCGCGGCTCCCATCCCCGGATCTGGAGGTAGATCGACTTGGCCTCCATCAACTTGCCCTCGCGCTCGAATTGTTCGGCCAGCGCGAAGTACTCGGCTAACGTCTTTCCCGTTGGCAGCGTCGCATGCCGGTGATCCACCGCCCGCTCCACCGCCTTTTCCACCCCATCCATTCCGTGATGTTTGAATTGTCGCGACAGCACCTTGTAGTGATTGCTGAACTCCGCGCCGCTTGGGTTATGCCAGACATGTTTGGCAACATACGGCTTGCCGATATCAATGCCCTTCTCGAGCTGCGCGCGGCGTTCCTCCTGCTCGGGAGTCATTCTCGAAGTGTTGTATGTGACGTGTTCGGGGACGAAAAGGATCTGCACGTATGGCTCATTCTTGCGAAAAATGTGTCGGGAACCCGGCGGGGGCGCCTTGAACACGACGAACAGCCGCTTCGACCACCATTCGCTTTGCACATGTCCAACGATCGCGAGCGGAACGTCGCCGATCTCGTCCGTGAAGAAGCGCGGATGAGGATTGGTCCGCAGGACGTACCCCGGCGGCGACTGCAGGTCGATCATCGTGCTGAACTTGTAGAACTTTGAAGGCGACGGCGCGAACAACGCGAATTCGTCGGGAGCGATAACGCCGCCCGGCTCATTGCGATGGTCCCATTCGATCTGCACGTTTCCGCCGTCGTTGACGACATGGCACTCGCTCTCATAATGATACAGCAACTCGATTCCGTAGCAGCTTCCGGCCACGAAGGGCGGACAGTGCCACGGCTCGGGCTCCGAGCCGTTTTGCATCCTGACCTCCGCGGAGCCTCCCCAGCCGGGAAGCTCCATGCGAATTGCCCTCGGGGGGAACGCCTTGTGGGAGGTTCGAAACGCAACGTCCAACTCATCTGCCATGATGCTCCAGTCATTACTATGGATAATGATAGGTCGGCCCGATTGCGCGATTCCATCCAGACGTTGAGCGGGCCGCGCCACCACAATTAATGGAATACAAACGTGAAGCGTCCCACGCGCGACAGCGCGGTCATGGAATTGGCGAGCGTCACGTCGATGCTGCCGCTGCCGGTGTCGCCGGCGTAGGCGCCGGTGCCGCCGATGATCACATAGCTGAGCGTGCTGGGGAATGCCCCGAATCCGGCCTCGACGGGGCCCAGCAGGCGCACGGTGAGCGATCCCCTGGCGTTCCTGAGCGTGAGCGTTCCGCTCGCCCGTCCGTGGAGGATGAAGCCGGGAAGATGGACGCTGCCTTTAAGACTCACGCCCCCAAGATCGCCCGCGGTGCCTGAGCCGCTGAAGCTATAGGTCTTGCCGACGTCGGGATTGCCGACGGTGGACCGGTAGGTGCCGGCGATCGTGCCGGCCAGCGAGGTGCCCGTTTGGCCTTCCGCGGGATTGACGATGGCGGTGCTGTCGATCTGGGCGACGAGGACAATATAAAGCGGCGTGGGCTGGCCGGGCACGACGATCGGCCTTCGCACGACGGTGGTATGGATGGCGTAATCGCCGGCGGCAGCATACGTGTGGGTTCCGGTGACGCCGTACTGAATCTCATCAATGCCGACGACTCCGACGGGCGTGAGCAGGCCCGGCGAGGTGTGCCCGTCGCCCCAGTTAATTGATGCGCTCAGCCCGGTTCCCGGCGCGAGGGTGACGAAGGTTCCAACACCGGCGGTGAACTTCTGGCCGGCGGTTTGGGTGATCGTCACCCCGCCGCTGAAATTGCCGGGCGCGACGATCACCTGATCGACGATCTGCTCGATGAGCCGGTCGGGGAATTCCATTGCCGGATTGATCGGGCCGGTAATCAACGTTGCCGTCAACGTGTAGTTGCCGGGCTGCGCGTACGTGTGGCTCCCGGAGATGATGTATCCGTACTGATTGCCCTGCTGGCCATAGGTGAGCGCGGCCTTGGTGTAGGCGCCGTCGCCCCAGTTGATGTTGGCGAAGTAGGCCAGTGGAGGGTCGAGAACCGGCGACGCATAGAACCCCACCGTGCCGTTGAATGCAACGCCCGCCGTCAGGTTCAGGGTGGGGCCGTTCACTGTGGGGATCGCGCCGACCGTGATCGGGGGAACGGAAGTGGGGGCGCCCAGCGCGCTGCCTGCGACGCCGACCGCCGCGCTCAACAAGGTCCGTGATTCGAGCTTCTCGATGGGAAAATGTGAATGGCGTTTCATCGCTGAACTCCACTATAAAGGACGCGTGGATCAAGGACGCACTGCAAACCCTCGTGGCCCCAGTCATTCTAACAAATCAACGTACGGCCTTCACGAGAAATTGCTGAATTATTTTAATACTTTAGCCGCTCCAAACCCTCCAGCGGCATGACGTCAAGATCAGGCGGCGTTTCATGCGCGTGCCGACGAGTCGGATCGATTACACGAGATTGAAAGTGCCGCAAATCCGCGTCGTGGCCGCCCGACTCCAAGGCCTCTGCCAATTCCGTTAGAGATTCCATGATTTCCCGACCCTTTGACCGTCCAGCCCTGCTTGCCCCCGCGGACGGTGTTCCAGCTAATCGCTTGCCCGGCGCTACCGCCTTCAATGGTCCACCGCACGTCGGGTACACTACCGGCATATTTGGATCATAGCATCGGGAACCCATTGCCGTCACCGGCGTCAAAGGCGTAGAATACCCGCGTCTGCATTCACCCACGGAGGCCCCATGAGCCGCTTGGATCAACATGTGAACCTTGTGCGAAGTAAAATGGCGCTTGCCACGCTCGTGCGCTATTGGGCGTGGGCGGGGATTGTCCTGGCGGGGGCGGTGCTGCTGGCGGTTTTGATGGGCCGGCTTTTCCGCGTGCATCTGCCGCATCAGGCGATCTGGTTTTGGGCGGCGCTGGGACTGGCGGTCGTGGTGCCGGTTGTCTTTTCCATGATGCGCCGGCCGACGGCCCGGCAAGCCGCGGTGGCAATTGACGAAAAGCTGGGACTCAAGGAAAAATTCAGCACCGCCCTTTACGTCCGCCCCAGCCGCGATCCCTTCGCCGTCGCCGCGGTGCGCGATGCGGAGAAGACGGCCGATTCGGTCAGCCTGCACAAGCGCTTCCCCGTGCCCTACCCCAAGCCGGCCAATGCGATGTTCGGCGTAGCCGCCGCGGCGCTGCTGGCAATGTGGCTGGTCCCGCAGTTTGACTTGGCCGGCGTGCAGCAACGACAGGCCGCCAAACAGGAACAGCACAAGCGCGCCGAAACCGCGGCGCTGCGATTGGTGAAGAGCGTCATCGCCGAAGCCGAGGCGCAGCCGCCGGATGTCGCGCAGGATGAGAAGATCAAGCTGGCCACGCAGGAGCTTAAGAACATCGCCGACCAGAAAGTGATCGATCCGCCCAGCGCCGAAAAGAAGGCCAAGGACGCGCTCAATGAAATCGCCGCCGTCAAGCAGAAGATCGCGGAATCCAACAAATTCGCCCGCACCGAAAATGAGCTCGAGGATCTGAAGAACATCAGCCCGCCCTCCCCGCAGGAGACCGGCCCCATCGCCGATGCCCAGCGCGCCCTCGCCGCCGGCAAACTCGATGATGCGGTGGATAAGTTGCAGGAGACCGTCAAAAAATTCGACAAGATGGACAAGAAGGAGCAGGACAAGGCTGCCGAGCAGATGAAGAAGCTGGCGGCACAGATCGCGCAGAAAGCCAACGATCCGGCAACGCAGGAGAAAATCCAAAAGCAACTACAGCAGGCCGGCGTGGATAAGCAGACGGCCCAGCAGATGGCCAAGACCATGCAGGCCGCCGCCAATGGAGACAAACAGGCGCAACAGCAACTTTCCGCCATGGCCAACAAGGCCATCCAGCAGGCCAATCAGCAGTCGGGCCAGAGCCAGGCGCAGCAGAAAGCCGCCGCCCAGGCGATCAATCAGGCGGTGCAAAAGGGCCAGCAGAAAGCCAACGGCCAAGCCAGCGCCCAGCAGATGGCCGCCGCCGCCCAGGCCCTTTCGCAGGCGATGCAGCAAGCGTCCGCCGGCCAGGGCAGGCAGGGCGCGCAAGGTTCCAAGGGCCAGCAAGCCAGCAACGGCGGCAAGGGCCAGGGCCAGCAGGGAAGCCAGGGCAATGGCCAGGGCGGCCAAAGCGCCCAGCAGGCGATGCAGCAGCAGATCGCCCAGATGCAGGCGATGGCCAAGGACGCCCAGGCCGTCGCCGCCGGCCAGGCCGGCCAGCAAGGACAGGGACAAGGCCAGGGCCAGCAGGGACAATTCGGCCAAGGCCAGGGTCAACAAGCCAACAACGGACAAGGCCAGGGAAAGGGACAAGGCCAGGGCGGCAAGTGGCAGGCGGGCAACCCGCAACAAGGCGGGCAAGGCGGCAAGGGCGGCGCCGCCATCGCCAACGGCGGCCAACGCCCCGACCCCACCGTCGCCCCCTTCGCCGTCAAGCAGGAACTTTCCGATTCACAGGTCAACGAGAACGGCCAGATCATCGCCAGCAACTTCGTGAAAGCCCCCTCCGATCGCGGCCAATCCAAGATCGAGTTCAGCCAGGCCATCGCCAGCGCCAAACACGAGGAAGCCCAGGAAGTCTCCCAACAACGCATCCCCCGCGCCGCCCAACAAGCCGTCAAGGATTACTTCGCCACCATGGCACAGCATCCGCCGGCAAAATAATGACAATGTGCAAACGGACGCAGATAGCGCGCAAAACACAAACCGCGCAACGGTCCGCATCCCTATCCGAAGTCCGAAGAGCGCCGCCCTCACATCGAATATTCCCGGCAAGGCTCGCCGCGTCGTGGCCAGGGTCGAATCGCATTGGGGCGGGGGTGTTCCGCCCTTGGCGACGGAAAGCGGGCGACGGAAAGCGGGACAGGTGCGCTTTTCCAAGCTATTGGCGACGGAAAGCGGGACAGGTGCGCTTTTCCAAGCTATTGTGAGCCAATAATGCAGAAACGCCGCCAACTTCGCCTGCCCGCCAGCTTCGAGATGGGCATCGGTGATGTCAACGGCGAAGGCACCGGCAGCGGCACCGGCGCTTCCGCCCGGCATCAGGGAAGCATCGTCAAGATCAAATATCCCATCAAGATCACCAAGCCGCTCTTGAACACGATCGAGTTTGACTATGACGAGCGCGACGAGAAGTTCGCCACCCGGGTTGGCTATGACCCCGCCCACGGCAACCCCGGCGCGGTCACGGTGCTGGCCCGCGACGGCAACGGCAACCTGATCGACGCCATCGCCCCCGCCCAGCGCGGAACCACGAGCCAGAGTTTGTCCGTCATCATCGACGACGCCTTCCACTCCGGCAGCGCGCTGACCCACACCGGCGACTGGCTCGCCCAAAACACCTACGATGGTTTCGACCGCAACATCGCCGGCACCAACGCCGTCGGCGACACGAAAGCCAACACCTTCGACCCCGGCGGCCGGACCATCGCCCAACAAACCAACGGCACGACAGGCGGCCCCACGCCCACCGACCGCACCGGCTCCCTCAACGTCCCATTGTCCAGCGGCAGCACGCGATTCGATGAAGGCGGACGAGGATACGAGAATCAGCAGGACGTATTCCTCAACACCGGCATCTCCGGCGGCTCGCCCACGCATGCGCTGCCTTCGGGAAGAGCCGTCACCCACACCGGCGGCGGACTCGCCGCCAATTCCACGGCGAACAGCAACACGACCACCGTCACCCTAACCACCGGCGGAGCCAGCTACATCCTCTCGCGCAGCGTCTTCGACCGCGCCAGCCGGCTCAGCGCATCGGCATCCGACAACGGCGCCATTACCAACTTCGCCTACGACGGCGCCAACCGGCAAATCCTCGGCACGGATGCCCTCAACAACCAGGTGCAAAACCAGTTCGACGCCAACGACAATCCGACATCCATCACCCGCGTCGATAAGTGTACGTTAAGCGGCACAATTGCAACGGAAAGCTTTGCAAGTCTGATGCTCTACGATGTAATGAATCAACTGGTGCAGCGCTGCGACCAGGGCGCGGACGGCACGATCTCCAGCAGCCTGTCCGACACGTCCACGTTGTTCAACCTGATTGGCCGCGACAGTCGGGGCAACGTCACCAACACGATCGACCCCAGGCAAAACACCGCCGTTTCGATATTCGACGGCGCGAGCCGCAAGAAGCAGGACAACCAGCACCTTCGCACCGGCGGCATCGGAGCCAACGCCATCGTGTCAACCATCACAACGAAGTACACGTTGGACGCCAACAGCAACCAGACGATCCTTGTGGACAACAACGGCGGCACCACCACCTGGGCCTTCGATACGCTGGATCGCAACACCACAATGCAGTTCCACGACGGGTCAACCCGGACGTGGGGCTTCAATTTAGCCTCCGACGCCACCAGCTACACCAATGAGAACGGCAGCGCATTCGCCAACACGTTTGATCCTATGGGACGCGGAACCGCAATTGCTATTGCGCCGGCGGCTGGCGTCGTGGGCACGACGGCGCAAAACTTCCAGTTCGACGACCCCTCGCGCATGACTTGGAGCAAAGGCCTCGTCGGGAGCGTGTACGTCACCGCATCTTTTGTTTTCGACTCGATCGGTCGCGTAATCGAGGAAGAGCCCGATTACAACGGCGATATCCGCTACGTCACTGCGGCGGTTTTCGCGGCGTTCGCTGAAGCGAACCCTACGATTCATCTGTTTTGTGCTCGTCCTTGGCGGCGCGTTGGCTTTCCAGCGACTTTGCGAACTGCGCATGTTCGGGGCTTGCGATTCCTTGCTGTAGCACCGCCAGGACCTGGGCCAGATTCTCCGCGACGCAGGCGTCAACCTGTAGCCATAATCCCGGGAATGCCTCACTCCGGCAGATCCCCTGGGCGTCTGGCGTTAGCCGTTGATATTGCCCGTCGCGGAGGATGAACCAGTCAAACTCGCCATCATAGGTGCGATGCACGAGGTACTCGCGGACGCCATTGCGGCGGTAGGCGTTGAGCTTGGCGCCAAGGTCGTAGCTCATGCTGCTGGCGGCGATTTCGACGATCAGTTCGGGAGCGCCGTTGATGTACCGTTCGGCGGTGAAGGTAGTGCGGCCGCCATGCGAGCCGAGGATATAGAGGCATGCATCGGGTTGAGGATCGTTGTCCAGGTCGAGGGCGATGGTGCTGTTATCAGCGACCTGAACGCCAGGCGTCGCTAACCAGTAAGCGCCTAACCAAGCCATGATGGCTGCGTGGGGCACACCATGAAACGACGCTGAAACCGCTGCCGCGGCCATGTAGACCATCCCTTCGATTCGTTCCGCCTTTACCTTCGCGGGCATCGCGGCGTAGCGCTCCAGAAACTG